>NZ_JAGJEE010000012.1:0-148823 GCF_018100885.1 Pseudoalteromonas sp. MMG013 | reverse complement strand
CAATGGATGCTATGGCCGATGAGCCTGCAAGTGATGTTGCGGAATCAGATAAGCCTGAACCGGATCTAGCACAAGCGTTAGAGCCCGAGAGTGATGACGTAAGTGATGATGCCAGCGCAGAGACGCATCATGAAGTACTGGATGACACATTAGGTGAATTCGACGAACAAGCAGAGAAGGTAGATGAGCCTGTAAATGACGTTGCGGAGTCTGTTGAATCTGATTTAACGCAAGCACTTGAAAGTGAAGCTATACAGCCATCCAATTTGGCTGATGCACCTGAGTTTGAATTTGAGGAGGAAGATTCAGGCTCCACTGATGATGTTGAAAAAACGGTATCTCCAGATGAGTTTTTATCTAATTTAGATACATTGTCAGCAGAGGAAGAAAATACAGAGCAATTAGAAATCGATGAGGCGGCAATTGAAAGTGAGTTTATGTCTAATTTATCGGACACAGACTTTGATGCGCTGCTTAATGATTTATCAGAACCAGACTCTGTGAATATTGATGATTTGGATGACGTGGAAGTTGATTTTGAATCATTACTGAGTGACGAGCTAGAAACCGAGTTAAACGAGACGGATACTGCTAGCGTATCAGAAGAGCATGAAGTTGAAGAGGAAGATCAATTTGTCAATATCGATGATTTGTTATCTCAAAGTGATGATTTAGAACCCTCAGAAGAACCTTACAATGAAGCAGATATGGATGTTGGGTTAGGGGATTTTGATGAGTTTTTAGCAGGGGATAATGCAACCGATGTTGACTTAGAAGCAGATGGTTTCTCCGCAAAACTCGACTTGGCTCGTGCCTATATTGAAATTGAAGATTATGATGGTGCTATGGGAGTTATCCAAGAAGTTTTAGAAAATGGCCCTGAGTCGGTTCAAAGAGAAGCGCAAGCGTTACAAAGTAAGCTTGAGCACTAGATGAATCAAATCAACGAAGGTGATTAAAGGTATAGCTTGCTATACCTTTTTTATTGAGTGGTGCCCATATCTATAAATTGAATAATTTCGGTAGTACAGGGGTTAATGGCGATAAATAAGCTAAGTATCACGAGCACGCTTTTATTCATGCGGGCGATCGCATAAAATGCTCGGCTATTAAAACATTGAGATAAGAAGTGAATATGCGTGTAGCATTAGGAATAGAATACAACGGGGCAAATTACAGTGGCTGGCAACGCCAGCCTCACGTAAATAGTGTACAGCAAGAGCTGGAAACAGCATTATCTCGTATCTGTAATCATCCTATTGATATAGTGTGCGCTGGGCGCACCGATGCGGGGGTGCATGCAACCGGTCAAGTTGTTCACTTTGATACCCATGCTGAGCGAGACATGAGCGCCTTCACTTTGGGTTTAAACTCGATGTTGCCTGACGATATTGCGGTACGCTATGCGCAGCAAGTTGATGATGAATTTCATGCACGCTTTAGTGCGACGGCGAGACGGTATCGATATGTTATTTATAACCATGCATATCGACCAGGAATACTGCGCAGTGGTGTAACGCATTTTCATCATCCCCTTGACGAAAACTTGATGCAGGCTGCGTGTCCTGCCATGTTAGGCGAACAAGACTTTACCTCTTTTCGGGCGGTACATTGTCAATCGAATACCCCGTTTCGTAATATCCACCATTTAAGCGTAGAGCGCGTAAATGATTATTTAGTTATTGATATTAAAGCGAATGCATTTTTGCATCATATGGTCCGAAATATCACTGGATGTTTGACTGACATTGGTATGGGGAAACAGTCTCCACAGTGGATGGCGGAGCTGTTAACACTTAAAGACCGCACACAAGCAGGCGCAACGGCAAAACCAAATGGCTTGTATTTAGTGGATGTGGATTATCCTGAAAAGTGGGGAATACCGTCTACGTCACTAGGACCATTATTTTTACCAAATAAAGACATTGAATAATACGTTAGTTGATTCGTCATTAATAACACAAACGTTATTAATGCGTTCGATAGTGAATGTGTGTAAAAATTATTTTCGAGCCGAGGCCATTCTAATTTAGTCATAAGTATCAATAATGTTTATTATAATAAATATAAGTAAATTATTATTGATTTGTTTGTTATGGCTCGTATTATGGCATGACTACTAAGACCAGTTTTTTATACCGTTGTAGTCTAAATCATGGTTTAATTGAATCAGTTTGTCTGTATTTACAGACGTCGCGACACAGAATTAGCACAAGAGAGTTGCAAATGAGTTGGTTAGAAAAGATCTTACCTAAAACAGCAAAAGCTTCGGGTAAAAAAGAAATTCCTGAAGGTGTATGGGCAAAATGCGGAGATTGTGATGCTATTTTATATAAAGCTGAACTTGAAAAGTCATTAAATGTCTGCCCTAAATGTGATCATCATATGCGTTTAAGCGCTCGTAAGCGCTTAGAGTATTTTTTAGACGATGCTGATCTTCAAGAGATTGGTGCTCAGCATGAGCCGAAAGACGTACTAAAATTTAAAGATTCGAAAAAATATTCAGATCGAATTTCATCAGCACAAAAAGTAAGCGGCGAAAAAGATGCGTTGGTTGCTATGACAGGCCGTTTGAAAGGTATGCCTGTTGCTGCTGTTTCATTCGAATTTGCTTTCATGGGCGGGTCAATGGCCTCTGTTGTTGGCGCGCGTTTTGTTGACGCAGTGAACCAAAGTTTAGAGCATAATATGCCATTGGTATGCTTCTCTTCATCTGGCGGTGCACGTATGCAGGAAGCTTTGATGTCGTTAATGCAAATGGCTAAAACAAGCGCGGCGTTGGCAAAAATGAGTGAGAAAGGTTTGCCATTTATTTCAGTGTTAACCGACCCAACAATGGGTGGGGTTTCTGCATCGCTTGCTATGCTAGGTGATATTAATGTTGCAGAGCCAAAAGCACTTATTGGTTTTGCGGGCCCACGTGTTATTGAACAAACTGTACGTGAAACGTTACCAGATGGTTTTCAGCGCAGTGAATTCTTATTAGAGCATGGTGCAATCGATATGATTGTTGACCGACGCGAAATGAGAGATACCTTAGCACGTATACTTGCTAAGTTTATGGACTTGCCTTCAACTGAACAAGAGCATAGAGTAGCGTAAATTTTTTAGTTTAAGCTACGTTTATGACAATTCAGACGCCCAGCCAATCGTCAAACCTTGATGATTGGCTTTGTTATTTAGAAAGTGTGCACCCTGCGAATATTGCAATGGGTTTAGCACGAGTCCAAGAAGTTGCGCAAAATATTGACTTACTTGACACGCCAAGCAAAATTATTCTTATCGCTGGGACAAATGGCAAAGGAACAACTGCACGTTGTTTAGAGTCACTTTTGCTTGCTCAAGGGTATAGTGTTGGTACCTATGCATCACCCCACTTAAGTCGTTATAACGAGCGTGTCAGAATAAATGGAAAAGAACTAGAAGATCAAGTGCATGTTGATGCTTTTCATTTATTAGAGCTGGGTAGAAAAGAGACCCCTTTAACCTATTTTGAATATGGCACATTGGGTGCGCTTGCTATTTTTAAGCGCTTTGCAGTCGACTTTATCCTTCTTGAGGTTGGATTAGGTGGACGACATGATGCGACCAATATTGTTACACCATATGCGAGTGTGATCACGACGATTGATTTAGATCACAAGGAATATTTAGGAGATACCCGAGAGCTAGTCGGGTACGATAAAGCAGGTATTTTCCGTAAAGATACGCCAGCTATTGTGGGGGATTTAAAAATACCCCATACAGTAACCGATTATGGCGTTGAAATTGACGCTGATTTGATACTGTCAAAGCGTGACTTTTTATTTATTCCTACGCCTACGGGGTTTAGGTGGATTTATAACGATTTTGATTATGAATTTGCTAAGCCCTCTATTCCAGCGCAAAATGTCACCACAGCATTAACCACATTGGCACGGTTAAATTTATTACCAGAAGAAGATGTCATTAGGCAATGTTTGATTGACTTGCAAGTTGAAGGCCGTTTTCAGCAGTTAAGTGCGCAGCCGAGAGTATTCACGGATGTGGCACACAACCCAGAGTCAGCACGGTATTTAGCACATAAATTGAATGACTTTAAAGCGCGGGGCTTTAAAATTCATGCATTAATCGCTATGCTTGCAGATAAAGATAAATTGAGTGTTATCAATGAAGTGGTTGATTTAGTAGATACATGGTCATGTGCGTCTTTGCAAAACCCTCGTGCAGAATTAGCAACCAACTTACAAACATTGATACCAAACATAGCATCGAGTCAGGTATTTGACAGCGTTAAAGAGGCGCTTGACTGTATTGTACCAATACTAGATGAGCAGACTGTATTGATTATCTTTGGCTCATTTTTCACGGTGGCAGATGCCATTGCATATTTTGAATAAATAGAGAGTAATTACGTGAACTCAGGATTTATTAACCGTCTAGTAGGAACAAGTATCGTCGTTGTTGCGGCCATAGTTTTTATTCCCAATATTCTTGATGGTGAAAAGGTTCACTACAAAGAAGGCTTTAAAGCCATCCCAGAACGTCCTGAGTTTACGACAGTCGATTTAAAATCGAAAATAAACCTGCGAGTAGAGAACGGCCCAACGATACGTGGTGAGGCTATTGAGGAGGTTGAGGCAGACGATGAGCATTTACTTGAACCTGCTGTAAAAGCAACTGAAGTAAATAGTGAGGTTGAAGCCGATGAATCTGAGACGAAAAATAGTAGTGCAAATGTGTCTACTACAGACGCAACAGTGCAAGGGCAAGTCAAACCTGCACCAGAAAAAGTCACAGTAAAGTCTCAGCCCAAAGTCACTCCCCCGGTGCGTAATAGCACTTCCAACCTGACAAAAATGGCTTATGTGATTCAGTTGGGTAGCTTTTCACATAAACCGAATGTGGATGCGTTGGTTAAAAAGTTACACAATGCTGGCTTTAAAGCTTTTACACGACCAGTAAAAACGCCTAATGGTACATTGACCAAAGTGTTTGTTGGCCCAGACCTGGATAAGACGAAACTCGAATCTAAGCTATCTAAATTGAAAGAATTAACCAAATTGAATGGCCGTCTTACTCAGTTCAATATTGCAAAATGATCTGGTAATTGCCTTTAGGCTCTTATAGAATGCGCCCAAATTAACGACTTATTGGTTATTATGATCTGGGTTGATTACGCTATACTGTGTATTGTCGGGTTATCGACATTATTTGGCTTACTTCGTGGTTTCGTCAAAGAAGCTATGTCTCTAGTCGTATGGATCGGCGCATTCTTTATCTCTAGTCTTTTTTATCAATATCTAGCAACCTTTCTCACTTCCATTTCAGAACCCCTTTTAAGAAATGCGGCCGCAATTGCCATATTATTCATTGCGACCTTGATGTTGGGTGGGTTTGTTAACTATATCTTAGGTGAGCTTGTGCAGCGCACGGGTTTGTCTGGCACCGATCGACTTTTCGGAATCGTATTTGGTGGTTTACGAGGCGTACTGGTCGTCAGCGCCTTATTGTTTTTTCTGGATGCATTCACTAGTGCGCCTGGCACGCAGTGGTGGTCAGCATCTACTTTGATCCCTGAATTTGGCTTTGTGATAGAGTGGTTTTTTACCTACCTTGAGCATAACTCCAGCTTTTTAAATTCAGTAAACCGTTAATCGGCGAGGAAAATTTCATGTGTGGTATCGTTGGGATAGTCGGAACTTCTCCTGTAAATCAGGCGATTTATGATGGCTTAACTGTTTTGCAACACCGTGGCCAAGATGCTGCTGGCATAATTACTATTGACAATAATACGTTTAGTCTACGTAAAGCAAATGGTTTAGTAAAAGATGTGTTCCATACACGTCATATGAAGCGCCTACAAGGTAACATCGGCATTGGGCATGTGCGCTATCCAACAGCAGGCTCTTCTAGCTCAGCTGAAGCTCAGCCTTTTTATGTGAACTCTCCTTTTGGTATTGGTCTTGCTCATAATGGTAATTTAACCAATGCAGAAGCACTTAAAGAGCGTTTATTTACCACGGCGCGCCGTCATGTAAATACAACGTCAGACTCTGAAATTTTATTAAATATATTGGCACATGAGTTAGGTAAACCTAACAAGATGAAACTCGATGCTGAAGACATGTTTAATGCAATTACCGAGGTAAATGCACAGGCAACAGGTGGTTATGCGAGTATTGCGATGATCATCGGACATGGTATTCTTGCATTTAGAGATCCAAACGGCATTCGCCCACTGGTTTTTGGCAAACGAGAGACGAGCAGTGGTGTTGAGTATATGTTTGCCTCTGAAAGTGTTGCGTTAAAGATTGATGGTTTTGAGTTTGTTCGTGACGTCGCGCCAGGCGAAGCGATTTATGTAACCGAAGATGGACAATTGCATTCACAAATCTGTGCAGTGAAAACTCAACATGCACCGTGTATTTTCGAGTTTGTTTATTTTGCCCGCCCAGACTCAGTTATTGATAATATGTCAGTTTATGCGACCCGTATGAATATGGGTACTAAATTGGGTGAGAAAATAGCAAGAGATTGGGCAGACAAAGACATTGACGTGGTTATTCCTATTCCAGAAACATCTTGTGATGTAGCGTTAGAAATAGCGTCTGAGTTGAACTTGCCGTACCGCCAAGGGTTTGTGAAAAACCGTTACATTGGCCGGACATTCATTATGCCGGGGCAGGAACTACGAAAGAAATCAGTTCGTCGCAAGCTCAATGCAATCGACAGTGAATTTAAAGGCAAAAACGTCTTACTTGTTGATGATTCAATTGTACGTGGTACAACATCGGCGCAAATTGTTGAAATGGCGCGTGAAGCCGGTGCAAAAAATGTGTATTTTGCATCAGCAGCACCAGAAGTACGTTTCCCTAACGTGTACGGTATTGATATGCCATCTGCGGCAGAACTGATTGCGCACGGACGGGAAGTTGAAGATATTAACGCAAGCATTGGCGCCGATGGCCTAATTTATCAATCGCTGAATGATTTGATTGCTGCGGTTGGTCAAGAGAATCCAGAGATTAAAGTATTCGAAACATCAGTATTTGATGGGGAATACATTACTGGAGATGTTGATCAAAATTATTTGAATCGCATTGATGCATTACGTAATGATTCAGCTAAGTCAACACGTGAACATGCCATGTCTTCTAGTTTAGAGTTACATAACCAAGAAACAGACGAAGGTGAATAACTTTATAGTCAGTTAACAGGTTCATTAAAACAAAAAAGGAGCGACTGGTCGCTCCTTTTTAATTTAGGATAAAAGCAAGGGGTGTCGGTTTCGATACCCCTAATTGAATGTAGGACTAATTATGCCATTGGTCCATAAAATTGCTGTTGCAGCTAATATAATCACGAGTAGTATCAAACCGCAAGTCACCACAGAGCTGGCATAGATAAACCCGCGTTCCTCAGGAATATGCATAAGTATTGGCACACCTGTGTAGAGCAAGTACACAGAATACGCTAAGGCAACCATTCCCGCAGATACCACAAACCAAAGTTCAGGGTAAAATGCTGAGAATGCCGACATAAACATAGGTGTTGCTGTATAAGCAGAGAGCTCTAAAGTTTGGGTAAATGTTGGTTTGGCGCCAAATGTAACCGCCATCCAATGTGCAAGGTACGATAAGGCAAAAATGCCTAAAATGAGTGCTGTATACATGGCAATGCCAATAAGTAGTGCGCTTTCATGTGTTAAATAAACGGCATCTCCAACACCAATTTCCCATCCTAGATGAACTGATGAGTAATACCCCATAATACTTGGGATCAATGCGATTATTGCAATATGAGATAGGCTGTACTTTACGCTTTCATGACGGTTATCTATTGTTTGCCACTCTTCAAGTGGGTGAGCGTATAAGCCCCACAAATGGTTAAAAATCATATTATGCCCCTTTTTGTTGTCGGTATTATTTTTATACTGCACATATAATTTATGAGGGACTGCTCAATTTTTGTCAAGAAAAGGTTAAACTTTCGTCTAATTGAAAAGTTTTGAATTATTTGAAAACAGATGAAGTAAAACCTGTTTACCGAGTCGGTTCAAGGCGAAGTATCGACTACTTGTGTTGGGTAGGGTTATGGTATAATTGCTCGTGTTGCGCAAAATTAAGAGTCATAAGACCTATTTTCCTGAATTTTAGAAGAGATGTAACCCTTGGACGAGCTATTACACCCAATTAAACAATTCTTACAATGTGAAACACCTCAAGCGTGGATTGAAGCTGCAATTGACCCAGATAATTTATCAATTGTCTTAATTGACCATCTGATCTGCGAGCTCAAAGCAGCCCAGTCAGCGATGTTCTTGATACGTAAATATGCAGTTGATAAAGACAGTGCTGATGCCTTATTAGAGTGGTTAAAGCCCTTTGAAACACTCATTTATAAGCGAGAAGGGGATTGGCGTGCGCTTCCTGGCAAGAATAAACTCACAAAGTCAGTGATCCCAAAATCTAATTCACCATATGGGCAAGATTTGATAGATAAAATGGTAATTCTGATTAAAGAAGAGTTACATCACTTTTATCAAGTGTTAGAGATCATGGATGAGTATGGCGTTGAATATCGCAGTATTACCCCGTGCCGCTACGCAAAGGGGATGCTGCGTCATGTTAAAACGTATGAGCCGGATGCGATGATTGATAAGTTGATTTGTGGTGCTTATATTGAAGCTCGTTCATGTGAGCGTTTTGCTAAGCTTGCGCCTCATGTTGATAAAAGGCTTGGGGACTTTTATGTTTCTTTATTGCGCTCAGAAGCACGCCACTATCAAGATTATTTAACACTGGCAGAAGAGATTGCTGGTGGTGATATTTCTGAACGAGTGACGTTTTTTGGTGAAGTAGAAGCGGGCTTGATCACTTCCCCAGATACAGACTTTAAATTTCACTCAGGATATCCAGTATAAGTTGCTTTGTTGAATTTACTTTAAGGTCGTCCCTTTGAGTTTTTGGCCAAGTTCATTAACGACTAAGTATGAACTTTGGCTATACCAATCACCTAATACAGTCCGGGTAAGAAGTGGTTGTTCAGGCTGTATTGGTTCATATGTATGGACATAAGGTCGATGTGTATGACCGTGGATCATATTGCATACATTGTGTTGTGCAAACATGTCTTTGACGGCATCGTTTGTCACATCGAGTATTTCAACTGCTTTCCCTGATTGATTTTGTTTGCTTTTTAAACGTGCTTTTCTAGCTACTCTACGGCGGTACCAAAGTGGTGTCGCAAGAATGAGTTTGGGCCACCACCACCCTCTACTTTTTTTACGAAACTGTTGATAGGCAATGTCTTGCGTACACATTTCATCACCATGGAGTATAACTGTATCAGTGCCGTATAAATTGACTACAATTTGTTCAGGCAGTAACGTAAAGCCGGCTTGCTGTGCATAAGCTTTACCAAGTAAAAAATCTCGATTGCCGTGCAAAAAGTACACTGAAATATGCATGCTTTGTAATGTTTTTAATTTTTCAGCAATGTTAATAGCCAAGGGTGCTTGTTCATCATCACCAATCCAGACTTCAAAGAAATCGCCTAAAATATATAGCGCATCGACTTCTTGATTCATATGCGTATCAAGAAAATCATAAAAAGCACGGGTAATGTCAGGGCGGTCATCGGTCAAATGAAGGTCAGAGATAAAGTAAGTTTTACGCATTGGGCCTCTTGCAAAATAAAGCGGGTAAATGACCCGCTTATGATTTGTTGTAATCGATTAAGCTACAGTAACCTTTTCGATTAGCACATCTTCAAGAGGGACATCCTGATGAAAGCCTGAAGAGCCTGTCGCTACATTTTTAATTTTCTCGACAATATCCATGCCTTCAACGACTTCAGCAAACACACAATAGCCCCAGCCTTGTGATGTTTCACTGCTGAAATTTAAAAAATCATTATTATTTACGTTAATGAAAAATTGCGCTGTAGCTGAATGTGGATCAGGCGTACGTGCCATAGCCAACGTACCTGTTTTATTACTTAAGCCATTAGTCGCTTCATTTTGAATAGGTGATTGGACTGTTTTTTGCTCCATACCTGATGTAAAGCCTCCACCTTGAACCATAAACCCGTCAATTACACGATGGAATATAGTGCCATCATAAAAACCGGATTTAGCGTAATTTAAAAAGTTTTCAACAGTAGCTGGCGCTTCTTCAGCGAATAGTTTGATACTGATCTCACCGAAATTAGTGTGTAGAACAACCATAGAGGCTTCCTAATAATTAGTTTTCAAAGAAGGATATTCTATAGCAGAAATAACTAGGCTGACAATTTTCGTCGCATATTTATTATCAGCTGATGAAAAATTGCGCGTAAACATATGGATTTGTATTGATTTGGGTATAGAGCGGTGGCAGAGCAAGTGTTATCATTGTTGTTCATGTCTACTTTTGTTTAGGAATAACGCTACATGTTGCAGATATACAATACACTTACACGCCAAAAGGCGCCGTTTAAACCATTAGTCGAAGGTAAAGTCGACATGTACGTGTGTGGTATTACGATTTATGATTTCTGCCATGTGGGGCATGCGCGCACTTATGTCTCGTTCGATGTTATGAACCGGTATTTACGTCATCTGGGTTACCAAGTTACTTATGTACGAAATATCACAGATGTTGACGATAAAATAATAAAAAGAGCAGCTGAAAATAACGAAGAAATTAATGAATTAACGGTTCGAATGACTAAAGCGATGCATGAGGATTTTGCTGCATTAAACATTTTACCTGCGGATATAGAACCGACAGTGACTGGTCATATGGATGAAATCATTGAAATGATTGAACGTCTAGTCGCGAAAGGCCATGCCTATATTGCCAATAGTGGTGATGTGTTGTTTGACGTGTCTACATTTGAGCAATATGGGCAGTTATCTCAACAAGATTTAGAAATGTTGCAGGCGGGAGCTCGGGTAGAGGTGGCTCATGATAAAGATGATCCATTGGACTTTGTACTGTGGAAAAAGGCTAAAGCAGATGAGCCATCATGGTCATCCCCTTGGGGTGATGGTCGTCCAGGTTGGCACATAGAATGTAGTGCTATGAGCTCGAAACACTTAGGTGAATTCTTTGACATTCATGGAGGTGGCTCTGATTTACAGTTTCCTCATCACGAAAATGAAATCGCACAATCATGCTGTTCGAACAACGGTCGCTATGTAAATACGTGGATCCATACAGGTATGGTGCAGGTAAACAAAGAGAAAATGTCTAAGTCTTTAGGGAATTTTTTTACTGTGCGAGAGGTTCTTAAAAAGTATGATCGTGAAACAGTACGTTACTTTTTAATTAATGGGCAATACCGAAGTCAATTAAATTACTCTCAAGAAAACCTTGACCAAGCACGCGCCTCGTTAGAACGTATTTATACCGCTTTACGCGGCATCGAAACAATCGCAGTGGAACTAGCAGAGAACATCTACGTTAAACGTTTCGAATCGGCAATGAACGATGACTTTAATACACCAGAAGCTTTACCTGTGATTTTTGAATTAGCAAAAGAAATTAATGTGCTAAGAGAGAAAGATGTAAAAGCAGCAGGAGAGCATGCATATGTGCTTGTAAAATTAGGTGAGATATTAGGTATTGCGCAGCAAGCGCCTGAAGCATTCTTGCAAGGTGAGCAAGGTAATGATGAAGTTGCAAAGATTGAAGGGTTGATCGTTGCTCGAAATGAAGCTCGGGCAAATAAAGACTGGGCAGCTGCTGATGCGGCACGAGATGCACTCACTGAGCTTGGGGTTGTGCTTGAAGACAGTGCAGGAAAGACCACCTGGCGTAAAGCATAAGATACGTATTGCGCATATAAGGTCTGTAATGACCGATGACAGTTCATGCTTAAAAGCACGATTTTTTATCGTGCTTTTTTGTTTTTAAAATTACATTATTTCTCTAAAACAATTCGCCCTGGTACTTTTGTATAAAAGCGTATATTGCTATTTTTCTGAAGCTATTTGTCTTGAAAATCAGTGGTTCATCGAAAAACCTAGTAAATTATCGTATTTAGTGTTAAATATTTACATATGATAGAAATCTTGCACTAATTAAAAGTAGAATTATAGTTAAATAAGTGTGATTTATTCCGGTGGCGAGCCATGGTAGATAACTATGTAAGTACTGAGTTAGATAATATCGGCATATTTGTCGATAAAATGAACGTGGGTCTTAGGCACTTCAATAGCAGTATTTTTACATTTCGGTCAGTACCGGGGTTGCCTCTTGATGTGCAATGCTTTGCTCGAAAGAAAGATCCGTTTTCTCAGAGCGAGACTTGGCTTGTGTGCAAAGAAATATCCGAAGATCAATTGTCTAGTAGTGACCAAGTTCACGTTGAGCTCTCTGTTCCGAGTAGTGAGTTTGTGCAAACTTTACAGAGTAAAGGTCACAGTGCATTGACTATGTATATAGTGACGCGTCGAGGACAGCTTATGTCATTCTTTTTAGATGACGGTGAAGCTGCAACGGGGTATTTGAGTTCACAAGAGGCGATGAGCAGAATGATGTCAGATCTTTGTGCTGCACGGGCATTGATCTCAACAGTAATTTATTAGTAGATTTAAGTGTTACCCAACCACATAAAAGGCACTGAAAGGTGCCTTTTTTCTATTCTATTTAGTCATCACTTTTATTGATCGTAACAACTCTTTGTGGAAAAGGAATATCAATATTTGCTGCTTTAATAGCATTGTAAATGAGCTGGTTAATCGCGAGTTTAGACTCAATAATTTGAGTGGTCGGTACCCAATAACGATAACTGATAATTATTGCGCTATCACCGAATCGTTCGATCCCAATTTGGGGTGCTGGGTTATTTGTCACATTTGAATGGGCACAAAGCACTTGGTTAATGACTTTAATTGCCGTGTTTGGGCAAGCACTATAGGCAATACCAATGTCACCTTTCACTAATGAATATTTAAATGTGTTATGGAGGATTTCTCCAATAATATGTTTATTTGGAATGGTAATTTCAACTTGGTCTTCATTTACCAAGATTGTATGGCCGAGTTCGATTACTTTAACAAGTCCACTAACTCCTTTAACTGAAATTGTATCTCCGACAATAAAAGGTCGGGTAGCAATGATGGCAAGCCCAGAGCCGTAGTTTGATAGCATGCCTTGCAGAGCTAAGCCAGCCCCTAAAGATGCTGCACCAATGGCTGCTACAAATGGGGTTACACTGATCCCAAGTTTACCCAGTGCAATGATCACGAACATAATGATGAGCAGTACTTTTACAACATTACTGATAAAGTTAGTTAAGGTTACATCCATTTTATGGCGCAGCATGAGCTGTTCTACCATTTTAGATAGTCGGTTAGAAAGCCATAAGCCAACTACTAAGATGACAATTGCGCCAACAACTTGCATGCTATAGTTGATGAGATAGTCTCGAATTAAATTAAAGTAATGTTCAAATTGCTGTATTTCTTGCTCAATCATAGTGCGAAGTCCTAGAGGTATATTTCACGCGAATAATAAAGTGACTTTAGTTAACCATTTATACAGTATAGGTACCCAAAAGGCTGTGATTAATGCGCTTATAGTCATTGCGGCAGACGCAAAGACGCCAGCTTGTGGGTGATATTCTATTGCGGTGGCAGTGCCAATAGCATGGCATGATACCCCAAGCGCAACCCCTTTGGCTTGAGGTTTATCAATTGCGAGAAATGATAAGATATGCAGGCCGAATACGCCTCCAAAAACACCGATAAGTATGACCATGATAGCTGCGACTGCCGGCAATCCATTTAAACTTTCAGTGACAATGAGACTAATAGGTGTTGTGACTGAAAGCGCTGCTAATGACGCTGTAAGGTTTGGTGAAGCATTGAACCCCAAGCATAGGAAGTACGCGCCTACAGTGGCTACACTGACGCCCGTAAAGCTACTTGAAAGAAGTAATAGCAGCGACTTTTTAACTATTCTAAACTGCATATAAATTGGATATGCCAGAGACACTACCGCCAATTCTAAGAAAAAGTTAATAGGCATAGTTGCGGCTTTGTAATCTATGTACCGTATATCTAATGCCAATAATATCGTACTTGAAATACAAATAGTAGTAAGAACAGGGTTGAGCAAAGGGGTGGGAATACGTTTATAGAGCGCGCGGCAGAGGAAGAAAAGAGCAATGGTGAGCCCGCTTATTAGTAAGAGGTTACTCACGATAACGCCCTTTGTTAGCGATATAGCCAGAGATAAATAGGCCAAGACATGGGATTGAGATTAAAATATATAGTAATAATAGTAAATTGCTTGAAAAGAGGGGGATGTATTGAATAATTCCTACTCCGGCTGGGACAAAAAACAACGCCATGTACTTTAAAATAGGTATCACTGCAGGAGAAAGGTGCATAGGTTTTATTAACTTTACAGACAGCAAGAGCAGTAAAATTAGCATACCTAATAATGGTCCAGGAATTGTCAATTGGAAAATATGGATCACACCTTTCGCACTGTACAAACAAATAATAAGGAGCAATAACGCAAAGCAGGTTTGAAGAATACGTTTTATCAAAATAGGTCTATCTGCCTCTAAAGTAATGACACCATAATATGTACTAGAGCGTTTGGCAATGAGACTCTTTTACCATTTACTTCTCGGGATATACGGCTTTATTTCTTCCTTTACTGCGTTTTGCATTGCAATGCGGGTGTTTTTATTTATTAATAAACGCAATTGGGACCAGGTTTCTAGCGAGAGAACTTGTCGTCGATTTGCTGAGTAGGCGCAATTGTTCACTTTTTTTATTGCGGCAAGTGCGTCTGGTGAGCGCAATAATAGAGAATCTAATAATGCAGTGACTGCACCAGCTGTATGTGTATGTATTTCACTGATCAGTCCATACTCTTTGGCATTAGATGCACTAATAGGTTGAGCTTGTGACGTGATACGCCACAGTATGTCCTGATTAATAAGGCCTGGTAATAAAACACCACTGCCCATATCAGGGCACAACCCCCATTTTGCTTCCATGATAGCCAGTTGAGCACACGGACCCGCTATGCGATAGTCGGCACCCAGGGCGATATGCAGGCCTGCGCCAAAGCAGTTGCCATTTATAACAGCAATGACGGGGATAGGGAGGTCTTTCCACGCTAAAGTGACACGTTGCACGAGGTTGGCACTGCCTGGTAGCCATTTGAATAAGAGTTTGAAAATTGCAGCTGGTTTATTTACTACAGATTTAACATCTAACCCAGAGCAAAAGTGACCGCCAGCTCCGGATAAAACCACGGCTCTGACTGTTTTATCTTTTTTGAGGTCTTTAATGATTTTATCAAGTTCTATAAACATTGATAAGTTGAGCGCGTTTTGTTTCTTAGGACGGTTGAGCGTTACCCAAGCAATGTTATTTTTGATTTCTAGTGTAATCATCATTTTCTTCCATAAAACTGTAAACCTTACAACCAAATTAGAGTGTAAACTCTATCTCGAGTAAATTCATCAAAGAAATTTGATAATTTAACGGATCTAGATAGCCAACAAATTTATGACTTTGCTATGATAGCGCTATAGCTTAAATAAAGAGATTGCCATTATGTCTGCTCGCCTTTCTAGCGTAGAAGAGATCACCCATCAAGCGTATGATATTTTTTTACAGTTAGCACCAGAGAATTTATCGGAACAAGATATTCAGCAATTTAACGAGCATCACGGAGAGTATGGTTTCATTGAGGATAGTGAGCCAGATGATGATTGGCAGCAGTTTGTTTCTTTGGAAATTGAACCGGAGCACTTTATTCAAGTTATAATCGGAATTGAATATGAAGATGGCGATGAAGTTTTTGCACGTATCTTAATTAGCCGTGATATGGATGCTCCATTTTGTCATGTCTTATGGAAGCAAGAGAAAGTGCAATTAGAACAGTAAAATAACAGAGTGAAGTAGAAAATCAGTATTGTGTCATACATCAAATTAGCAGGTTACGCTTATCTAACTGCATGTAGTTTTCAGTCTTGGGCAGTCGACCCATTTGAAGAGTTTCATCAGTACGGAGAATTATCCGACGAAGAAATACATAAGTTGCATCAAGGTGAAGTGTTGTACGGAGATATCGAGTTTGGCTTGATAGCCAATAAAGGTAACACACGAAGTACAGCGTTTAAGCTAAAAAGTAATGTGTATCAAGATTTTGAACATTGGCGCAATCACTTCAAACTCGATGGCCTGTATAAAGAAGAAACAGATTCAGATACAGATAAATCGGATGTATCTGCTTCACGCTATTATATTTCCGCGCAAGGGAACTATAAAATTGGACGTGATAATGAGTCTTTGTTTATCTATGGCGATTACAATAATGATAAGTTTAATGGTAAAGCATATACAGGGACTGTAGCACTGGGGTATGGCAACCGGATATTCCAAGGTACCAAAAATACCGTCGACTTCGATATCGGACCTGGATTATATTTATCTAAAACAGCTCATGATGTGGTGCTTGAACCCGACGTAGACCGAACTCAGCACGGGCAATTGCTGAGGGTATCATTGCAATGGGAAAGAACGGTATCTAAGCAGACTCGATTTAACCATGATCTTAGTATCGAAAAGTCATTATCAGGATTAAATAGCAGAGTATTTAGTGAGACGGCCTTGGTGAGCCAAGTAATGGGGGGGGTGTCATTAAAAGTATCTTATACCTATAGATATAATTCCCAGCCAGAAGAAAACAAACAAAAAGTAGATACCGAATTAGGTGTTACTTTGGTTTATAGCTTTTAATAGGAGTAGAGATGTACCAACATACACAATTAGCATGGACTATCTGGGGAATTGTCGCCTGGATTGCAAGCTTTTTAGCGATGGCAATCGTGCTGATGGGTAACAACGCGGCTATCTTACTTTTCGCAGGCGTTTTGTTGTTAGTGGCAGTGGTGTTTTACGGTTTAACAATTAAAGTAGACCAAAAAGCGCAACAGCTATCGTGGTGGTTTGGACCTGGGTTTGCGAAGAAATCATTAAATTTTGACGAAATATCGTCTATAAAAGCGGTAACGAATACGTTTCGCCATGGTATTGGTATGAGGATCACCAATGATGGTTGGGTGTATTCTGTTTCAGGCTTCCGTGCAGTTGAAATAACACTGAATGATGGAATGAAGTATCGGTTGGGAACGAATGATCAGGCTGCACTCATAGATACGATGCAAGATAAAGTAATTATCGAGCCAAAACTGAGTGAAGAAGGAACGACCGATGAGATTGAAACTCAGTTGAAAAAGCGCAAAAAAGATGCGTTTGATATGAATTAACGACTCATTGCTAATGTGTTTAAAACGCGCACCTTGGATGGTGAGCGTTTTAAATTAAAGCTTAGTGATCGTGACCACACCCACCATCGCCATGGACATGGCCATGACTTAGTTCATCTTCAGTCGCATCACGCACTTCTAAAATTTCTACGTCAAAATGTAGAGTAATCCCTGAAAGAGGATGGTTTCCATCAACGATGACTTCTTCATCTTGAATATCAATGATCATAACCATTTGATCACCGTCATCAGTCGATGCTCTAAACTGCATACCGACCTCAATTTCCATACCATCAAACATTGATTTAGGTACCGCTTGCATTAGGTCATCATATCGCTCACCATAGCCTTGCTCAGGCTCAACGGTCACACTTAAGGTATCACCAGCTACTTTGTCTATGATTGCATCTTCTAAGCCTGGAATTAAGTAGCCTGTACCTATGATAAACAATAATGGCTCACCATCAAATGAATTATCAATTGTGTTTTTGTCATTATCTAGTACTGAATAATGCATTTTCACTACTTTGTTTGGTGCGATTTTCATAATATTTCCCGTCTATTTGTCATCTTCTAGAGAATATGGCAGAGGTAAAATTGACATAGATACCTCTGGCGAGTGCTTAGCACGTAATGTCGATGTAACATCAGTGTCATTAGGTAGTACAGCTAAAGCACTATATTTTTGTGTTTTGGAATTATAAACTTGATTGATAATTTTTCCTGCTCGACGCCAGTTTTCACCTAACTGTATTTCCACATCAGTTTCACTGAGCGCTTTGTCATTGGAGCCTTGTAGAATATACATAGCACGCTTGTTTTTACCTAAGTAACGCATGCGCGCAACCGTTTCCTGGCCGGTATAACACCCTTTTTTAAAGCTTATTCCACCAATTGCTTGCAAGTTAATCATTTGTGGGACGAACTCTTCAACCATTCCATCACTTAACTGCGGCTCACCCGCAATAATCGTTGCCTCTGTAAAGGCATGGTGCTCATCACTTAATGTGATTTCAGCAGGTAAATTGAAATGTTCATCAACGTAAAGCACGATACGGTTTTCATCCAAACGCAGTGCTTTTTGATTGGCGAACTCACATGCATTTGAGTTTGCGAAGTTTAAGCCGAGTAATTCACATGTTTTAGTTTCGTTGTCAGTTAATATTCCTATGATATTTGGAGAGGCTAAATGATGAATATCGACTTGCGCGAACACACCATATTTTTTTAGCTCTCGTGCTGATGCCGCAACTTCACTTTCAGAGCCCATCATAAAAAAATGATCATTAAATTTAAATACTCTGAATGCGCCCCAAAGTTTGCCCTTAGGGCTACAGTGGCCTGCCCACATAAATTGTTCATCAGTGATTAGATTCATATCTTGCGTTAACTGGCCATGCAAATAACTTAGTTGCTCTTGACCTGAAATAGAAATCAGCTGATATGGCAACTGAAAAGCGCGAGTGAGCGACATAATATAGATCCCTATAAATTGAGTTTTTTAATAATAACGCATATCCAGAGTGTCATAAATGGATGGTGATGATTTAACAACAGATATGAGAGCTTTATTTGGTGATTTAAAGTAAAGCGGTGTATTTCTACACATATTCTAAGATATAATCTTAAACTTAAGAAGGTGATAAGAAATTAATTTTTAGGGGTGAATAATGGCTGAGCTTTTTTCTAAATCTCGCACAAAGTGGGCTTGTCGTCGGGGTATGTTAGAGCTTGATGTTTTACTTGGGCCATTTGTTGACGAAGCGTATGATGCATTGTCAGAACATCAAAAGTTGGTATTTCAACGATTACTTGAAATGGAAGACCCGGACTTGTTTGCTTGGTTTATGGGCCATGAACAATGTCCTGATGCAGAGCTAAATACCATGGTGCAATTAATTCTTGGCAGAGTCCGCGTATAGATTTGAAGTAAAAAATAATGTATTAGACCATCGAACAATCGTGGTCTTTTTTGCATGTCTAAGTTTTCTATTCATTTTGTTATTCCCAACGGTTGTGGTGATAATCAGCAATATATTATGTTGTATATTGGGGTGTGTGATCAGTATCAATACACTGGAAAAGAAATTCATTACATCAGGCGTCATAAACCTTAGTATTTCAAAAAACTATATTAGTTGGCAAACCGGTGAACAGGTTATAGAAGGCAAAGTTAGCCGGGCGAAGTTGTACTTCAATGTACTTGTTTTGGAAGTGAATAATTTTGACCATTCTCAACAGTTGTGCGTTATACAGTCTGCGTTGACGACACAATCGTGGAGACGATTGTGTCGTGTAAGCTTAAACTGTTCAAGTTAAGGTGTTAAAATGGTTGGTTCTGGGTTACTGCTTTGATCTGGGTAATCCAATGTATAATGCAAGCCTCTGCTCTCTTTACGTTCTAATGCACTGCGAATAATTAACTCCGCAACCTGAACTAAATTTCTAAGCTCTAATAAGTTATTGCTGACTCTAAAATTAGCATAATACTCGTGGATCTCTTGATTAAGTAGCTCAACCCTGCGCAGTGCTCTTTCAAGTCGTTTAGTTGAACGAACGATACCAACATAGTCCCACATGAACAAACGTAACTCATGCCAATTATGCGTAATCACCACTTCTTCATCTGAATTACTTACTCTACTTTCGTCCCATTCAGGCAGCATAGGAGGGGCGGGCATAGTGTTAAGTTTAAGTAAAATATCTTTGGCAGCGGCATGAGCAAATACAATACATTCGAGTAGGGAATTACTCGCCATACGATTGGCGCCGTGGAGACCTGTATAGGCGACCTCTCCAACCGCATATAAATTACTTAAATCAGTACTGCCATTAAAGTCGGTGATTACACCACCACAAGTGTAGTGTGCTGCAGGTACTACGGGGATTGCATCCTTGGTGATATCTAACCCAACACTTAAACATTTGGCATATATCGTCGGGAAATGCTCAATGATAAAGTCTTTATCTTTATGAGAGATATCTAGGTAAACACAATTCGCACCAAGACGTTTCATTTCATAATCAATCGCGCGTGCAACGACATCCCGTGGTGCAAGTTCTTCTCGTTCGTCAAAATCAGGCATAAACCGAGTACCGTCAGGACGCTTCAATAGCGCTCCTTCACCGCGCATGGCCTCAGTAATAAGAAAGTTTTGTAGCTCTGGGTGATATAAACTGGTTGGGTGGAATTGATTAAACTCCATATTGGCGACTCGACATCCTGCACGCCACGCCATAGCAATACCATCCCCACTCGATACGTCTGGGTTTGAAGTGTATAAATATACTTTGCTAGCTCCGCCTGTTGCTAACGCCACAAACTTTGCTGAAATGGTTTCTACTTGTTCGGCAATACGATTGTAGACATAAATACCATCGATCTGTTTCTTATTATTTTTGTTTGGAATTAAGTCAATGGCATTGAATTGTTCACATACAGTGATATTTGCATGACTTAATACTTGACTGACTAATGTTGTTTGCACAGCTTTACCGGTCGCATCGGCGGTGTGCAATATACGACGGTGACTGTGGCCTCCTTCCCGTGTTAAGTGAAAGCGCTCTTTACCTTTACTATCAAATTCCATGTCAAATGGCACACCTTGCTCAATAAGCCACTTTAAGCAATTTTTCGCATTACTAGCAGTATAATGAACCGCTTCTCGGTCGCATAATCCCGCTCCTGCGGCTAGCGTGTCATCTACGTGGGATTCAATGCTGTCATTTTTTTTATCGAATACTGCGGCTATTCCACCTTGAGCATAGAGTGTTGAACCTTCTTTTAGCGCACCTTTGCTGACAACGGTTACGTGGCAGTGGTTTGCTAAAGATAGAGCTAAGCTTAAACCGGCAGCACCGCTGCCAATAACAACTACGTCAGTGTGATGGTGTTTTATTTGTTTCATGATCTTCGCTTTTTCTATGCGTTTCATTCAGCTATATGTACATATCTGCTATGATACAACTAACTTGACGTCAATACTGAATATTTTTATTAGCATTTAGTGCTGATATATACGTCTAGACGTGTAATTTGGACTTATTTTAAAAAAAATATAAAAAAACAGAACTTTTTATTTATAACTTAGTCAGAGTAGCTGTGATTAATGGCAATAGTGATTAAGTGATAAATTATAACAATGAGGAGTACCGGCTCGAATGAGCGAGCAGGATTTGGATTTAGAACTGGTTAAGCGGGTTCAGCAAGGAGATAAAAACGCCTTCAACCTTTTAGTTGCCAAGTATCAGAATAAAGTAGCGGCTTTGATCTCTCGTTATGTGTCTAATCATGGCGATGTAGCAGATGTTGCACAAGAAGCATTTATTAAGGCTTATCGTGCATTGCCGAACTTTCGGGGAGATAGTGCATTTTATACGTGGTTATATCGTATAGCTGTTAATTGCTCGAAAAATTACTTGGTATCTCAAGGGCGAAAGCCGCCAGCCAATGATGTCGATGCAGAAGAAGCCGAGTTTTATGACGGCGCAGAGCAACTTCGCTCTAATGCATCACCAGAGAATTTGTTGTTAAGTGAAGAGGTTAAATCAGTGATATATCAAACTATCGATGGTTTGCCTGATGACTTGAAAACCGCTATCACCTTGCGAGAAATCGAAGGGATGAGTTATGAAGAAATTGCGGTGATTATGGATTGTCCAGTAGGGACAGTGCGTTCTCGCATTTTCAGAGCTCGAGAAGCGATAGACAATAATTTAAACCCATTAATAGGTGAATCCTAACATGACAAAAGCTAACCACACTGCATCGCGTCAAGAAGTAGCGTCTCGAGTGCTAGATGGTGACTTACCGTCGAATGAGCTATCAGTGGCACAACTTGATACTGAAAAGTTTGTTCGCTATGCCCAGATTGGGGATGTAATGCGTGAACGCCAGGGTGGGCTCAATATTGATATTACTGCAAGCGTGGCTGCAGCGTTAGAGAGTGAGCCATGCCATAGTGTTCCAGTGGGGTCGCAGGTTGATGTTCAAGATAATGGAACAAAAGTAATTAAGTTAAGCGCTTGGCAAAAGCCGCTATCACAAATGGCTATTGCTGCGAGTGTCGCGCTTGTTGCTATTGTCGGAGTGAATACAATGCCGCAGCCAAGTGGTGAAAATACAGATAACTTACCTGTATTCCAATCAACCCCATTGGCAGGTGGAGTGTCTCCAGTGAGTTTCTCTTCAGAGCAACCTGCTTTAGAAAGCGCCGAAAAAGGCTTGCGTGAGCTACAACAGCAGCGTATAGGTGCTCTCGTTTTAGAACATCAAAGACAATCAAGAGTAGCGTACTCTTTGCAAAAGCAGATACAGCGAGCAGATGAACAGCCAGAGGAAAAGAAGTAATTAAATGAGATTAATTGGCTGTATTTTAGGTTTATTTTTTACATTTATTGCAAACGCTAATGATGTAACGACAGCAGAGCAGCTTTTACACAATATGGCAAAAGCTGTTCATACTAGGAACTTTAACGCATCATTCGTTGTTTCTAAGGGTAAGGGGATGGAACCTTATCGTTGGATACACGCAAAACAAGGTGATACAGAACTTGAACTATTAAGTTTGTTGAATGGTGCTGGCCTAGAAATGGTAAGAGTAAATGACCGTGTAACTTACTTTGAACCCCAGTCGCCTCCTTACTCGATAAGTACTGACTCAATCGCGGGGCCTATTCCGGAAGTTTTATTTAAAGATATTTCTTCTTTACTAGAAAACTATGATTTTGTGCTGGGCGGTAAAGGACGAGTTGCTGGCAGGCCTTCACAGTTGGTACGAATAGAGTCAAAAGATGAGAGTAAATATAATTATTGGTTATGGATTGACACACAATCGTCATTACTTTTGAAAGCGGCTTATGTAAACCAACAAGGTGACCTTTTAGAGCAGTTGTTATTAACTCACATAAGTGTCACTCCTGAACCATCATCTCAACTTCTTGAGTTACAACAGAAAGAATTTCCAGCACCATTACCAATGCAAACTGTCAATGAGCAAGGTAGCACAACGAGCAATTGGGTAATTGGATGGTTACCTCAGGGATTTAAGTTACTTAAATCAGACAGACACAAATTGGATTTAAATAACGAATTGGCCGATTACTACTTATACTCTGATGGTTTAGTTGATATTTCGGTCTTTGTGCAGCGGCCATTACCAGGACAACGGGCCAGTGGTGCGCTCTCTTCAGGTGCGACCACAGTATATGTGCATAACTCAGGTGCTTTTGATGTATCAGTTGTAGGTAATATCCCTGCGTTGACAGCAAAGAGCATTGCTGAGTCGGTACAACGACCTTTATGATTGAACAGACTCTACAGGTGGTGTCAGTTGATGGCACTACCGCATATTTACAAGCTGAGCAAAAGGCAGCTTGTGCCGGCTGCAATGGTAAATGTGGCTCTCAAATATTTAGTAAACTGTTTGGTACTCATAACAAAACCTTCCCAATTGAACTTGAACATGTCGTAGAAGTCGGTCAAAAAATACGTTTGTCATTAGATGATAGACATATTGTGCGCAATGCTTTTTTTGTATATATGTTTCCATTGTTGGGGGCATTTTTTGCTTTGTTTATCAGCGCAGTCGGTTTTAGCTTACCTGAACCTTGGCAAATATTTTGTGCTGTGATAGGTGGGTTTTTAGGCTTTTTAATTGCTAAACAGCAAGTTAAACGCTTGAAGCATGAAGTTCGATTGGTGAAAGTTTATCCAATTAGTATTCCTCTGACGCAAATAGATGGTGATTGCGGCAAATAAAAGGTAAAATCTCGGCTTTATTATAAACCATGACTTACAGAAGTTTAGAATCCAGTATATGAAGCATATCCGTAACTTTTCTATCATCGCCCACATCGACCACGGCAAATCAACGCTTTCAGACCGTTTGATCCATGTCTGCGGTGGCCTTACTGACCGTGAAATGCAACAGCAAGTGCTGGATTCGATGGACATCGAACGTGAGCGCGGCATTACCATTAAAGCGCAGAGTGTAACGTTGAATTACACCGCGAAAGATGGTGAAACTTACATGTTGAATTTTATCGACACACCAGGACACGTAGATTTTACTTATGAAGTGTCTCGTTCTTTAGCTGCTTGTGAAGGTGCTTTACTTGTAGTTGATGCTGGGCAGGGGGTCGAAGCACAAACGTTGGCAAACTGTTACACCGCCATCGAAATGGATTTGGAAGTCATTCCAATTCTGAATAAAATTGATTTACCGCAAGCAGATCCTTTGCGTGTTGCAGAGGAAATTGAAGACATTGTTGGTATCGACGCATTAGATGCGGTGCAATGTAGCGCTAAAACAGGCATCGGTATTGATGATGTACTGGAAAACATTGTACGAGATGTACCGCCACCGGAAGGTGATCCTGAAGCGCCGTTACAAGCATTAATTATCGACTCTTGGTTTGACCCGTATCAAGGGGTTGTATCATTGGTACGTATTAAACACGGTGAATTGCGTAAAGGCGATAAAATAAAAATAATGTCGACGGATCAAACGCATATTGCGGATCATGTTGGTATTTTTACACCCAAGCAAACGAATACCGGTATTTTAAAAACAGGTGAAGTTGGCTTTGTTATTGCGGGTATTAAAGACATTCACGGTGCGCCTGTGGGTGACACGATTACATTATCGCAAAATTCAGCGGTTGAGCGTTTACCCGGTTTCCAACGAGTTAAGCCTCAGGTTTATGCGGGTATGTTCCCAATAGCTTCAGATGATTATGAAGCATTCCGTGACGCCTTAAATAAATTAAGTCTGAATGACGCATCGCTATTCTTTGAACCTGAAAGTTCAACAGCACTGGGTTTTGGTTTTCGAGTCGGTTTCCTTGGCATGCTCCATATGGAAATCATCCAAGAACGACTAGAGCGTGAATATGATATGGATCTAATCACGTCTGCGCCAACAGTAATTTATGAAATAGTAACAAAGGATGGTACTATTCAAATTGATAACCCGTCTGACTTACCTGCTGTGAACGACATTATTGAAATGCGTGAACCAATGGTTGAAGCAAATATCCTAGTACCGCAAGAGTACTTAGGTAATGTTATTACACTGTGTGTAGAAAAGCGTGGTTCGCAAACAAAGATGGCATACCACGGAAAACAAGTTGCAGTAACTTATGAGTTGCCTATGGCTGAAGTGGTGATGGACTTCTTTGATAAGTTGAAATCAACCAGTCGCGGTTTTGCTTCACTAGATTATAACTTTAAACGCTTCCAAGTATCAGACATGGTAAGAGTAGATATACTTATTAACGGTGATAGAGTTGATGCGTTGGCTATTATTGTCCATCGCGATGGCGCGCAATCAAGAGGCCGCCAACTTGCCGAGGCACTTAAAGAACTGATCCCACGGCAAATGTTTGATATAGCAATTCAGGCGGCAATTGGTGCTCATGTTATAGCAAGAACAACCGTGAAACAGTTACGTAAAAATGTAATTGCAAAATGTTACGGTGGTGACGTGAGTCGTAAGAAGAAGTTACTTCAAAAACAAAAAGATGGTAAAAAACGCATGAAACAGTTAGGTAATGTAGAAGTGCCTCAAGATGCATTTTTAGCCATATTAAAAGTAGGCAAATAACAGGAATTTTTAGATGGCTGGCTATTTTTCAGTATTATTGGTGTTAATTACGCTAGGTTCAGGCCTCATTTGGTTGTTGGACCACTTATTATATGCACCGAAAAGAAAAGAACGTATCGCGCTTGCACAAGGGAGCAGTGGCACACTTTTAGAAGATGATGTAATTGCTGAGATAGCACCTGAACCTGCAATTGTTGAAGGGGCAAAGTCGATTTTCCCAATGATTGCCGCCATCACAATTTTCCGGTCGTTTATTTTTGAACCATTTCAGATCCCATCAGGGTCAATGATGCCAACGCTACTAGATGGCGACTTTATTCTAGTACAAAAGTTTACGTATGGTATTAAAGACCCAGTGTGGCGTTCTCAACTTGTTGATGTAGGCGAGCCAGAGCGCGGGGATGTAACGGTGTTTAAGTTTCCTCTGGACGAGCGTATTGATTTCATCAAACGTATAATTGGTTTACCAGGGGATCGTATCGTTTATCGTAATCGACAGTTATACATTCAGCCAAAGTGTCAAGAGGGGCAAACTCAACAAGGCAATTTGGTGTGTGGCGAGTATAATAAGATTAAGTTAGACATTGTAAATCGTGATGAATATAAGCAAGGCTCAATGCAACTGGTACGTTTGACAGAAGATTTACCAGGTGTACAGCACGATATACTCATTAACCCACAAGCACTGGAATTAACTGAACGTTATTACCAGCAGCAGGGCACCCGAAAAGATGAATGGGTAGTACCTGAAGACAGCTACTTTGCAATGGGTGACAATCGCAATAATAGTCAAGACAGCCGTATGTGGGGCTTTGTACCTAAGGCAAACTTAGTCGGTAAAGCCGTATTTATTTGGATGAGTTTTGAATTTGATAATGGCCCAGATAGCCTATTACCAGGCTGGGTTCCAACTGGTGTTCGTTTTGAACGCCTAGGTAATATTCAGTAGCAATGAAAAGAAACGTAGCAGAATTATACAGTAAGATAGGATATCAATTTAATAACGAAGCATTGCTTGAGCAAGCTATGACGCACCGAAGTCATAAAGGCCAGCACAATGAGCGCTTGGAGTTTTTGGGCGACTCAATTTTAAGTTTCGTTATCGCTAATGCCCTATATGAGCAATTCCCAAAAGCGCGTGAAGGCGATTTAAGTCGGATGCGTTCAACTTTGGTTCGAGGTCAAACCTTGGCTGAATTTGGTGTGGAATTTAACTTAGGGGATTACTTAAGGTTAGGTCCTGGGGAATTAAAAAGTGGAGGGTTT
Organism: Pseudoalteromonas sp. MMG013; assembly: GCF_018100885.1. Lineage (NCBI taxonomy): Bacteria > Pseudomonadati > Pseudomonadota > Gammaproteobacteria > Alteromonadales > Pseudoalteromonadaceae > Pseudoalteromonas > Pseudoalteromonas sp. MMG013. Next base: position 121,683 of record NZ_JAGJEE010000012.1, on the reverse strand, counting down.
CGTCGCGAATCAACACTTGCCGATGCAGTTGAAGCAATTATAGGCGCTGTATTTTTAGATTCAGATATTAATAAATGCAGTGACCTTATCTTGCATTGGTATCAGTCTCGGTTAGATGCCATCTCTCCAGGCCATAACCAAAAAGATCCAAAAACTTTATTGCAAGAATATTTGCAAGCACGCAAACTTCCGTTGCCAGGCTATACGGTTATCGATACAAAAGGTCAAGCACATAATCAAACATTCACGGTAGAATGTATTGTTGAAGGAATGGATAGTATTATTTCAATCGGTAGCTCACGTCGAAAGGCGGAGCAAAAAGCTGCCGAAAAAGCATTGAAGATCATAAAAAATGACGCCTAATACGCACTGTGGCATGATAGCCATCGTTGGTCGCCCAAATGTTGGCAAATCAACACTCTTGAATCAAATTGTTGAGCAAAAAGTGAGTATTACATCACGTAAGCCACAAACCACTCGCCACCGTATAATGGGTATTCACACAGAAGACAATTATCAAGCTGTCTATGTTGATACACCCGGGCTTCATATTGAAGAGAAGCGTGCTATAAACCGTTTAATGAACCGTGCAGCATCAAGTTCTATCGGTGACGTTGAGCTAATTATCTTTGTTCTGGAAGGTACGCTTTGGAATGCTGATGATGAGATGGTCTTAACCAAAGTCATGGGCAGTGGTCGGCCTGTTTTAGTGGTAATGAACAAAGTTGACCAAGTAAAAGATCATGAACTTGTTTTACCGCATATGCAATGGTTGAGTGAGCAGGGGAACTTCGCCGGTATTATTCCTGTTTCTGCGAAACAAGGTAAAAACATTGATATGGTAAAAGAAGAAGTGCGTAAGCGTTTACCTGAATCTGAGTTTTACTTTCCTGAGGATTATGTAACCGACCGCTCAATGCGTTTCTTGTCAGCTGAAATTGTGCGTGAAAAGCTGATGCGTTTTATGGGAGATGAGTTACCTTACTCAGTGACTGTTGAAATTGAACAGTTTAAATGGCAAGACAATGGCGTGTGGCAAATAAATGCGTTGATCTTAGTTGAACGTGAAACCCAAAAGCGTATGGTGATAGGTAACAAAGGCGAAAAGCTTAAAGTTATTGGCCGTGAAGCGCGCAAAGATCTGGAAGATATGCTTGATAACAAAGTCTTTTTAGAGCTTTGGGTTAAAGTGAAGTCTGGCTGGGCTGATGATGAGCGTGCTCTGCGCAGTTTAGGTTACGGAGAAGAATGATTGCATAGCGACTTTCGGCAAGCGTATTTATTGCATCGACGTCCCTATAGTGACTCTCAATTGATGCTCAATATGCTTGTTGAAGGCGTTGGTCACCTCACTATGCTTGCTCGAATCAAGGGTAAGCAATCATTGAAGCATAATGCCCACCTACAACCTTTCGGGTTACTTCTTTGTCAATATGCCGGGCGATACGATCTAAAGTACCTTAATAAGTTCGAACTCGCCTCAGGACCTTTGCAGTTATCGGGTAAACTATTGTATTGTGGTTTTTATTTAAATGAACTGACCTATCGTGCAATACCGTGCAATGAACCATTAGAGCAAGTTTTTGAATTGTATCAAACCCATTTAACATTGTTGGCTAAGTGTGATGATATTGAGCCTATTTTACGAAGTTATGAATTTCAATTGCTGAGTATGTTAGGGTTTGGTTTAGAGTTTGATTATGATGCACATGGTGAACCTGTGAGTGCGAAGTACTCGTATCAATATGTTGCCGAGCTTGGCTTCATTCGCACTGATCAGCCTCAACTGGGTTTTTCAGGTGCTGTGCTATTGGCTATGGCGGAACATGATTTTGCTAAGCAAGCAGTACGCCAGCCAGCAAAACACTTGAGCCGATATTTATTAAAACCGCTTTTAGGACATAAAGCCTTAAAAAGCCGAGAACTTTTTATATCAAGGTAGAACAATGAGAGATATTTTATTAGGTGTTAATGTTGACCACATTGCGACATTACGCCAAGCGCGTGGTACCCGTTACCCTGATCCAGCTCATGCGGCTTCTGTTGCCGAGCACGCTGGTGCGGATGGGATCACGATTCATTTGCGTGAAGACCGTCGTCATATTCAAGACCGAGATGTTTATGTTATGGCACAAACCATCCAAACTCGTATGAATCTTGAAATCGCGGTCACTGATGAAATGATTGATATTGCATTGGAAGTAAAGCCGACTTACGTCTGCTTAGTACCAGAAAAACGGGAAGAGCTAACAACGGAAGGTGGTTTAGATGTAGTGAGTAACGTCGAAAGAATCACAAGTGCAGTAGGACAGCTTGCAAAGGCTGGTATTAAAGTGTCTTTGTTCATTGATGCGGATAATGCACAAATTGATGCAGCGAAACAAACAGGTGCGCCGTATGTAGAGATCCATACAGGCGCGTACGCTGATGCTGAAACAGATGCTGAGCAACAAATTGAACTAGAACGAATTCGTCTGGGTGTTCAATATGCAGATAAGCAAGGTATTATTGTCAATGCCGGACATGGTTTACACTATCATAATGTTAAACCGATAGCCCAAATGCCAGAAATATATGAACTTAATATAGGTCATGCCATCATTGCTAGAGCCGCGGTTGATGGGCTTGAAAAAGCCATAAGAGACATGAAACGTCTGATGATTGAAGCGCGACAAGCGTGATCAATTTTTTATTTATCTGCGACAAAGCCGACATTATGTCGGCTTTGTCGCAAATAAAAGCTGGCGAAAGCCACTTTGGTTACAATTAAAAATTAACCCTGAGCTGCTAAAGCGGTCTTAACGGCAAACAAGTATTGTTTATCAGCTTTGGCAAACTGTGTAAGCATTCGTTGCTGAATATCTTCATTAGCCAAGCTTAACCCTCCCGCAATGTTGTCCGCTAGCTCTCGTTGCTGTACTGGGCTCATTAAGCGAAATAAATCACCCGCCTGCGTATAGTAATCTTCGTGATCTTGGTCATGTGGTTTGACCCATGCATTCTGTGCCAGTGGCATTGGTGGTTCTGCGACTGCCGGATCAGGGCTCGGGGCACCAGCATCAATTCTGTCGTTGGGGTAGAAGTTGACGTTGTTATTACCGCTGTTTGTGGTGGGATCAGAAAATGGGCAGGCCCCTGCGAACGCACCGTCACGTTGGTAATTATGGACAGGACACTTTGGCGCATTAACAGGAATTTGATTTGCGTTTACACCAACACGGTATCGATGCGCATCTTGGTATGCTATTAACCTTGCTTGTAGCATTTTATCTGGTGATGCACCGATACCAGGCACCAAATTACTTGGAGCAAATGTCGCTTGCTCAGTTTCAGCAAAGTAATTATCAACATTGCGATTGAGTTCAAGTGTACCAACATCAAGCAGTGGCACTTCATTGTGAGGCCAGACTTTGGTTAAATCAAATGGATTGACACTCAGCGCTTTTGCTTGTGCTTCCGTGATAACCTGTAACTTGACTTTCCAACGGGGAAAATTACCTTGCTCAATGGCAGCCACTAAGTCTTGCTGTGCGCCAAATGATGGGTATTTATGTGCATCATCACTAGATACCGTTTCAATACCTTGTTGGGTTTTTAAGTGCCATTTTACCCAAAACCGTTCACCATCTTGATTCCAAAAGCTTAAGGTGTGTGAACCAAAGCCGTGCATATGTCGGTAGCTTAATGGAATGCCTCGGTCTGACATTAAGATGGTCATTTGATGTAATGATTGAGGATGATTTGCCCAGAACTCAAACATAGCAGCCGGATCGGGTAAGTTAGTTTTAGGGTTTTTCTTTTGAGAATGGACAAAGTCTGGAAACTTTATCGGATCATTAATAAAGAACACCGGTGTATTGTTACCTACCAGGTCAAAATTGCCCTGTTCGGTATAAAATTTCACTGCAAACCCACGTGGGTCTCGTGCATAATCACTTGAATCTTGGCCGCCCCCGACTGTTGAGAAACGGACGAATACGTCAGTTTTTTGCTCTGCTTTTTGTAAGAAGCTTGCGATACTATAGTGTGTCAACGATGTGTTTAACGTAAATGTCCCATATGCCCCAGTGCCTCTTGCGTGCACCACTCTTTCAGGCAGTCTTTCACGGTTAAAGTGTGCTAGCTTTTCAAAAAGCCTGAAATTATCAAAAGTAAGCGCGCCTTGCTCACCAGCAGAAATACTGTTGTTGTCGTCTGAAATAGGGGCGCCAGCCGCTGTAGTAAGAGTCGTTTTCATAATGCCTCCGCAATAGTGATCAAGTATTAATTAGACCTAACGGTCTATGTTCAGTGGCTGCCATGACAAAATTAAGTAAGCTATGGGCTGTCCACACAATGCAGTATAGAGAGTCTATTGATATCTTATAAATGATAAAAATGGCTTGTTGCAATCAATTTAATCGATGGTTTTTTTGTGACATATGTTGTTATGTATATGTAAGTCATTGGAGGCGTTGATTTGTGAGAGGGTGCATATATTAATTATGTTGGTAAACTCAAGGTACTGTAAATGATTACCAGCATGGGTTAACTATGAAAAAGTGGCAGTACGCATTTTTGAAAAAGCAGGGGTTGCCAGCACATTATATCCAAGATGCTGAGCCGATACTGTCATGGTTCAACGCGGCGTATACTCATGCGCAAGTCCAATCTAACCGTTTACCGTTTTGTCTTGGTATTAACGGCGCACAAGGCAGTGGAAAATCAACTTTGGCACACTATTTAGCTCGCTCATTAGAGGCACAAGGGTTAAGTATTGCAGTTGTCTCTTTGGATGATTTTTATTTATCTCCTGAAGAGCGAAGCATACTTGCTAAGCAACATCACCCGCTGCTGGCAACGAGAGGAGTGCCGGGTACCCATGCAATAAAACTTGCCATCGAAACTGTTCGGTTATTTAAAGCTCAACAGGCATTTACTTTACCAAGATTCGATAAATCACAAGATAGACCATTTCTTCCGAAGTATTGGCAAACGATAGAAGTGCCGCCAGATATTCTGATCTTTGAGGGTTGGTGTGTGGGATTAAAATCAGAGCCCTTGGAACGGTTATGCCACCCTTGTAATACATTAGAGGCGCTGCAAGATACGCAGGGTAGGTATCGGCGTTACGTAAATCAATGTTTAGCGGCGGACTATCAGACTCTGTTTTCTTTAATTGATAAATTAGTGTACTTGAATGTTCAAACGTTTGAGCGTGTTTACCAGTGGCGGCAGCAACAAGAACAGCAATTAAAATGTAAATCTGGAAAAGGCATGACTGAGCAAGAGGTTTCTCAATTTATACAGTATTTTGAAAGGCTTACTAGGTGGGGAATGGCTTCGTTACCAGAGCAAAGTGATTTATCAGTCACCATGGATAGCACACATCGTTTCAATCTAACTTAACTCTTCATTCAGTACTGCACTGTCTCAACCCGAAGTTATTTAGTATCACGTTCATGTGTTTTTTAAGTTTTTGTTTTATATGCTTTTAAATTTCAATGTGTCTTACCTTGTAGTCTTGGACGACATACGCGTCGGCAAAATATATGCTTTTCGAAAGCCATGAGTGGAGGTGTGGATACCAACTTTGAGGCACAGAAATAGTAATTCAGTAATGCGGTTGTCAAGTGTAAATATAGGAACCGCTTTACCTTTACTCATAAAGTGTGTGTTTTAACGATAAAATGGAGTGATCAATGAGTGTAATGAATAGCACAGAGTCAAAATTTGAAGATTTTAAAATAAATGTAAAGTTGAAGATTTCAGCACTTTGGATAGCGGTCATGTTTTGCTATGTATATGGTGATTATATACAGATATATGTACCAGGAATTATGGCTAAAGCAATGGCGGTAAATAGCAGTATTGAAACTCAACTCCAATTTCTTGCTGTGGCAGTACTTATGGTAGTCCCAAGTGTGATGGTGTTTTTTACATTGGTACTTAAACCAACAATAAATCGCAGGGTAAATATCATCGTTTCTATGTTTTTTATACTCATGCTGGTTGCAACAAACTTGACTGAAATCTGGTGGTTTTACTTATTCTTAACAGCAGTTGAAGTGGCTATATCGGTTGCAATTGTACTATATGCATGGCATTGGCCGAAAACACGCAAAGCAGAATGATTTCTGAATAATAACGATCCGTCATAGAGGTTTAAAAATGAATATTCAAAAAGTAATCGTATTGTTTATGTGTTTATGTAGTGTTTTGAGCAGGGGGTCTGATGCGAGTGTAGAAAATGCAATTGAGGCTTTTGAAAATAATGAGCTTTCACGAGCTCAAAAATTGTTGTTACAGAATGACGAGCTCAGTTCTATTAAGTTCACTTATTTAGCGCGTATTGCCTTCGAACGCCATCAACTTGATGATGCTGAAAATTATATTATAAAAGCGATACAATTAGATGACAAGAACGCACATGCTCATTTTGTGTTTGCCGATATTGCTGCTAAGCAAGCGGACGCCGCGAGTGTTTTCAGTATAATGGGTTACCTTGAAAAGGTTAAACAAGGATTAACACTGGCGGTAGAATTTTCTCCTAATAATGTAGAATATCGAGAGTCGTTGATCCAATATCATATGCATGTGCCGACCATATTAGGAGGAGATTTAAAGGTAGGGTTAAAACATGCCCACGCACTGAAAAAAGTGAGTCCTTTGCTGGGCGCAACGGCATTAATCCAGGTGTATGGTAAAATGGGAGATGAAGAAAAGCTCAGTCAAATATCAAAATTAGGTATGCGAGATTTTGGTGATGAACCTCAGTTTCATTATCAACTGGGAATATACCATCAAACCCAAGGACGTTATGCAGACGCGTTAGTACGCTTTCGCAAGGCGACAGAATTAGATACTAACACACCCGAACAATCTCGAGCGAAATACAGAGCATTATTTCAAATTGGTCGAACAAGTGTACTCAGTGAACGCGATTTAGATGAGGGAGAAAAAGCATTGAAACAGTATCTAAATGAAGCGGTAATTTCTAATAAAATGCCAACAAAGGAATGGACAAAATTTAGGCTAGCAAATATTTTAGAGGCAAAAGGTCTAAAACTCAAAGCGAAGCGTTTGTATCAGGACTTAGCGAATTATGTTGTAGACGACGAGTTGAAAAAACAGCTAACGAACAGAATAAAAAAGTTAAAATCACTTTAGTAACTCAGCGGATGGTATTGGGAAGATATTTTACTTCAATAGGAAAGAGGAGCTAATGTTTAGCTCCTTATTTTTATCTAAAAACGACGAGTAATCGATTGATATTGCAATCCGGTGTACTCGAGTCAAAGTTAATCGTCACTTTTTGATTTGCTGTGGTAGCGGTCAAGGCCACACTGTAAATATTCTGTAAGCCAGAAGCTGTTACGCCATTTTTTTGGCAGATAAGTAGTAGTATTTGGGTATAGAATCATTTGTGCATTTAGCATGATCTTGTGTGAAAGTAAGTACAACATCTCCATTAGACTGAGGGTAAACTTTGTTGATTGTAGATGCATGCCATGTCGGTTCTGCACTTGCGAAACCAGATATGCTGTGCAGGGCTGTGATAGCACATACGTTGCTTATTTTATTCATATTGACTCTCGTTTAAATTCAACTTCATTTTAGAGATGTCTGGGATGAGAATAAAACTTGCAAAAGCTATATATACGTATCGATCTTCAGGTATGACGTAGCGCTGTAAAGGTTATCAGAATTCCTATTTGCAGGTCTCATGCTCAAGGGGATTTTACATTTCCACCCTTAATTATATTGTATACAATTTACATTATACCTTTATTTGTGTTACAAATACGAACGTTGTGTTTAAAACGAGTCACGGCTTTGGCTAGGGAACATCTGCATGGCCCAGAATAATTGACATCGTGTTTATTAAAAAGACTGGGCTTATATTTGTTAATTTACCCTGTATTACAGCTTTTAAATTTTATGTAATACATTGTATTTAATAGCAATTAATGGAAATAAATGATGTGTGTAATCAAATAAAGCATAAATATAAAACACGCTCAGTTTAAAGTGTTCATGCTAGAGAGGTTAGGTGCTGTTACTTGATTTTTACCGAGTCCCCCTAGGCTTTTAATATCAAGTGACGACTTAGCCTCTCTTAGACCGAAACATCAGCCCCTCTGAGCTATCGAAGATATTGAGTATTAAAATAACAATTAGAAGGAAAACCAAATGCTTTTTAGAACATTGACCTTATCAAGCGCAGTGCTGCTTGCATTATCCGGCTGTGGTGGGAGTAGTTCATCAACTGAAACAGTGATAGCCCCAGTAGCTGAAACACCCGTAGTAGAGCCTCCGGTAGAAGATCCCCCGACTACACCAGAAGTTGATTTCTCTAGCGCGGATGAGCCTGCACTGAAACTGGATGTGGTGAAACTAAATATTAGTACTACAGAAGGACAAGGTCGATCGTATTATGTAGACGTGCCTGAAGATAGTGAAACGTTAGTGGTGAGTTTATTTTCGGGCACTGCTAATAACGGTTTAGGTGATCCTGATTTGTATGTGAAATATGAAGAAGAAGCAAGTGCAGGTGCAGAAGGTGTGTTTGACTGTGTTTCATATTTTGGTACTAACGAAAATGAAGGGTGTATTATTGACAAGCCAAAAGCGGGTAGATACCACATATTCATTGATGCGTATGAAGGTGGGGACGCCGTTGATGCCTCCATGTTTGCAACAACAGAGCTGTTCAGCGGCAATGTAATGTGTGATGAACCTGTACGGATCCGCGCACAGTCAATGTCTGAAGCGGAACTCCATGATGCATGTGATATTGTTAAACGCACTAAAAGGGTGTTTGATGAAGTGTTACATTCAGGAATTACTCCCGAATTCCAACAGGCTGTTGCAAATGATTTAAATGAAATCACCAATATTCATATTTTCGAAAGCTTATCAAATCATGCTGCTTGGGCTGAGCATTTGAGAAACACTAGCAATACCAGTGGTATTTATTTTGAAACATCGCCTACAAAGTGGTGGCATAGTTCTGATATTTGGACTTTTGATGCTCTTGAGTGGAGTGGCGGACGATCGGTACTTCGATCATTTGCGCACGAATATATTCACGCATTAGATGGGCGATACAACAAAGAAGGCGGCTATAAAGGCAGTTTAGGTTGGTGGAGTGAAGGCCTCGCTGAATATTTGAGTACTTTCTATAATAGGTACTATTCACGTGTCTCAACTGCGAATAGTGAGGAGTCTTATACGTTAGCTGAAATCTTCGCTGGTGATGCAAATATATACACTTGGGGACAGCTTGCGGTTGCTTTTTTAATTGAACAACGTTCTGACCTTGTGTCTCAAATGCTTGTTCATATGCGTGCTGGGCAGTGGGAAGAGTTTGACACCCTAATGGCAAGTATTGCTGCTGATAATCAACCAGCGTTCGAAAACTGGTTAAAGATGACACTGACCGAGCAATATAAAGCAAGTGTCGAAGTTGTTGCACTTGGCGATTACCAACAGATTAATGGTCGTGGTGGTTGGTTATTTTCTGTGGATGTACCAGCTGGCTTACCTTCTGTAACATTTGCTACCTCAGGCGGCTCGGGGAATGTTGATTTTTGGGTTAAGAAAGGCGTTGAAGTTCATCCTTCTATCGATACTGAATTTACTTGTAAGTCAGTTACAGACAACACAAATGAGGAAAAGTGTGTACTGGCTACGCCTGAGTCAGGCAAGTATTACATTGCAATTTCTTCAGACTTTATAGGGTCAGATATTATCGACCTTAATTTCACAGCATGTGCAGGTGATGAGTGTAGTGTTACGACTCCAGAGCCAATCCCACTTGTTTCAGCCACAGAACCTTACTTACCACATTGGCCAGAAAAAGGGACTATTGGTACCTGTAGCTTAGCAGAAACCTACTATGATTCTGACAAAACAGCGCAAGATTTAACGATCACTAACCCAACTGAAAAGTTGGTGAAAGTGTATTGGTTAAATAGAAAAACAGGTGATAAGTCCGGTGACTCTTATGCCACTTTAGCTAAAGGCGAAAGTTATACCGCGGATGATTGGGACGTGGGCCATAGGATCATGCTTACCGATGGTGCTGACAACTGTTTAGGTGTCGCACTATTGAATGAGGAAAATAATGCATTTGAAGTAACACAAGAGATGGTTAAAAATGCCTTAGATGTTGCACCTCCACCGGTGATCCCAGATGCAACAGCCGAGATGGGGAGCTGCGATTTAGCAGTACCTTATTCAAGAACGTCAGACGCAGCGCCTGACTTACAAGTTGTGAACACCATGACTTCAGCAGTTAAACTATATTGGATCAACAACAACACAGGAGAGCCGTTATTGACAACGACTTATGCAACATTAGCGCAAGGTGAAATCTATACAGAAACATTTTGGTCTGCGGGTGATCGCATGATGGTTGCAGATGAAAGTAATAACTGTATTGGTGTATTGGATCTCAATAATACCAGTAATATTTTTGTACTTAAATGAGTTTCAGCCTAAATTGATGTTGCTTTAGTATTTATCAGTAAGTGAATCAGATGGGCTTGGAGTCTTACGGCATGGCGCTATAAATTTAGCGCCATGTTTTATATGAATTGTCGTGTATTAGAAATGCCTGTTTAGCACACTGCTGAATATGAACGGCTATTTATTCATCTCTCTATGGTTTTATAGGAAGGGTGTTTTTACAAAATAGGGAGTTTAATTATAAACATGGCGCCACCAGAGGAAGATCTGGCTACACTAACTTCTCCGCCCAATTGATTAATAGCACCTTTTACAATAGCTAACCCCATGCCGAGCCCCCCGGTTTTTCTAGTACGACTGCTGTCTAATCGAGCATAGGGAACAAAAATAGTGTCATGGTCATGCTTTGATATGCCTTTGCCATCATCTTCAATCGTTATTTTGAGCACACCTTTTGTACTTATGACTGTTATATCAACTTGTTGTTTAGCATGTTGCGCCGCATTTTTTAGCAGGTTATCAATAATTAACCGCAAGTGCGTTGAATTACAGTAAACGGTGATATTTTTGCAACAAAGGGTGTTAATACTTATCACTGAGCGCAGTGTAAGTTGTTCGACTCGGTATGCGATAAAACGGTTTAAATTAAACGTTTTGTTACAGTCTTCTTTTACTTGCATGTTGAGTTTGGAGAATTGAATTACTTGTGTACAAAGCTCATCAATGTCGCAGATATATTGATCAATATTGTCAATTAAGGCGAGTTGTTCAGAGGTGAGACTGTGTTTTCTGAGGATACCTGAGGCCAATTGTATTCTACTAAGCGGTGTTCTGAGCTCATGTGGAACGGCTTGTGCAAAAATTTGGCTTTCATTCATTTTATTAGATAATGCAGTCGCCATACTATTGAAACTTGTTGCGAGAACAGTTAGAGGCTCCGAAAGGGGCTTAACCCGAGCGGCTAAATCGCCTTTACCAAATTGATAGCTCATTTGGTTTAAGTGATTGATTTCTTTTTGAAGCTTTCTTATCGGCAGGTATAAAACAACACCGATCACTACGACAATAACAATCAAGACAATAAAAGGGGCATATACTTCTATATCGAAAGAGGAAGTAGGCAGAGCGTATTCTTGAAGCGAAAATTCTTGTTGTTTGTCTTTGATAATGAGTTTATCTGAGCTGCCCTCGACTGAATGAATAGATAATAAAGCTTCGTCTTTTAATTGATATACATCGGCGTTGTTATAACGTGCTATAAAAGTGCAATGTGGACACGATAGACTGATATTGTCAGAACCTAACCAGATAAAATCAAAAGGGTACAGTGAGTTATCAATATATAGATAGAAAATATCCGCAGGTGTTTTGGTCATTTTCCTTTGGTTTTCCAATACATGCTTTACAAATAAAGTATCTGTTACAAAGTCAGCTATTTCATCCCGTTCATTCCACTTATCTAAAATAAAAATCGTCACTAAAACACTGCAAAAAATAGCCAAAAATAGTAAGCCATATAAGCGGGTAAAAAACGGCATGATCAGCTTATTCATTGATGAGTAGATACCCTTTATTTCGAATTGTTTTGATCCGTTTATACGGTTGTTGGTCATCATTGAGCTTTTTTCTAAGTCCAGAGATACGCATGTCTATGGAGCGGTCTGAGATCTCATAATGAATGCCTCTGAGTGCGTGAATACAATCCTCTCGTGATACTGTATGGCCTGCATTTTTGTGCAGCAGTGCGAGCAAATCAAACTCAGAGGTCGTTAAATTAACTAATGTGTTGTTTAATGTTACTGAGAATGTATCATAATTGATTTGAAGTGTATGAGATGGCTCACTATCGGTCTCTATGACGTCAACGTATGTTCTTCTCAGTAGTGCTTCTATTCTGGCGGACATGATATGTGGTTTTACTGGTTTTCTTAGGTAATCATCTGCGCCGCATTTTAATAAGCTGACTTCACTAATATCATCCTCTCGGGCGGTTAATACGATTATCGGTCCAGTATAAAATGCCCGAGCCTGTTTACACACCTCAAATCCATCGACACTTGGCAACATTAAATCAAGCAAAATTAGGTCGGGAGATAAATGACGAATTGTGGTTATGGCTGTGTTGCCATCCGCAACCACGGTGGTTTGGTAGCCATCACTTTGCAAATACATCTCGGTTAATCGAGCAATTTCATGGTCATCTTCAATTATGAGTATGTGCACTGCGGCTCCGTATGTTGTGACAAATCGTGCATTATAGTGTATTGATTTTAGCAAAAGTTTCGATGCTTCTTACAAACGCTTACAAAGCAATTTATGGCTTACATAGGCTTACGCATTCATGAGCTCTTTTCTTATATGATTTTTGCTAAGTAACCTCAGGTTTGGATAAGGGTTTTGGAATAGGAAATGTTTTGAAAACAAACTTACGTACAATCCAATGATGATATTTTGTTCAATATCAAGGCGCTTTTATGCAGTAACAGCGGGCTATTATAAATGAAAGCAACGCCGAGAGTGAGAAAAATAGCTGTATTGGGCAAATTCGCTTATCCAGAGCTGGGGTTAAGTATTAATCAAGAGGAATACCCATGAAGATAACCTATCTAAATTGCTTTTTAATACCATTTGCTGCGTCACTGTTATTCGGTTGCAATTCCAAATCAACGCCTAAAGGGACTGTGGTCTCGATTGAGCCAACGCCACCGATAAACCAAGCGGGCAATACTGCAGGCCTTTCAATACAAACATTGGCACTTGGGATCAGTGAGATCCCGAGCTCGCTTGCAAGTACTTACACTAAAACGCTGAAATTTAATCGTTATACTCAGGTATCAACGCCCAATAGCAAAGCAATTCATATTGTTGCTCAAGATCAGATCACTGATAATCAAATAGTACGAGCACGTTCTATTTTAGAGCACTTTTTAGCACCGCTGCCTGATTCAGAGTATGGCTCAGATAAAACGGCGGTGGCGAATAAAATGTCTGAAAATGGGGCAATATTATTGCTATTAAATGGGGTTGATGACGGTACAAATAAAGCGGCAGAACTTGATGGACAACCACTTTATTTTGGTGAGATGCAAGTAGAAGGGCATCAGTGGTACATCACACAAGATTATGCTCATCGAGACGCTTCATATGAAGAAATACTTCATTTGGTACACGATTATGGTATTGGTGTTGATCAAAATACGGCATTTAATGGCGCATTACCGAGCTTTCAAGCCGAAATTCGCTCGGCGCAAATAGAAGCGCAGTCACAGAACCTCTGGGGGATGGGAGCTGTGGATTGGATAACTGAATTAACCGCAGAGAATAGCTTATCGCAAGAATATTTAGCCGCCGTTGTAGATGTATATTACGGTTTATGGGGAGCAAATATGGAATTTCCTACAACTGGAATGCATGATTTATATGTTGCTAAGACACGCGAAGATATTGTGACAAAAGATCCACTGGGTGCAACATTAATGGATAATAAGTTTTTCGCTTCTTATTTAACGTATAACGCCAGAATAGATGAAAGTTTTACCGGAGACTTCAGCTTACTGTTTAACGCGAATTTGCCTTATACCCATCATGCACAATATTTAAAAGATGTGACGCTCACTGGCACCAACAAAAGCAATGTAATAGTGAATCAACTCGACAATCACATCACGGGAAACATAGCTGAGAACACGGTGATATTTTCAGGATCGTCAGTCGAATATCAAATTACCCATGCTAATACTTATGTAACGGTGGAAGATATGCGAGATAACCGAGATGGGAGCAATACACTCATAGCGGTCGAAAAAATCCGATTTTCAGATATAACATTGGATGTGTTGAGTAATTAACCTCAGCTCTGGATAAGCGAATTTGCCCAATAAAGGTCTTTTTCTCACTCTCGGCGTTGCTTTCATTTGTAATAGCCCGCTATTACTGCATAAAAGCGCCTTGATATTAAAAAGTATCATCATTGGATTGGACGTAAGTTTGTTTTCAAAACATTTTCTATTCCAAAACCCTTATCCAAACCTGCGGTTAATTAACCATGCGGTTTGAATGAGCACAATACGTGAAGGTTTTTGTTGAGAATAAGTCAAGGTGAACGCACTAATACGGCATAAATACCGAGAAATTAAAGCAGTAAAAAAGGCGCATAAGCGCCTTTTTCAAATTATGTATTAGCTATCTATGTGATCTTCAACACCGACGATTAACCAAGGTGCATCTCCTGCCGTTTTGCGTTCCAAGTGCCATACTTCATGAATTGGCTCTTCTTGCATATCGCCTAAATCACGGTATTTACCTTTGAACATGATACTGATTTCCCATACGTCAGGTTGTGTATCTGCACGAACCATTTCGGCATCGATAAACATCACTTCTGTTGCTACATCACCTTGCTGTTCGCGTTCTTGTTTGAACTGAGTTACTAATTCAGCGCTTAAATACTCAGCCATTGTGGTGTAGTCTTTGCTATTCCATGCGTTTTGTAATGTATGGTAATGTTGACGTGCACCTTGCAAGAAGCCATTTACATCAAAATCACGGGGCAGATTGAACGGCACATCCTGTTGTTGAGCAAAACCACCGGACGTTGATTGTTGTGCTTGAAACTGTTGAGGTTGGTTAAACGCTTGTTGCTGGTTAAATTGCGGTGCACCAGCCATTTGTGGCTGTTGACGCTTTGCCATAAAGCTTTTGATGAGCTTGAAAATCACAAATGCCGCAATAGCAAGCATAAGCATTTCCATAAACTGAAAGCCTTCGAAGTCGTCACCTAGCATTGATGCAATCAAACCGCCGGCAAGTAAACCACCAAGTACGCCCGCCATGATGCCTTTTTTACTTGATTTTGGCTTCGCTGTTTTATTTGCAGCCAAAGATTTAGTATCCACTTGCTTTTTTTGTGCGGTGGTACTGGTTTGGTGGGTTTTACCTGATTTCTTACTACCAAATTTTTTGCGGGCTTCAACCTCAAAGCTCGTGGCAAATAATAGTGAGATTAGCGAAAACAATACTATAAAGTTTCTCATAACAATCCTATAAATCTTAAGTCGTTAGGATTTTAAAGAAACTTGTCCAGAAGATAAATATAAAGCGATGAAATTAGGTCGAAAAGAAAAGGCGCAAAGCGCCTTTTTGTAAACCTTTATAACCAGCGCAACGCGCCACTGACTTCATTGTGATAGTCTTCAATAGGTGTACCGATATCAGCCACTAATATGGTGTCGGCCTTCTGGCCATTGCCTATCATGCCAGCAAATCTTTCATCGTTGAAATGGCTGTCATTATGTTTATATTCATTACTCTGGGCTGGCACTATAAACACTGTCATCGGGCCATGTTCAGATTGAAAAACTAAATGAAGGCTTTTCTGACCTTTAAAATTACAGAAAGTGGCATAGGTTACCTTGCCTGGTAAGCTATCAAATTGACCACCCAGCATAGCCAATTTTTCATTGACAACTTGCAAAGCCACTTCTTGACTACGCTCTAGCGCATTGACTTCATAATAAACATGTTCTAGTGCGTGCTCACCAGCTTGCAAAGGGGCGCTCGTAGCACTCATAAAGTAAATGCCTACCGCTAAAACCATACTTGCAGCCGTAGCGAATGGTTTGTCATATTTTCGATACCATGCAAGTGGGATCACATTGCTTGCTTGGTCTTCTTGTTGCTGTACCAATATACGATCAGCAAGACCAGCAGGTACTTCTACTTGTAATGCACTTTTTAACTGTGCATCAAAGTCTTGCAACTCATCCACCAAGCTTTGTTGCTCTGGATTATCAATCGCATGATCAATGACTTCCGTGTCATTGGGATCTGCAAAAAGTCGACGACGAAATTCTAATTCATCCATCAGTTTGACGCCCCTTTAATAGGTTCATGATTTTCAGTTAAAGCCTCTTTCAGCTGGTTACGAGCTCGGTACAACCGTGTCATCACCGTATTTTTGTTTAACTCTAATATTTCAGCTATCTCTTCACCTGAGCACCCCATCACAACTTGCAATAACAGTGGCTCTCGATATTCAGCAGATAACTTACCAATTTGCCTTTGTATGACGGTTTGTTCCATCTCTTCGTCAAGTGTGACACTTCTATTATCCACTAAGGTGTCATTTTCTACATCAGCGTAATCAAATTGCTTTCGTTCAAAACGCCGAGCATTCTCGCGTCTTAAAATCGTTAATAACCAAGGCTTTGCGGCATTGTCATCTTGTAATGATTCTAATGACCGCCATGCCCGTAAAAATGTTTCTTGTACTAAGTCTTCAGCGACAGTGGGATCATGGCACAACCAATAGGCGAAGCGGTATAGCTCGCTGTGATATACCTGAACCAAAGATTCGTAACGTTTTTGTTTTGTGGTCATGCTAATAAGACCTTGTAGTTGTCAATTTTATTGCAACATTTTTCAATTATTTTCACTTAACTCAGTATAGCTGAGTTAAGTGATTGTCTGCTTTCGCAGTTTTCTTTTTTATGGCTTGATTTAGCATCTGAAAGAGCGCAGATAAATCTACCGAATGTTCACCCGCACTATAAAGTGAAGCTTGTAATTTTGCAATTTCGATATTTAAGTCAGGGTTTGCTAACTGATTAATCCAAGCATCTAAGGTGAGATTATTGGCTTGTGCACTGGCATAATGCCTCAGAGCATTATAAAAAGCCGCATTATCTTTGTGCCGAGCTGCATTTTGCAATGTTTTCAGCGTTGGAATTGAGGTGTTATCTTCACTTGGAACAGGCGATTTAACCTGCTTAGGTTTACGAATGATCCAAACAATGATCGTTAATAGCCATATTATGTAACCAGAGAGCATTATTAGCCAGTTGTAGTCATTTCTCGGCTGGGCAATTTGCTCAGCAGTCAGCGTAGACACTGCATCTTGTGTTTTAGCCGGTGTAGTGAGTACAGGGGCAGTCACTGTTGGAGTCGCGATTTGATTTACATCAGCAATGACGGAAATAGTTCTGGCAGGCAAAGTAGCATATTCAACACGTTTAATAACGGTATTGAACCAAGGAACTTTCATCTCAGGTAACGTATACGTGCCTGGAGTCTGCGGCACGAGAGCAAAGGACGTAATGAGTTGTGAAATAACCCTTCCATCACGAGCCAGTTGATTTCGATCGCTTTCATCTGGGTAACTACGAATCCCTGATATTTGCGCCATACTAATATCGGGCAATTGCTCTTTAGTGATGCCAACAGCGGTCAGGGTTAATGTTCTCGTTATGGGCGTACCGACGGTTACTTCATTGCTACTAGGTTGCCACTCTTCACTTAAATTGACAAGTTCGCTTGGCAACCAAGCACCTTGATAATTTTCAGGAACAGGTTTTACTTCAATTGTGAGTGGTTTAGCAACTGCAGACACAGCCATACGTCGATAATTTTCGCGTATCTGGCCATTGAACATAGGCGGTTCTAACGTGTAATCACCGCTTTTTTGCGGTTGAATGAGATATTCTCGTGTTATCACCATATAGCGACGGCCATCAAGTACTTCGTAATCTTCACTTTGCTTACCCATTAAGGTAATTTGCGCATCGTTCATTACAGGAGCCGTTAATTGGCCATCCAATAAATCTTTTCCGATATAAAGTTTTACGGTGTATAAGCCAGCTTGCTGCACATATAGGGTTTCTGGACTCAATGTAGTTTTAATGAAAATGTCTTCTTGTGCTGTGCCATCTTGACTACGCGCAATCACTTTTAGACTAATGGGCTGAGAGCTTTTCCCATTGACAGTAAAGCTTGGAATGGTAAACGTGCCTGCTGTGCGGGCTAATAACTGCATTTGCCATGTAGTTTGACTGCTCATACTCCCGTTTATAATGTTTGTACGTGAACCTACGCTCATAGGACTAACGACAAACTTTTGTGCTAGCGCACTGGCGTCAGGCTGGCTGCCAGAGACTTTGCCATCCGCTTCGATAGTGAGGGTGAAATACTCGCCAACGAGTACGGGGTTCTTATCAACACTGGCACTGAGCCTTTCAAAAGCGGCTACACTGTAGCTACTCATTATTAGAAATAGGGGGATCAGTAAACGCATTACCATGATTTTTCAACTCCTCTACGGCGCTGCTGCTGAGCACGCTGTTGTGCTTCTAACTGCATTTTGTTACGTAATAAAATAGCGGGATCATCAGGCACTTTTCTCAGTAACTGACTCAGCTGCTGCGCTTTTTCTTTTTCTTCAGGGGTAAGTGGTTTTGCACTCACGTCTCCTATTGGAGAGCTTTCTTGTTGCTCCGGTGCTTGGCCTTCCTGTTGGGACTCGGTAGGTTGTGTATTTTCTTCAGGTGCTTGATTGTCTTCAGGTTGCTCTGTATCACCTTGCTGAGCAGCTTCGGAGTTATCTTGAGCGTCTTGTTTTTCGCTGTCACTTTGCATTTGCGGGTCGTTATTTTGTTCGCCATTTTGCTCAGATTCGCTACTTTGCTCTTGTTGATCAGATTCATTTTGGTCAGCGCTTTGCTGTTCTTCAGAATTACTCTCATCGGAACCTTCGCCTGATTGATCTTGAGATTGCTGTTCTTGATCTTGATCTTGATCTTTATTTTTAGATTCGTCTTCAGATTTATCTTGTTGTTCTTGTTGCTGCTGCAACAATTGCTCTACGAGTTTTTTATTATCAAGTGCTTGCTGTAATTGTGGGTCGTAACTCAGTGCACGCTCATAGGCAGTAATTGCTTCTTCAAGCTTTCCTGATTTAGCGAGTGCATTACCATAGTTATACT
Source organism: Pseudoalteromonas sp. MMG013 (assembly GCF_018100885.1). Taxonomy (NCBI): domain Bacteria; kingdom Pseudomonadati; phylum Pseudomonadota; class Gammaproteobacteria; order Alteromonadales; family Pseudoalteromonadaceae; genus Pseudoalteromonas; species Pseudoalteromonas sp. MMG013. Next base: position 102,475 of record NZ_JAGJEE010000012.1, on the reverse strand, counting down.
GCCCAAACGCAGTTTTTGTGGGCTCTAATACACGTGCAGCGTCTGCAAATTGCTCTTGCTTGTACAATGCAGCGCCTTTTAATTCAAGGTTATCAGCGGAACTAGCGTCAGAAAAGTTATCTTGGTTATAAGCCGCTAGGGCATTTTGGTCGGTGTTTTTGAACCAAGATTGCCACTCTGCCGCGTAGACCGTATCATATGGCAGTAACGTAACCATTATAATTGCCAATGTTATTCCCGCTTGTCTGATAAGTAATAATGCCAAAGGTAATAAAATGAGTAATCCATATTGCCCAGCATCTATTCGCCATAGCATTTCGGTTTGTTGTGTTTCATCCAATTGTGTATGGCTGTTTTGTGGCTTGAATAAGCTAAGGTCTTGCACCCCAGGGCTATATGCTGCAAATTGACCTCGTTGTGATTGTGCTAAATTAGATAATCGAGATACATTTAGCTTCGGTACGACGATTTGTCCGGAATTGTCTTTTAAAAAACCACCTTCAGGTAAAGCAATTGGGGCACCTTGCTCAGTACCGACAGCATAAATATGTAATCTGTATGCATGATTTCTTAGTTCAGCATGAATATCATCAACATCTTCTTGGTCTAGGCCGTCTGTGATTAGTACTATTTCACCTTGTACATAGCCTGCTTGTTGAAGTAGTTCTATTGCTTTATCAACCCCAGCAAGGACATTTGAACCCTTACTTGGCATAATCGCAGGACTTAAGCTAGGAATTAAATTACTCAGTGTTTGTGCATCGCTTGTTAAAGGTGAAACGGTAAAAGCATCCCCTGCATAGGCGACTAATGCAGTATCACCTTCTTTAAATAACTCAACCATATCGAGGGTTTTAAAACGCGCTTGGGTTAAACGATTCGGTGCTATATCAGTTGAATACATAGAATATGACATATCCATCAACACCACACGCGCTTGCTTTGTTTGAAATACGGGTACTTGTTGTTTCGAAAAACTAGGTCCTGCAACACATATAATTGCCGCGAACATGAATACACTGATCAGTATGGGGCTATGAGTTTTTCGTTGTTGCGTACTATCACTGAGCATAACGCTTGCTAAATGCGGTGCAATAAGCGGGCTATGTTTATGCTTTGCACGTTTAACAAAGGCAATGGTGGTCAGCAACGCCCATGGAATGAGTAACCACAGCAATTCAGGTCTAATAAATATAAACTCCATACTAGGCCTCCTGTTTTAAGCCGCGTAAGGCTTTGATGAGAATTGAGAGCATTAATAATGTTAAGACAGCCAATAACGGCCAGTAGAATAAAGCGACTTGCGGTCTAAACGTTTGCGCTTCATCACTAATCGGTTCAAGTTGGTCAAGCTCTTGATAAATTTGTTGCAATCCACTGACATCTTTGGCTCTAAAATAGCTACCGCCAGTTTCTGTCGCAATATGCTTGAGGGTTGCCTCATCAATGCTACTTCCCGCAGAGCCACCCATGCCAAATAGGCTAAATCCACCACGGCCATCTGAGCCAACGCCAACGGTATACACTTTGATACCTTCTTCTCTGGCTAAAATAAGCGCTTCTTCTGGTTTCAAATTCCCAGCGGTGTTTTGCCCATCGGTTAGCAGTATTAAAATGCGGTTGCTGTCTTGTTTTTGACTGAATCGTTTTACAGCGAGTCCCAAAGCATCACCAATCGCGGTCGCACGCCCAACTAAGCCGATTTGTGCTTCTGTTAGCATTTGGCTTACTGTGCTTAAATCTCTCGTAAGTGGGGTTTGTAAGAAGGCTGTGTCGCCAAATAGAATTAATCCTAATCGATCTCCCTGACGTTGCTTGATAAAATCACTTAATACCGCTTTTACGACCGAAAGCCTGTCTACGTAACGGCCTTGATATTCCATGTCTTGTTCATTCATCGAGCCAGATAAGTCGACAGCAAGCATAATATCTCGTCCTTCATTGGGTAAGGCGACAGGGTCATCTAACCATTGCGGATTTGCCGCTGAAACCACTAAAAGTAACCATATAAGTGCTTCTAGCCATGAGACTTTACGTTGATGCTGAGTGATTTTTGGAGCCAATGAAGACAAGCTAGCAAAACTTGGCATTCTTAAACGTTGTGGGGTGGCTTGTTGTGTAGGCTTGAATTTTACCATTATCCAAGGGAGCGGTAATAGTAAAAAAAACCAGGGCCAACTAAACTCAAACATTCACTTTCTCCTTGAGTTTAAATGTACGAATGGCAACACTCAGCTTTTTGGCGAGGTGTTCATTTGGTACTGGAGCATATAGGCTATTAAGCTCCTGCTCATTGAAGGTTTGCCCTGATAATTGGCTCAAGATAGAGGCCCATTTATTTTGTGATTGCGTAGTGGCCAACGTACCATAATAGTGTTTAGCCAACCGCTTTAGCAGAATATGCAATGCCTGCGGATCATTTTGATGTAATTGACTTTGGTTAATCGCCTGCTTTTTCGCTTGTTTATGACAATGGGCGGTGTACAGTAGTCGGCATATTAACCCTATCAATAATAGTGTACTGATAAGAGCGGCCCAAGCGACTGGCGATAAGGGCCACCAAGAAACTTCACTCGGGGGCAGTACGTCGTGTAAGGCGTCAAGTGGTGATGCTTGCATTTAAATTAATACCTCAAAATTTGCGATTCAAGCGCGGTTGCTGCACTAAACCCTTGCATGGTCATGCCTGCACGTTTTAATTGTGCGAGGCGAGCGGAAAATGCATGTTGAGCTTGTTCGGCAAATTTTTCTCTAAACCCTTTGTCCATCAATGGTAATGTCCAACTTTGTTCTCCCGCAGATACAGTCAGTGCCTCTTGATGCGCTGGAAGCTGGAGCTCGAAAGGGTCAGTGATATGGCAACCGATTAGTTCACAATGACGAGCTAAACGCTCTAATTGTTTAAAACTGGCATCATCAAGATGAGTGAAATCAGAGATCAAATAAATTAAACTTCCCGGCTTCGCTAAATGAGCCATGCGCTTTAAATTAGCTTCAAAACTGCTCTGGGCGCTTAATTCTCTATTTTCAAGAGATTGCTTATGTATGTCGACCAATTGATGACAAAGCGCTAACACGCCTCTATCACGGGCTGTTGGTTTTAGCTCATGATGTCCATATTCGCTAAATACAATCCCGCCTAATCGGTCACCGCGTTGGCATGCGGACCATGCCACAAGCGCACTTAAATGTGCAGCTTGGACTGACTTTAATAAGAGTTGTGAGCCGAAAAGCATATTGTTAGAAAGATCGGTGAAGACAAATACCGGTCGTTCTTTTTCTTCTTGGTATAGCTTAGTGTGTACTTCGCCGGTGCGTGCGGTAACGCGCCAGTCAATCGCTCTTATATCATCGCCGTATTGATATTGTCTTACTTCGGCAAACTCCATGCCTCGACCTTTATGTGGAGCCAGATATTGTCCAGCTTGCGCACTTTTCACTCTGCTTTTTGGGCGCAACGAGAGCAAGTTGGCTTTGGGCTTATAATAAAGCAGTTCTTTGAGGCCTAATTCAGCACCATTGCTATGGCACTGGTTTAAAAAAGCCTGCGGAGATAGTTGAGATTGGCCCATGATTACGGTACTGGAACCAATTCTAAGATCCGACGAATAACTTGATCTTTGGTGATACCGTCAGCTTGTGCTTCGTAGCTTAAAATAATGCGATGGCGTAACACATTGTATAAAACACCTTGAATATCTTCAGGGGTTACGAAGTCACGGTTTTGTAACCAAGCGTTGGCACGCGCGCATTTGTCTAGCGCAATTGTAGCACGAGGGCTTGCCCCAAATTCAATCCATGAACCCAGTTGCGGATCAAGTTCCCCCGCTTCGCGAGTGGCAACAATCAATTGAACTAAATACTGTTCCAATGGCTCAGCTAAATGCATAGATAACACATTTTTTCTTGCCGCAAAAAGAGTGTCTTGGCTAATAGGAGAAAACGTCACCGGTTGCTCCGACAGCGCTTCGCCTCGGGTTAGTCGTAGTATTGCCAATTCATTTTCTGCACCTGGGTAGTCAATATTCAGATGGAGTAAAAAACGGTCTAATTGGGCTTCAGGTAATGGATATGTCCCTTCTTGCTCTAATGGGTTTTGGGTCGCCATTACCATAAACAAATCAGAAAGAGGGTAGGTGTTTTTGCCAACCGTTATCTGTCGCTCCGCCATGGCTTCTAGCAAAGCAGATTGTACTTTAGCGGGCGCACGGTTAATTTCATCAGCTAAAATTAGGTTATGAAATAGTGGGCCCTTCTCAAAAACAAACTCATTGGTTTGTTGGCGATAAATATCTGTACCTGTGACATCCGCAGGTAATAAATCAGGGGTAAATTGAACGCGTTGAAAGCTGCCTTCTATGCCTTGTGCTAGCGCGTTTACAGCGCGTGTTTTTGCTAGCCCTGGAGGTCCTTCAACAAGTAGATGACCATCAGCTAATACAGCAATTAACAGCGCTTGGGTCAATTCTGGTTGACCTATAATTTGGGTATCAAGATAGTTTTTTAGTTCAGAAAATTCATTTACAGCCATTGCTTTGTCCTTGTACTGACAAATTTTTCCTAAGTTATAAGGATTTCACTCCAAGAACTCAAGTCTTTCAAATTAATTTTTTTGGTTATTTTGCGTTTACTTAGACCGTGTGTTTCTATTTAGTTCCCTTGTTTTTTCAATAACTTTTGCAGCTGTATAAAAAACAAACTAGGGTAGAGGGAGTTTGCTTCTTTTGTCATCAATATTGAATTTTCTATTGGCATTATGAAAGGGGTTGTTTAGAATCAGGATAAATAAAACAGGTCAGACCTGTCAGCGGGAGAGCAAAATCAATGTCTGAACAAAATATTCTAAAAACAACAAAAGGCGATAGAATCGCGATTGTGAGTGGTTTACGTACGCCATTTGCGAAACAAGCGACGGCGTTTCATCATGTGCCCGCATTAGATTTGGGTAAATTGGTCGTCAATGAAATGCTTGAGCGTCTGAACTTTGATAAGAGTGAAATTGACCAGCTGGTTTTTGGACAGGTAGTGCAAATGCCAGAAGCTCCAAATATTGCGCGTGAAATCGTATTAGGGACGGGTATGCCAGTATCGGTTGATGCCTACTCAGTATCTCGAGCATGTGCAACGAGCTTTCAAGCGATTGCTAATGTTGCAGAGTCAATCATTGCAGGTTCAGCGACAGTGGGTATAGCGGGCGGAGCGGATTCATCTTCTGTGTTACCGATTGGTGTCAGTAAAAAGCTTGCAGGCAGCTTAGTCGATTTAACCAAAGCGCGTACATTAGGTCAGAGATTACAAATATTTTCTAAACTACGTTTGAAAGATTTAATGCCCGTTCCGCCAGCCGTGGCTGAGTATTCTACGGGTCTTTCTATGGGCCAAACCGCAGAACAAATGGCAAAAACACATGGGATCAGCCGTGCAGATCAAGATGCAATGGCGCATCGTTCACATTCATTGGCAGCTAAAGCATGGGCGGACGGTTTGCTTAATGAAGAGGTGATGACAGCACATGTTCCTCCTTATAAGTCGTTTATAGAGCAAGATAACAATATTCGTGGTAATTCAACACTTGAAGGTTACGCAAAACTTAAACCTGTGTTTGATAGACAGCATGGTTCAGTGACCGCGGCGAATGCAACACCGTTAACGGATGGCGCAGCTGCGGTCCTAATGATGAGTGAAAGCAAAGCTAAAGCACTGGGTTATGACATACTAGGTTATGTACGCAGTTTTGCATTTTCAGCGATTGGTGTACAAGAAGATATGTTGATGGGGCCGGCTCACTCGACGCCAATAGCGCTTGATAGAGCGGGGATCAGCTTACAAGATTTAGATCTTATTGAAATGCATGAAGCATTTGCTGCACAGGCATTGGCAAATATGAAAATGTTTGGATGTGATAAGTTTGCAAAAGAAAAGCTCGGGCGCGCAAAAGCACTGGGTGAAATTGATATGGATAAATTTAACGTCAATGGTGGTTCACTTGCTTATGGACATCCGTTTGCTGCAACGGGTGCTCGTTTAATTACGCAAAGCTTACATGAACTAAAACGCCGTGGCGGCGGTTTGGCATTAACCACAGCATGTGCGGCTGGTGGATTAGGTGCGGCCTTTGTATTGGAGAGTGCATAATGTCAGTATTTACTTATGAGTTAAATGAAAAGCGCGTTGCGATTGTCACTATTGATGTGCCAGGCGAAAAAATGAATACATTGCGGGACAGTTTCGCAGATGATCTATTGGTTACCTTAAAGCAAGGGCAAGACGACAATATTACAGGAATGGTGTTCATCAGTGGTAAAGCCGATAACTTTATCGCTGGCGCCGACATTAAAATGTTGGATAGCGCTGAACAACGTGAAGATGCTTTGGCATTGTCTGAAATGTGCCAACAAGCATTTTTTAGTATGAAAAAGCAGCCCTATCCAACGGTCGCAGCCATTCATGGTGCGGCATTAGGCGGCGGGTTAGAGTTTGCTTTAGCCTGTGATTACCGTATTTGTACCGATAGTGATTTAACCAAACTTGGTTTGCCGGAAGTGCAACTTGGTTTGTTACCTGGCGGTGGGGGCACACAGCGTTTACCTAAGCTGGTTGGTATTCAAAAAGCATTGGAATGGATGTTAACTGGTAAACAAATTCGCGCTAAACAAGCAAGAAAAGCAGGTTTAGTAAATGACAGCGTCCCTCAAAGTATATTACTGGACGTTGCCGCAAAATATGCGATGAAAGGCAAAGCAAAAGAGGTGCAGCCTAAACTTGATAAAATAAGTAAGTTATTAGAATCTAATCCGTTTGGTCGCAATATTATTTTCAAAAAAGCACATGATAATGTGATGAAAAAAACAGGGGGGCATTACCCGGCTCCGTTGAATATTATTAAAGCAGTGCGTGCGTCTGTTGAGCTAGGAGAACTAAAAGCGTATAAGACTGAAGCCGAAGGGTTTGCAGATCTTGTAATGACAGATGTATCTAAATCATTGCGTGGGATCTTTTTTGCCACCACTGAAATGAAAAAAGAATATAAAAGTGACGATGTGGCACCTGTTAAACGTACCGCGGTATTAGGTGGCGGTTTGATGGGAGCTGGGATTGCGCATGTGAGTGCAGTGAAAGCGGGTGCGTTGGTGCGAATTAAAGATGTCGCGCAACAAGGCGTAAGTAATGCGATGAATTATAGCTATAAAATTCTCTCAAAACGTCAAAAACGTCGCATTATGTCTCACTCAGAGCTGCAACTAACAATGAACCGGATCACAGGCGGCACCGACTATACAGCATTTAAGCATGTCGATATGGTAATCGAAGCTGTATTTGAAGATTTGAACTTAAAACAAAGCATGGTTGCTGATATTGAGCGGGAAAGTCGGGAAGATACTATTTTCGCTAGTAACACATCATCTTTGCCAATCTCACAAATAGCAGAGCAAGCTCAACGTCCTGAAAACGTCATTGGGCTTCATTATTTCTCTCCTGTGGAGAAAATGCCATTGGTAGAGATTATTCCTCATGAAGGCACGTCACAAGAGACGATTTCTCGTACAGTAAACTTTGCCCGCAAACAAGGTAAAACACCTATTGTTGTAAAAGATAAAGCGGGCTTCTACGTCAATCGTATTCTCGCACCTTATGTGAATGAAGCGGCAAATTTACTTTTGGCGGGTGAACCAATAGAAAAGATAGACCAAGCGTTAGTCGAATTTGGCTTCCCAGTTGGACCGCTTGCGTTGCTGGATGAAGTAGGTATTGATATTGGGTCGAAGATAGCGCCTATCCTTGAAAAAGAGCTCGGAGAGCGTTTTAAAGCGCCGAATGCGTTTGAACGTTTAATAGATTCTAAACGCTTAGGTAGGAAAACCGGTCGTGGATTTTATACCTATGAGAAAAAGGGTAAAAAAGTTGACGAGTCGGTGTATGAGTTATTGGGGATCACCCAAAGCCCCCGTTTAAACAAGCAAGAAATAGCTAGCCGATGCGTTGCGCAGATGCTAAATGAGGCGGCTCGATGCTTAGATGAAGGTATTATTGCTAGCGCCAGAGATGGAGATATCGGTGCAATATTCGGTATTGGTTTCCCCCCATTCTTAGGCGGACCATTTAGCTATATGGATAAGCGTGGGATCAATAAAGTGTGCTCTGAACTGTCGACTTATGCATCAGAAAATATGGTGTTTACGCCAGCTGAAAGCTTAATGAAATTGGCTGATTCTGGAGCGCGTTTTTATGCAACTGATAAAGTTCAAACGGTATTGGTAGAAGTGCCAACTGAACAAGCTAAAGACTCAGTACAAGCTGAATCTGATAATGTGGTTGCGGGGCCAAGTAGTGAAGAAAAGCCCGCATGATCTGAGGCGACTTACTTTATTTAGAAAAAGGCTGTGCATTGCATAGCTTTTTTTTTGTAAAATAGCTGTTTTTACACTGCATAATTGTGCATTTTAAATAAATTGAGTTAGTGGTAGTTTTCGGTATTAATGCATTATCAGGTAACTGACCTTCCATATTTTCGGTGTGTTGTATCGTCTTGGTTTAATGCACTAAAGCCAGACACTAACTCTTGTAATACCTATCTTTGCTGTGCTGGTTTATTACTTGGCGGTAAAATTTATATTAAAATACAAGGCTTTTTAGGAAATTGAAAAAGATATTCTCTCCGTTGAGAAATAAAGATTATGGAACGACTTTTATCTACCTTAATTTAGATTTAACCCCTTTCTAGCGAGTGGTGAAATAGGGACATGATCGTTCCGTTTTTGGGGCTGATAGTTTATGAATTAACACAGATTAGTTATGCAAATAGCCAATCAAATGGGGTGTGTTAGTCCCTGTTTTATTTGTTTTGAATTAGGCCTTGTTTTTTACATTAGCAGCAAAAAATCGTACAATACGACGATTGTCTCACCCCCCTAACTTGGAACTATTACGACTTTGACACACCAGATCCACGATCTAATTCGTATATTCGACGAGAGCTTTTATCAAACGTATAACAGTAAGCTCATAAAAGGTCAGCATGAACCCGTTTATATCCCCGCAAGTATTGAAACCCCGTTTCATCAGATTGTGTTTGCACATGGTTTTTATGCCAGTGCATTACATGAAATTGCGCATTGGTTAGTTGCAGGAGAGCATCGCCGGTTGTTAGAAGATTATGGCTATTGGTATTGCCCTGATGGTCGAAATAAAGCGCAGCAGTTAGAGTTTGAAAGTGTCGAAGTGAAGCCTCAGGCAATTGAATGGGCATTAAGTATTGCTGCCGGTTTTACGTTTAATGTATCGATTGATAACTTAAATGGGGCACAAACATGCCGTTTTAGTTTTCAAACACGCGTACACAAGCAAGTTCTGCGCTTGGTTGAAGATGGTTTTAGTGAACGAACTGAGATATTACTAAAATCCCTAAGTGAATTTTACAGTACACCTTGGCCACTTACGGCCGAACAGTTTGAGTGGCAGTGTCCGGAGGAGTTCTTAGATGCAGTTTAAACTTGGTTTGATTATTAACCCAGTAGCAGGTTTAGGCGGCAGTGTTGCGCTCAAAGGTAGTGATGGTGCAGATACAGCTGAACATGCACTGGCGTTGGGCGCTGAGCCGAAAGCCAATTTGCGTACACGTCAAGCATTGGAATTGTTAGTTCCATATATTGCGGAGCTAAAAATTTACACGGTCAATGGCGACATGGGTGAGTTATGTGCAAAAGCATTAGGTTTTGAAACACAGGTCGTGTTTTCTACAGGCGCTAAGACCTGCCCACAAGATACTGAAGCTGCAGCTAAAGAAATGCTAGCGCAAGGTGTTGATATGATTTTATTTGCTGGCGGAGACGGAACAGCAAGAAATATTTGTGCTGCTGTCGGTGAGCACCTACCAGTCTTGGGGGTTCCCGCTGGATGTAAGATACATTCGGGGGTTTATGCCATTACCCCAAAAGCAGCCGGTCGAGTCGTGGAGATGTTGATTAATGGTGATTTGGTTACATTAGGTGAAGCGAATGTGATGGACATTGATGAGGTTGCCTTTCGACAAGGAACAGTGAAAGCAAAGCGTTATGGAGAAATGCAGGTACCTTCAGAGGTTCGTTACGTGCAAAGTGTGAAGAATGGCGGTAAAGAAACTGACGAGTTAGTACTTGCAGATTTATCTGCTTATGTGATCAGTGAAATGGACGAAGACGAGCAATATATAATGGGTTCAGGGTCGACTGTTGCGGCTATTATGGAAGAATTAGGGCTAGATAATACATTGCTTGGCGTTGATTTGATCAAAGATCATACCCTGTTAGGGCAAGATATGACGGCAGCTCAACTTTATGATAGTGCCGGTTTGTGCCCGACTAAATTAGTGATTACGTTGATTGGCGGTCAAGGTCATATTTTTGGACGAGGTAATCAACAGTTGAGCCCAGATTTAATACGCAAAGTAGGGCGTGAGAATATAATCATTGTGGCAACAAAGACTAAGTTACAAGCGCTGAACGGGCGTCCATTAATTGCAGACACAGGTGATCAAGCGTTAGACAACGAATTAAGTGGTTATATTAAAGTGATCACAGGGTACAATGATCACGTGATGTATGCTGTAGGCCACCAAGATTTAAATTAGGAGAAGTCATGTCATTTCAAGATTATGTAGAAGCTGCCCAACAATTTTTTGATGATTTAGTTGATAAAGCCAGTGATGATGAATTATTTGCGGGCGGTTATTTACGTGGTCATTTTGATCTTGCGGTTGGATATGCTCAGGTAGAGGGCGAAGCACTTAGCTCGACAGAGTTAAATGATAACGTTGAGAAAAGTTTAGTTAAAGCTTATCGCAATGGAGAGTTGACCGACGAAGATAAGGCCCATGTTGTGTCCATATGGGAGCAAGTTAAAGCGTTAAGCTAGTTAAAATACGCTATACTTAAACCGTGCTCAGCACGGTTTTTTTATGCCTGAAGATTATGATATTAATAATCAGGTAATTATAAAATTATATATGGATATAATATGAACTATATAAAACATGGAACTCTCGCGACATTATTGTTACTTAGCGCTAATATTCACGCTAGTGCAGATACACAGAAAGAATTTAAACAAGTCTACCAAGCCTATCAGCAAGCCGTCGCGCACAAAGATGATACTCAGAAGCAATTACTTGCTGAACAAGCCTATCAACTGGGGCAAGAAATATATGGCGCTGGGCATCAAAATACACTGAATTTAGCCGCGAATTATGCCGAGGCCATGCCTAGTAAAATGGCAGAAGAAAGAGTCGCTCTTTATAAGAAAATAGTTACAGGGACACAGAAGTTATATGGTGAAGCCAGCCAACAGTTAATTGACCCGTTGATATCACTCACCGAAGCTACGGTGCAGTTAGGACGCCGAAGCTCCGGCTCTGAATTTATTGATAGTGCCATTGCAATAGCGCAAAAAAAGCAAGATTTATTACTTGAGTCGAAGATTAATTTTGAAGCAGCGAAAATATTCTTTGAAGAGCAAAAACATTATCGAAAAGCTAAGCGATACTTAGAACGCACTGATGAACTTAACAGTGCGCACTTGCCTGCTAACGCTTTACATCGGCTTGAAGTAGATATGTGGGTAGCAGCCTATGAAACTGGACGCAAGCGTCATAATGAAGCGATAGAGCGGTTGAATAATATTGTTAATGTGTTTGATGAAAATCTAGATTTTGAACACCCAATGGAGCTCTTTGCACACTCTAGGCTCGTGGCAGCTTATGAGCGCGTTGGAAATAGTGAAGCGGCAACCAAGCATTGTGTGGCCATCGCAAAAATGCGGCCTTGGAACAATAACATTGAGCAGACCCCACTTTACAGGCAAGCACCTATTTACCCACGAAGAGCAGCTGAATTTGCTCGGGAAGGGTTCGTACAATTGGAGTTTACAGTGACGCCAAGTGGATTTGTTGAGGATATTTTAGTTTTGAATCCAGATGAGAGTATTGGATTTCAAAAGCCGTCAATAAAGGCATTGAAACAGTGGCGATATGCCCCTAAATTTGTTGACGGCAAAGCTGTGCCGGCAAAATCTACCGTACAAATCGACTTTCGTTTAAACGATTAGCAGTAAAAGTTAAGTGGTATGAGTAACACAGTGCACGTGTATGTTACTCATACCTATGCTTAAAAGCGCCAGTATACAAATAAGAGAGCAAACCCAAATAAATAAGCTAGACCTACCCATGTGAGCACTTTTAACATACCAGTTGGCGGCTTTTTGATGCTCGTTACCAGGCGGTAATTAAACCATGCAAATAATGGGGTGGTAACAAATGCCAAAGTCATTGCAAACGTGAGCATTTCTTTGAGGTTCGCTTTGAAAAATAACACAACCGCCATCCCTAAACTTGCCTGTAATAATATCAGTGCTGTAAGACTATTTTTTGGGGGATCTTTACGAATTAATGACAATGCGTCATTTAATGTTCTGGCGTACCCATCAAGTACGGTAAGTGTTGTGCCAAACATACATAGGAATGCAATAGCAGACACTAAACTTCGTGCCCACTCACCGATAGTGAGTGTGTACATATCTATTAACTGTTTGCTAAAAGCGACACCCGCTAGTTCTATTTTACTGGTACTACCAAATTGCACGAGTACACCCAGCGCGAAAAAAACAATTGCCAAAAAGGCGGTAAGCCCATAGCCTAAATTGAAGTCGAACATGCCTTGGCGGTAGCTCAACTGCATATTTCTACATTTTGCTTTGATCCAAAGTGAGTTAATCGCTGATATTTCTATAGGTGCGGGCATCCACCCCATTAGCACAACTAAAAAACCTAACATGGCTAATTGGTACGGTTCAGGCATTACCTCAGGAGCCGGATGGGCACTCCCTTGCAATATGGCAATTGCCAATGCCGATAAAGTCGCGAGTGTTAACACACTCATGATCCATTTACTGGCTTTATCTAGTACCTTGTAATGGCCAAAGAGTAAGATAATTAGGCACATAGTCAGTATTGCAAAACATAAAGTAGTGACACTAGCCTGAATGGGGAGGGCGTAATGAAGTAAGCTTGCTGTTAGTAACAACACACCCGCGGTATTTACGATCGCGGCAATCACATTGAGTCCAGTAAATGCAATAAATATGGCAATACCTTGTTGTTTATAGCCGTGAATAACACTGTTTTGAGTATGCAGCGTATATTCAACACCAAAGCGAAAAAACGGGTATTTTAATAAGTTCACAGCAACAATAAGCCACAATAATTGCCAACCAAATAATGCACCAGCTTGCGTTGCTGCGACAAGATGCGAGCCACCGATTGCGGCGGTGGCCATGAGTATTCCTGGTCCAAGAGAGTTAAACTTGTTTTGGATATTTGCAAGCACGAATACATCCTTTTTATATGATATAAAAATTATAATGGTTATGTTTTTGGTTACTGCGATATTCAAGATAATAGTACGAACAGTATCTACCCAATAGGTGAGACTGACATCTATTTGAGTATATTAACCTGTGTAAACCTTTATATAAACAGTAATTTTACATAAGGTAGGACTGCAAGTGAGGTGAAGTGAGGGAGTAAATGTATCCATTACGCGGTGACTGTGTCCATTTGCGTTTGGTAAAAGTGGTCAGTGATACCACTTAAGTGTATACATTCTTCTAAACGAGATTTAATTTCATTGCTATTAACTCCAGCGTTGAGCGCATGGCCATAAATTTTAACGGCATTTTTGTATTCACCTGAAGCATAAACGCGTTGTCCTAGTTTTTCATAAGCACGGGCGCGCGAGGAACTATCGTGATACATGTGTTCAAATATGATCTTATGCATTAACCCTGCTAATACGTGTTGGCAATTTTTAAGTTGTCGGTTGATCAGTTGATGTGCAGTGTAAATACACTCAAATGCATCTTGGTGTTCACCTAAGTGGTGATACAAGTATGCTTGTAAAATGATTTGAATAGGATCATCACTACTGTGTTGTGCCAATTGATACAATTTTCCCTTTGCGACAGAATTGTTGCCATCAAGGGTCATCAGCGCCACCATAAGCGTACTAAATTCTGTGGGTTGGGTGGCTTGCATTGTTTTTTGTACACCAATAAGACTTTGTTTAGCATTACTGATATGGATATCTGTTTGCTCAAAAAGCGCCGATAAAATCATCGTCCTTGCGCGTAGGCAAGCTATGAAGTTTTGATAGTCAATATTATCGCTACGTATTGTTTGTGTTCGATTAAATAGGTTTTCAAGCGCATTGGTCTCATGGTTTGCATGCAATGTCATGAGGCTCAAACGTAACATCATAGGCGACATTTTATCCAGCTCAAATGCTAGAACCTGTTCCGTTGCGATGTCACGCTTACCAGTTTGCCACGACAAATAAATCTGCCAATAAAATACGCGAACGGGATACACCTTTTGAATGAGTGGTGAAGCTAAGAACTGCTTACATTTATCAAGCTCTTTGAGTTCATAATTTACATGAAATAAGCTCCAACTGGCCCAATGGATGTGTTTTTTTGCAAGTGGCACTAAAAGTTTTTTAGCGATGCTATATTGCCCTAGTTGTTGTAGCAAATTAACAAGCAGTTGATTTCTAGATTTTTTTAAATAGTTTGGATAATTTCGATTTCTTAAGTTTTTTAAATGCAATAGTGCGCGTTTATAGTGTTTTTGGCTAATAAAGTGATAGGCAGTTTTAAATTCAGTGATTTGTAAAACATGTAGCTTCAATTGCTCTGAAATTTGAGCCGTGTTGAAAGGGCGTATGAGCATTTGTGTACTATGAAAGGGGTATTCACACGTATAATCAAACGATGTATTTTCTGGAGCTAAGTATATAAGTCGAGTCGTTGGTAGTAATTTGTCAGCAAAAATAAGATCACTGATCATGTCATAGTGGTTATGTAATTGGTCGATATTATGGTCAAGAAATAGCATGTCGAATTGCTGAGTTTCTACCTCATCGACAAATTGTTGCGGATGATTGAAGGTAAATACATTGAATACCCCTAAGCTTTGAAGCATTTTTGAGAGAATTTCAACGTTTGTTTTATTTTCATCAATAATCGCAATATTTAAATTGACCAGTTGCAATTTGAAACTCTCTCTGTCGTATTTTTAGGGGTTAGAAAACATTCAATATGTTTATGCTGCATTGTATTTTTAATTATATAAATCATAGATTTGAATTATTAATTCACAGTTTGAAGCGCACAGGGAATGATTAATCCAAAGCAAATGCCATCTAGAACCGTCATTATTAATTTGGAACGATTTATATGCTATTAATGGCTAAATATCAAGAGGGTATTTTCATTTGTTTACATTTAATTAAAATTATAGACGTTGAGAGTGCTAGAAAATTTAGTGCTTATAATAAAATCATAAAACTCGTACACAACACGGTATCGATGGCGCTGGTAGCTTTGGCTAACGAGACTATTCAATAAAGTAATCTTGTACATCATCTCTAATATCTTGGTAATCATCTTCTTCAAGATCGAGCACTTTTAAAACAGAAGCTTTCACATGATGCCAATCCGGATCAGGCACGAATCGTTTATTGACATGCACTAAGTCTTCAGCCATTTTGAGTGCAGCCATACACAGTTTCTCATCATTTGGATGCTTTTCTGAAAAATAGTGTACATCGTGGTGACGTAAGATTAGCTGGCAGATATTTTTTGGTAAGTTCCAACTGTTTGCTAAATAATAACCAATAACGGCGTGGTTAGTATGAAAAAAGGATTCTTCATGGAAGACGAGGTTTTGATCATAATTTTCATTTGCTGTTGCTAATACATCCACATAATTTGAGTATTTCATTGCCATAGCAGGTATACCCGCGTCGTGAAATAGGCCCAGCATATGTAAGTTTTCGACAGGCACTTTTGATTTTATTTTTTTACCAATCAGGGTCGCAACGTCCGCAATTTCAGTTGCAGTGTCCCAAAATCGCTCAAGTTTAATACAGCACTTGTTTTGATCAAAGGCTTGCTTTATCAAGAATCCGGTAACCAATTGGGTAATGCTATCCAGCCCTAAAAACATCACCGCTTGTCGAATATCAGTAATGGTTCTAGACATCCCATAACTACTCGAATTGATAACTTTTAACACAGCAGCAGAGGTCGCTATGTCGGTTGCGATCAAGCTAGCTATTTGGCATAAATCAGGTTCATCTTCTTTTAGACTGTCTTGTAGCTGGCTGAGTAATTCGGGCTTAGGTGGTAAGTTAAACCCGCTTTTAATATCTTTAAGAACTGAATCATCAATGTCAATCATGGGTATATCCTTACGAGGCTTAAATACAAGAATAGTTCAAAGTGAAAGAATTGAAGACGATTAGACTAAAAAAACATCTCAAAGGTGCTATCTGGCGGTATATTACATTATTAGTCCCAATTTAGGGCGCAAATTATTGCGAGTTAATAGTAAATTGCGTTAAGGTTAATCAATTTTGCTATTTAGAGATGAAAGATGACGCAACAAACAAGTGCAGCGGCACCTTCAGGGGTGATCACGCGGTTTTTGAACTCAATAGAACGAGTCGGCAATAAGTTACCTGATCCAGCGATTATATTTTTAATTGCGATGATATTAATTTGGTTTTTATCTTGGTTATTTTCAGGCACAAGCTTTGATGCGATAGACCCAAGAACAGGACAAGCGATTGTTGTAAATAACTTACTTAGTGGGGATGCATTAGCTGGCTTTTTGTCTTCTATGGTTAAAACATTCACTGGGTTTGCACCATTAGGTGTTGTACTTGTTGCGATGTTAGGGGTTGGTGTTGCTGAGCACTCGGGTTATATCAATGCGGGCTTAAAGTTGATGTTAAAAAGAACGCCTCAGGCGTTATTAACGCCATCCATTATATTAATTGCAATCGTTAGTCATACAGCTACTGATGCAGGTTATGTTTTGGTGATCCCTATCGCAGGGGTTATCTATTATGCAATGGGTCGACACCCGCTGGCTGGTATTGCAGCAGCTTTTGCTGGGGTTAGCGGTGGCTTTAGCGCAAACTTTATTCCTTCTGGTATTGATCCATTACTGCAAAGCTTTACGCAAAGCGCCGCACATATTATTGATCCAACTATGTCGATTAACCCATTAAACAATTGGTTCTTCACGTCGGCATCAAGTCTTTTTATTATTTTACTGGGTTGGTATATCACCGATAAAATTATTGAGCCGCGTCTAAAAGACACTCAGATAGACGGCGATACTGAAAACTTACCAGCCTTTGATGAAGTGACAGGAAAGGAACGTACAGCCTTTTATGTGGCATCTTCAGTGATGATTGCGGGACTTGCGCTACTCGCATATGCATCAAGTGGCGAAGAATCAGCATTACGCAGCCCTAATGGTTCATTAACTGATTTTAGTGCCCCTCTTATGCAGTCTATCGTCCCGCTGATCTTTTTACTGTTTTGGATCCCTGGTGCCATATTCGGTTTCATGGTTGGGACATTTAAAAGCTCGAAAGATATGATAGATGCAATGAGCAAAGCAATGGGTAGTATGGCCTATTATATTGTAATGGCATTTTTCTGTGCTTTGTTTATCGCTGCATTTAGTCAATCAAACTTGGGCGCATTATTGGCAATTGAAGGTGCTCAAGTATTAAAAGCAATGGCATTGCCAAGCTCAGTGACCGTGGTAGGCATTATCTTCTTAACCGCTTTTGTTAACCTTTTCGTTGGTTCAAGCTCAGCTAAATGGGCCTTGTTAGGGCCCATTTTTGTGCCAATGTTAATGCAATTAGGTATTTCTCCTGATTTAACACAAGCGGCCTATCGCGTCGGTGATTCTAGTTCGAATATTATTACGCCTTTGATGCCATACTTTCCGTTAGTTGTGGTGTATTGTCAGAAGTATGTTAAAGGGACCGGAATTGGAACGCTGATTGCGATGATGTTACCGTACTCAATCGCATTTTTAATCGGTTGGAGTTTATTTTTGCTTGCATATTGGGGACTGGGTTTTCCACTTGGTTTGCAGTCAAGCTATACATACCCATAGTCGATAAACGCAACATCGCGTACACTTTACTTACAGTGTGGCATTTAAAAAAACGCCTTAATTAGGCGTTTTTTTATGTGTGTACTCATATCAATATTCTTGACTATAAGCGTTATTTTATAAGCTGAAATCTGTACGTATTGCGTCAATTAATTTTATAGAAAAAAGCCAACCCCAATACTTCCCTTTTGGCTGTGTGTTTTTTGTGTAAAAATAGATCTTATATTTAGTGGCATGGATTCAATAGACCAGTTTTGCGTATTCAGGTCGGTGGAAGCGATAAAACAGGAAGTGCAATAGTAAATGTACTTCCATGATTTACTTTACTTTTAACATGTATTTCTCCTTGGTGTTTTTTCACAATAGCATGTGAAATAGAGAGTCCTAAGCCGGTACCTTGACCAACTTCTTTGGTGGTATAAAAAGGGTCAAAGATTTGGTTAATTTTAGAGGGCGCAATACCCATACCGTTGTCTTGCACTTCTATAAAAATGGTATTGTTTTTAGCGTAACTACGAATGATTATTTCGCCGTGACCATGCATACTTTGTACAGCATTAAGTAACAAATTTAAGTACACTTGATTTAGCTCACTGTTGATGCAGTAACTGTCGGGAATATCAGCGTGATACTCTGAAATGACACAATTATATTTTAATTGATTTTCAAGCATTTTTAGAGTGAGGCTAAATCCTTCGCAAACATTATTTAACTGCCAGTTACTGTCATTGGCTTGGCAGTAGGTTTTTAATGACTTCACAATGTGACTCACCCGTTCGACACCTTCCCTACAATCATTAAAGAGTTCATTGAAATCACTTTCAAGAAAGTCACATGGATAGGTTTCTGCCATTAATGTAAAGAGACGCTGATTGCTAGGTGCAAGCTGTTTACTGAGATTCTGATGGAATAAATACAAGTTTTTGACTTGCGTTTGCATGAGTTGCAAGTTACTGCCAATGAAGCTAATAGGGTTATTGATCTCGTGTGCTATTCCTGCGGCTAACTGCCCCAAAGAAGCCATTTTTTCTTGACGTAGTAGATTGCCTTGTACGCGTTCAGACTCGACACGTAACTGTTGTGCTTCTAGTTCTATAAAGCGCTTTTCTACTTGATCTAGTGTTTGCTCTATAAGCCCGGTGATCCGGTTGATTGCTTGGGCATCTTTTCGTAAATAAGCACCTTTATTTATATCAAAAAGCATCAATAAGCAGACCGAGCTTTTATAGCTGAATGATGCAATGAGTGCGCTGTGATGGTGGGGCGCTGTCAGTGTTGGCAACCAGTCAGGATTGAGTAGTTGTATATCAATGATGGCTTTTGCAGGCCCCGTCAACACTGATTTTAAGAGGGGGTCGACAATAATGTTTTGCTGCATAGTTACATTGTTGCTTGTGGCTGCTACATTAAGTGTACCCGGCATGGCTGGTGTGAGTAACAGGGCTGTGTCGAAAGGCGTTTGTTTTTTAAGTGTAGAGAACACGGATTGATATATTTGCTCAACTGTAGATGCTTGTAAAGAGGCGCTCATGCCCTCTAATAACACGAGAGACTCTGCTTGTTGTGCGTGTGAAACTTCGACTGCTCGCTCTAATCTTGCTACTTTTTCAAGTAATCGTTCATTGTCTTCGATAAGTTGCTGATGTTCGCTGTTAATCATGTGTGACACCAAATACGAGAGCAGAAATCATTAAATTTCCATGTCGAGATTGGCCGTCTAAAAAGCAACCTTGTTCACCAAAGGTATAGACTCCTGCGACAGGTACATTGTTAAAATCTTGGCAAATGTTCTTAGTAACTTGTTCAAATTGAGACTTGACGCTGAGCATGCAGCCAGCACAATAAATAAGCATGCAACCTGACAGAGCGGGGTTATCAAGTGTGTGCTGCGCATTATGAATCACTTGGTGTGCTCTGCGGAGCAAACTGTCGGTTGAGCCATGCATAATATGGAGAATATCGCCTTCATCTAAGCTGGAGAATAACGATAGAGTGCCATTTGAGTGGACATTTTCTGGGTGACTCAGTAAATACTCATCTTTACTAACTTCTCGGCCTATTGGATGAAAGGAAGTCAGACCTAGAATGTTACCTCCCTTAAGACTTTGCGAAATGGTACCATTTGTTAATTGATTATACCGTATTGCCGCGGGCGTATTATCGAGTGTAGCAACATTTCTACCAGAAGCTTGTGTGACTTTGGTTGTGAGACCTGATGGAGCATAACCAGAAGAGAATGAAAATGAAACGGCCACCGAAGGCGTTAGACTCGCGATGGCCATGCTACAGGGAGTTGCTGTGTGATGTGTGTAGACTTGCCATTGACCAGACACATCGTTATCTGATGCTGATCCTCCGATAATAGGGACTCGTTGCCCGATAGCTGCTTGTATTCCAGCTATGGCCTGCTCTTCATCTCCTGGCGAGAGGGTGATCCAAAGTAACTCAGGTGATTCGCTGAAGGTGTTTTTGAGTAGTTGATTAGTGGCACTTTGCGCTGTGTCAAATGTAGATAAGTTATTTCGTTTACCTGGGCTGACAAAATAACAGCCTGATGGGTCGTTGATGCTAATTAGTGTGAGCGTAGCAAAAGCGTGATTATAGTATTTATTGTGGCAAAAGCTCCCTTGGCATGAGCTGCTTAGAATGAATTGTGTATTCTCAAACTGCGCTGATAGCCATTGCCAAATTACTCCAGCGTTTAATTGCACATCAAAATAAACAATTAAAAATGTGGCGTTATGTGTGTGATTAAGCTGTGCCTCAATCTCATTGAGCGCATGTGGTGTATCAGTGCTATTTGAGGAGTAACAATTAAATTTAAACAAAGGCATTCCCCAGTAATTTAAACCTGTATTATTTAGCTGCTTATTTAATATAGATTAGGGGCTGTTGATCTTTGCTGTTCTATTTTTTGTTCTCTTTGAGCATGCTTTATCGCGGCGCTTAATATGTGGCCTAGTAATCTAAGCGAATATTAAGCAACAAAGAGAAAGGGGTGCTCAAAAGAACCGGTAGGCAGCGTTTGATTGGCTTTTCTACTATGTTATCGGCTGACTCACATGGAATAACCATGCTACGCAGCCTCTGCCTTGTATAAAAGCCAATCAAACTGCTGCAAAAATGAACCTAAAAGATCAACAGCCCCTAGTCAATTAGAGTATCAATTACCTCTTTCAGCATACTCACTTATGCAAAGATACCAGTTGTCATACAAACGTCAAATTAAGCGATATATTGTGATGGTATTAATATCGCGTAGATATTTAGTTAGTCAACTCGCCGTATAGTCAGTCATATGAAAAATAAATACTTTTTTATGGGTTTTTGGTTTGGCTATTACGGTTAACTCAACTAATTTTATAAGACACTTAAGGAATATTTTATGTTTTTAAAGGTGAGGTAGTAGTGTGCGTATAAAAACAAAAATTGTTATGAATGTAGCGATTATCATAGCTGTTGGCGTACTTGCAACATCCATAGTACTGACAACCATTGCGGAATCGATGACGTCAAAGGCGCTGGAAGAGCAACTCAAAAACAGGTTAGTGGGATTAAGAGATGCTAAAGCTGAACAAATTGTCAGCTACATAGAAAATATAGAGCAACACATTACCACGTTAGCTAGCTCAACAATGACAGTGGATGCAACGACAAAATTTAGCCGAGCGTTCGAACAGTATGGATTGTCAGATACTGGTACTGCATCTAATCAAATAGATAATAAGTTATCGCAGTTCTATCAGCAACAATTCTTAACGACCTATACATCGCTCAATGATGGGAAAGCGATAGATGTACAACGGCTGAAAAATGCGCTGTCAGACAATGGTCGAGCTTTACAATATACTTATATTGCGAATAACTCGCATCCATTGGGCAGTAAAAGTGAACTTATTAACCCCAGCGATGGCAGTGCCTATCAAGATGCACATATTCAATACCATACGGCGTATAAAAAAATCTTAGAGGCCTTTGGCTACTATGATATTTTTATCGCAGACGCGAATACGGGGAATGTGGTTTATTCGGTATTTAAAGAGCTAGACTTTGCCACGTCATTAAAAAGTGGGGCGTATGCTAATTCAGGCCTGGGGAAAGCTTTTCAGGCCGGAATGAACTTATCCGATGGTGAAGTGAAAATCATTGATTTTCAGCCATATACACCATCATATGAAGCGCCAGCCGCGTTTTTCTCATCACCTATATATAAACATGGCAACATCATAGGTGTGTTGATTTTACAAGCGCCCGTCGATCGAATTAATGACATTATGACGTATCAACAACAGTGGCAATCTCGAGGTTTAGGGTTGTCGGGTGAAACGTATTTGGTTGGCCAAGACCGACTTATGCGCTCACAAAGCCGGTTTTTATTGGAAGATAAATCAGCATACTTAGCGGCATTGAGTCAATCGGGTATTGCTAGTGACATTATAAAACAAATTGATACGCGGGACTCGTCTTTGGGCATTGCACCAGTAGATACAAAGGCGGTGCGCTCAGCGTTGCGAGGCGAGCAAAACTTTGAGCTCGTTGAGGATTATAGAGGAGTCAAAGTTGCGTCGGCATATGGCATGATACAAGTAGGTGGTGCTCAGTGGGCAATTCTAAGTGAAATAGATGAATCTGAAGGGTTTGCTGCCTTGGATGGTATCCACAATACGCTGGTAACTACCGTTGCTATTAGTACCTTGATAATTATTACTTTAGGCTTAACTGCTGCTTGGGTATTAGGAAGTTATTTATCTAAGCCAATATTACAACTGAACGATTTTGTAATGACGGTAGCGAATAGCCTCGACTTGTCTTTGAGAGCCGATTTGCGAACAGGAAAATCGGACAAAGATGAAATTGGCCAAGTTGAGCGCTCGTTTAATTTAATGATGCAAAGTATCAACGAAGCCATGCAAGAGGTATCAGAGTCCTCGATTAATTTAAGTCGTTCAGTGACGGCATTGAGAGATAACTTTAATATTGTAACAACACAGTCAGAAGAGCAGTCAGAAATGACATTGAGGTTGTCTGCTGCAATAGAAGAGATGGCTCAGACGTCAGATTCATTAGCGCAATCAGCAAAAAGCTCCAATCATGCAACGCATGCAGCGGTGGATCAAGTTAATGTTGGAAAGCGCAATGTAGAAGCAAATATGCATCACAATGAGACGTTGAAAGAAACGATCTCAACGACATCTAATAGCGTTGATAGAGTTGCAAAAGACAGTAATGATATAGGTTCTGTTTTGGAAGTGATCAGAGGCATAGCTGAACAAACTAATCTGTTGGCATTGAATGCGGCAATTGAAGCAGCTCGTGCGGGTGAGCAAGGGCGGGGGTTTGCTGTGGTTGCGGATGAAGTGCGTTCTTTGGCACAAAAAACCCAAGACTCTACAAAAGAAATTCAAACTATTATTGAAACGCTGCAACATGGAACACAACAAACTGTGAGCACCATGAAAATTGCGTTAGGTAGCGTAGAAGATACCTTAGATACCACAAACAAGGTGACCGGCTCGTTTGAAGAAATAAACCAAGAGGTGGCGCAAATTGAAGGTTATAATTCACAAGTTGCCACTGCCACTGCGGAGCAAAGTGCGGTTGCTCGTGATATGGCACAGCAGGTCTCTTCTATAAGTGAACTCGCATCGAATAACAATCAATCAATCGATAGCGCATCAGGTTGTTGTAATGAACTGGAAGGGGAGTATATGCGTTTGAAAGAATTGGTTTCACGCTTTAAGTTGTAGCGCCCACCTGCTTAAAGCATATTTTAAGATTGAAGCGGCGATTAGCCGCTGTCATTATTGAGGCTATCGGGTTTACATCTGGTTTAGTAGGTACGCAGCCCACTTTGTATTTCATTGACGAATTCACTCAGCACTTGCTCTATAGGCTGAGGCTTTGAGTATAAATAGCCTTGAAACTCTTGCATACCTAGGCTTGCGAGTGCGTCACGTTGTATAGGTGTTTCAACGCCTTCAGCGAGTGCCGCAATCCCCATTTCAGCACATATTTTTACCATTCCACTGAGTAATGCGTGTTGGTTTCTGTCGCTATCAATTCGATCGAGTAAGCTGCGATCAAATTTAAGGCGAGTGATAGGGTATTCAATTAAGCGGGCGATATTTGAGTATCCTGTGCCGAAGTCATCGATCGCAATTTTTACGCCATGCTGACTTAACGACTTTAATTGCATTAAAGTATGTGCTCTGTCATTTGCAATACTGTATTCGGTTAATTCAAGTTCAATTGCGCTAGGACTGAGTCGGTGATCCGATAAGTGAGTTTTTATTTGAGTGGCAAAGTCGTCTTGTTCTAAGTCTTGTGCACTGACATTCACTGCAACGGGAATTGGTAGCTCAGGATAACGAGATAGAGTTTGGCATAATTTTCTTATAATATGCTGGGTCAGCATCTCAATTAAGCCAAACTCTTCGGCGATAGCAATAAATTCGCCTGCAGGTACAAAACCAAGCAATTTACAATTCCAGCGTGCTAGCGCCTCAAAACCAATAAGGCGACTGCAAGAGAAATGCTTACCTTGTAAGTATATTTCAAGTTCATCTTGTTCAAGTGCCTTTTCAAGTAAAAGTGCCATTTCGTGGCGAGCGAGTCGTTGTTTTTTGATACTAAAGTCAAAAATAGAGCATAAAGAGTTTGACTGGCGCAGCTCACATGCTTGCACTGCGTTTTTGATTAGACGTTCAGCGCTATATCCATGCTGAGGGTAGGCAGCGAGAGAAATGGCATATTTTGCATGGTATTGTAGCTCTCCAAGCTTCACCCAAAAGTCCAAATTATTCTGCCAATGTTTGGCAACTGTTAGTAATGACTCACTGTGCTGAGCAATAAAACCAATTCTACCCGAGCCTAAATAAGCAACAGAACTGCCAGCTTGAGGGTAGTGCTCAAACAGCTTATTAATATGTTTATATAGCAACTTCCTTTGTTCAGCGGTGATACCGTGTTCCAACATTTGTAAGTTTTGATTATCTGCAATGGCTATCGCAAAGGGTTCTCCTCCTTGAATGGCTGTGTCAATTTGTTCTGTTAACCATGTCGTATTTGGCAAATTGACGTGGGTATTGAAATATTTTGTTTGATGGTGTTGGGCTCCGAGCGCTTTGAATTGCTGTTGTAAGTAGAATTGTTCTGATGCGTCACTTAAATACCATGCTGATAGTGATTTCTCATGATGCTCTTGCGCGTCAATTTGTACAATAGCATTGTTGACCTTATAGAGTTTTGTGGTGTGATCAAGTGCCGCATTTAAGACATGGCTAATAGGGCAAGGTAACGGGTGATGATATAAGTTTAATAGCTGTTTAGCTTTTTGGTTTGCTTCAACTATTTGCTGTTCTTCGTTGACTAATATGATCGCAGAATAGGCTTTTTGAAAGAATTTCCGATATAAGTTCTTTTGTTTCTCTAAAAGCTTTGTGTGTTTTTGAAACTGTTTATGTAGGCGGTTTGCTGCCAAGCTTGTTCTCCACACCGCTAAAGGAATACAAATGTTGAAAAAGAAAAACACTAAGCAATGAACGTAATAATTGGCGTTATTGAGCACTTCATTTTGGGCATTGAGCACTGAGGTGCTGAGATCTTGAAAAATAAAATACAGAGGGACTAGGTTAAGGATTGCGTAGCAAGAGGCCGTTTTTTGTCCGATTAATAATAACGCAATGATGGGGGTAACGTAGGTAAAAATCGAACCTATTTGTGCTACTTGCAATGCAGGAGTAAACAGGTTTATTGAGATTGCTGCTGCAATAATGACTAATAATAAAGCATGCGCACAGAGCTGGTAGAATTTTTGGCTTAAGCATAACAGAGCGGCCAAAATGGTCGTTAAGCTCAGTGCAACTTGTAAGTTCTGAGTATTTTTTGTGTCATTTAAGGCGTGAAGGTTATGGAGTAATATGACAACGCAGATACTCAACATGGTTACTAAAATGATGCGAAGAGCACTGATCCGCCAAATGACCGTTTTTTGCGGTAGTTGAGCGTTGTCGTCTAGATAAAAAAAATGTCGCAAGTTATACAAGATAATTCATTTAAATCATTTGGTTTGCAACAATAGTAACGATAACTTCCCAGTGCTGCAATTGTTATAAGTTTATAAATTTAATCTTATTTATGATAGCGCTGTCATTTCGTTTTGTTGTGCTTTTTGTATCCTACCTGAATGTTTATGTTAACAAAGTAACAATATAAAAAATTACTGAAAGCTCTGTCTTTGAAACAATTTTGCCATTTCAGTGCAGGTGATCATGCGCGCTAATATATCTATTGAGGGGAGTTGCCTGTTAAGCGTCTCAAACTCTGAGAATAGCGCTAACATGGGCTGACTATTTCTGCGTGTGATTAAAATGATTAATAATGCTTCATCCATATAGTCATGATTGCGGATCTCATTTGTTAGGTCTGTGAGGTGACCTTTAAATTGTGCATGGGATAATAACTGACTTTCGTGTACGCCAATAAAAGTTAAAGGGATACAGGCTGTATCGTTTTTATATTCACCATGCAATATAAAAGGTGTGTTGTTGAGCAAGTGTATGAAATTTGGTGGATTTAAGCTCTCATTAATTCGCGTAATGCATAACTTAGCTGTATCCATAAAACTTTCTTGCGGTGCTGTTGCTATGATGCTCAAGTTAGTCCCTCCTTACTTTTACCATTCATACATTCTTTCATAGCCAAATATGAAAAAATTAATAAACGATAGGATTGGGGAAAAATGTGCTTTTTAGGATAGTCATAGTGATGTGCTTTATGTGATGAGGTTATGCCTAAATTGGCAATTGTCCGACTATTCCATGACGTGTGTTTGTAATATAACTCATTAAAGATGTTATGTTTTGTAACTATGCTCTCTTTATATGGTTATTTATTTTTATAGTCGTTATCCTCTGTGCTATTAACATTAGTTTTACCGCATGGATTGACCCTATAGGAAGCTATATATGAATAAAATAAAAGAATTAGTCGTAGCAACAGCACTTTGTGCTTGCTTTAATACGTCTGCAACGATTGTTGAGTTTCAAACGACCCAAGGGTCTTTTCAGGTCAATTTATATGATCAAATAACGCCAGAGACGGTCGATAACTTTTTACGCTATGTCAATCAACAGCGATATGTTGACTCTACAGTGCATCGCAGTGTACCAAGCTTTGTTATTCAAGGTGGAGGGTATAAATATGATGGGAGTATTCCACTTACTGCGATAGAAACAAATACACCCGTTGTAAATGAGCCTAAGTTGTCTAATGTTCGTGGCACCATTGCGATGGCTAAATTGCAAAACCAGCCAAATAGCGCAACCAGTCAGTGGTATATAAATTTGAAGGATAATAGTACAAGCTTAGACTCTGATAATGGGGGTTATACTGTATTTGGGGAAGTGATTGGCACTCAGGGGATGGCGATTGTTGATAAAATTTCGAACTTAAATCGATGCGGTGAGGTGCCTGTAGTGAATTATACATCGGCTCAATGTGTGGATACCGATACAAACCCAGATGGAGGTAACCTCGTATCCGTGACGAGCGTTGCTATCATTGATTCAGATCCAACAACGGCGAATGATTTGTCTCCACCAGTTAATGTTTTAGTAAATAAAGTGCCTACACCAACACCTGAACCACAACCGACAGGGTCTTCATCAAGTGGCTCGTTATTTTTTAGTATCGTGCTGATGATGGGCGTGTTAAGACGTCGGTTTGTTGGCGTACGTTAGTTCGTAGAAGTTTATAAAAGAAACTCAGTTTTAACCACTGAGTCTCTTTTATATCAGGTATTATCCAAGCATATTAAACAGTAATGCCGACACAGACAGTAAGCCGACAGCTAAAACAAAGTACGTGCCTAGTTTTCCTTTGTATTGTTGCAATGCAGGTACTTTATAGACAGCAATCGTTGGCATGATAAATAAAATCATGGCAATAATAGGTCCGGAAATAGCGCCCATCATATCGAGAATACTAGGATTAAGTAAGGCACAGACCCAAATAGCGATAAACATCAGTGCGACACCCAGTTTGTCTATCGTGGCGATTGTGAGTGATGTTTGCTTACTCATTAAGCCATTAAAGCTTTCTCGTGCACCTAAAAAATGGCCTAAAAATGATGACATAATAGCAATAAAAGCCACCAGAGGGCCCAGCATCGCAATATAGGGGTTGTCATAAACATTGGCCAAGTAAGACAGCACCGAGACGTTCGCCTGTTTTGCTTGCGTCATTTGCTCGGGTGATAAAGACAATACACAAGAGAATACAAATAGCAGCACAAATACTATCAACATGATTGATGTACATTGCAGAATTTTTTCTGATTTGCTAACTGCACGTTCTTTATAATGACGGCGTTGTACATTCACAAAGCTTGAGATAGCCGCGGCATGACTAAAAGAAAACACCACAATTGGTACTGATAACCATAGGGTTTGGGTAAGACTTACCGCATCGGGTGTATTGATAACTGGGATTTGCCAATTGGGGACTAAATATAATGATAAGAATAAAAGTACTGCGACTAATGGATATACAAGTGCTGAAAAAGTGCGCATCAGTAGCTTTTCACCACCCATCATAATTGCAATCATGCCAGCAACTAATATACCGGAAAGAACCACTCTTGGTGGTGACTCTAATGCTAACTGGTTAACGATAAAGCTATCGACCGTATTGGTCAATCCGACACCATAGATAAGTAAAATAGGAAAAATTGAAAAAAAGTATAGTAGCGAAATTAACCGCCCGGCTCCCGCACCAAAATGCTCCTCAACAACATCTGTAAAGTCTGCATCAGCTTGCTTCGAAGACAGTACAAAACGGGCCAACCCTCGATGTGCTAAATACGTCATTGGGAATGCCAATATGGTCATGATCAGTAATGGCCAGAAACCACCGATCCCAATATTAATGGGTAAAAATAAAATACCAGCACCGACGGCGGTACCAAATAAGCTTAGCACCCACTGTGTATCATGCTGATTCCAGCGTCCTCTACTGTCTGAAGGTATATCGTGTGATATCGCTTCTGAGGCGTTACTCATACTTTTTATCCTATTCATTAGAATTATATTTGGGCGGCATCATATAGAAAATGAAGAGGTGATGCATGTATTTGGCGCCAGTTAAGCATTGCTATGCAGTAAACATCTATTGACGCATAAAAATTGTTCAAGCTAACCAGTAATATTTCATAATAAAAGTATGGAGTTACTTTAATATTCCACACATCTAACAATGAAGTCACTTGGTATCTACTTAGTGAGCAAATTCATCATTGTGGTGTGACCAGTCGTACAATTGTCATCTCTCATCATTATTATGCTGGTTCTTCAATTAAAGTAGTGATGTAAGGAACAATAATGGGCACGTTATCACGTCGTGATTTTATGAAAAGCGCTTTGCTTGGTATGGGGGCTACAACCGTCGCTCTATCATTGGTCGGCTGTGGCAGCAGTCATGATAAAGCCTCACTCGCGAGTAACGAAGTTGAAATTAATTTTAAACACGGGGTTGCCAGCGGGGATCCGCTAGCAGATAGTGTAATCTTGTGGACAAGAGTGACACCAGAGGGTGACCCTAATCATATAAACTTAACACTTCAAGTGTCTGAGGAAGATGAATTTACGGTTGCTGCTATGAGCCAGAGCGTGGTTGCATTGAAGAACAGTGATTATACCGTCAAAGTTGATTTAGCAGGTTTAAAAGCCAATACTCGATACTATTACCGATTTGTTACTGATGGCACGGTTTCCCCCATAGGGCAATGTAAAACGCTTCCGCAAAGTGACGTATCTCAGGTTAAGTTTGCGGTGCTGTCCTGTGCTAATTACCCAGCAGGTTATTTTCACGCATACGCACACGCGGCTACAATGAATGACCTTGATGCGGTATTACACCTAGGCGATTACATTTACGAGTACGGCATGGGTGAATATGCAACCGAACGCGCCGAAGCCTTAGGTCGAGCGCTTGATGATGATAATAGTGATGAAGTTATTACGCTTGAAGAGTATCGAAAACGCTACGCCAAATATCGAACAGACGATGGGTTGCAGGCATTGCATCAAAAAGCGCCTTTTATTGCTGTATGGGATGACCATGAAATATGTAATGATACCTACACAACAGGTGCTGAAAATCATAATGCAGGAGAGGGAGAGTTTAGTGAGAGAAAACTTGCGGCACTGCAAGCGTATTATGAATGGATGCCCGTTCGTCCATATGTAATAGACCAGACAGAGGCGCTATACAGGAAGTTCGAATTTGGTGATTTGGTGTCGCTTTATATGCTCGATACGCGCAATGAAGCTCGAGCAAAACCACTAGAGTATCAGGATTACCTAGATACAACTTCTGGAGCGATGGACTTTACAGGTTTTCAGGCTGATTTAGTTACACCTAAGCAACAATTGCTGGGCACAAAACAGCTCACCTGGTTGACAGATAGTATGAAAACGTCGAATGCTAAATGGCAAGTGTTGGGGCAACAAGTGTTGATGACTAAAATGATGATGCCTGCTGAGTTATTGACTGCATTGGCGAATCCATCAACGTCAATGGCGGAGCAATTGTTAGCGTTAGCACAAATTAAAGGGCGCGCAAAGGAGGGGGATCCATCTCTAACGGAACAAGAGTTGACGAGAGTCAATTTTGTGGCACCTTACAATTTAGACGCCTGGGATGGTTACCCTGTTGAACGTGAAGTAGTGTTACAGACGGCAAAAGTGGCAAACAAAAACTTAGTGGTGCTTGCTGGTGATACTCATAATGCGTGGTCGGGTAGATTATGTAATGCACAAGGAGATGTGTGCGGCTATGAGTTTGCAACACCAGGTGTGAGTTCTCCAGGATTAGAGTACTACCTTAAATTGCCAGATGAGCAAGCTAAGCAATTTGCGAACGCGCTACAACTGTTAATTGACGATCTGGACTTTGCTAATATTCATCAGCGTGGTTTTATGACCGTCACATTTACTGCTGATTCAGTGGACAGTGAATGGCACTTTGTCAGCTCGGTACATGAAAAAGCCTTTACGATACGTAACAGTAGCTTGCAACAACGTGCGGTGGGGTAGGTTGCCGTACAGATTGTATAAATAATTGATAATAGTTAGAGAGTAAATATCAACTTTGAATTTATTAAGCCACCTTCGCCAAGCAACAGGGTGCTACTGACGGCACAGGTGGTTAACTTGCATTTTATTCAGCATATTGGCTAATTTTCTTAATCAGGAATAGGCGAAGCCAAATTAGAGCTGTCGGCTAAAAACTGTGCTTGGGCATGGGCATCGAGTTGTTGTTCGACTTTTTTCGACTGCGCTTTTTCTACATCAATAATAATAATGACTTCACCTGAGTCGAGTCGCTCATTAATGACTGATTTAAAGTATCCATCGAATGATCCACCCGTAATGAGCAATATAAAGTTTATCACTACATAAGCACATATCGCGGCAAATATGGCCCAAAGTAATTGACTATTAAGCGTGTTAGTTGACAGTGCAATGATTGCAACGATAATGGCTGATAACCCGAAAGACATTATTTTTGCACGTTTTTTAGCGGCAATAATATCCGTTTTATCAATGTTAGATGAGCCGTGCAAATGATGAGATTTGATGCCACTATCGTCGCGACTGAGCACATAAAAGTGATGATCGTCTATGCCTAACTTATGTACCTCATCGGAAATAGACTCTGCATCATCTAGGTTGTTGGTCGCATAAAACAGTCTTTTCATTGTGCCCCCAATAAATACTTGATTGATATGACCTTAAATTAGTGTAGTTGCCATACGTCAAAAGATAAAAAAAATCTTTGATCTACATCAAGTAAGGGGTTGAGTTTCTGTCTAACAACATTTAAGATCGCAACGAAAATGCAAATGGTAATTATTATCATATAAATTAAAATATTCTAAACTGTGATTATGCTTTGAATACGAAGGGTAAATATCGGCGTAGAATGGAAATCAGATAGGTTTCGTATGCTTAAAAAGTTGTTGCTGAGCTTCGTTATTATTATGCTCATGCTGTCTCTGAGTGGTTGTGAACTGGCACTGTTTGACCCGAAAGGACCGATTGGTGAACAGGCAAAAGACCTTATTTTAATCTCTACTGGCTTGCTCTTAATCGTCATTATTCCTGTTTTGTTTATGTCGATATATTTTCCTTACAAATTTAGAAAGGGTAATACCAAGGCTGAATATAAGCCTCATTGGGAGCATTCAACCAAAATCGAAGTCATTGTTTGGTTAGTTCCTTGCTTAATTGTTGCGGCATTGGCGTATGTGACGTATGTCACGTCACACTCACTCGACCCAAGAAAACCTCTGGGGAAAGATGAAGATACGCTCACTATTCAGGTTGTGGCATTAGATTGGAAATGGCTATTTATTTATCCTGAGCAACAAATTGCTACGGTGAATGAAATTGCTATTCCGGTCAATAAACCCATCGAATTTTTGATCACCTCAGATACGGTGATGAATTCATTCTTTATACCTCGTTTGGGAAGTCAAATTTATGCCATGGCAGGTATGGAAAACCGTTTGAACCTGATGGCATCGGAAGAAGGGGTGTTTAGAGGTTTATCGGCAAACTACAGTGGGTTTGGTTTTTCGGGTATGAAGTTTAAAACGCATTCTGTATCAGATGAAGCATTTGAGCAGTGGGTTGATAAAGTTAAAACCTCTCCGAAAGTACTGGATGAAACGACTTATCAAGCATTGACCGTAAAGTCTAAAGACAATGAGGTTGAACATTTCGCCGATGTTGATCCATTGCATTTCAAGAAAACCATAGAAAAATATACTGGGGTACAAAATGGGCAGTAAAGCCACCATTATTACAGATCCAGATCCGCTTACGGGTAAGTTGACATGGGATTCTATCCCAGTCCATGACCCGGTTATTTTGCCGGTAATGATTGCCGTTGCGTTGGGTGGTATCTTCTTATTCGCATTAATAACCAAAATGGGTAAGTGGCGTTACCTATGGGACGAATGGATCACGTCGGTTGACCATAAAAAAATAGGCATAATGTATATTATTGCCGCGATCATCATGTTAGTGCGTGGTTTTGCTGATGCCCTGATGATGCGAGCGCAGCAAGCTCTTGCCACCGCCGACAGTGTTGGCGCGGGCTATTTACCTCCTGAACATTACGACCAAATATTTACTGCCCATGGCGTGATCATGATCTTCTTCGTCGCCATGCCATTGGTCGTGGGGTTAATGAACATTGTGGTGCCACTGCAAATTGGCGCAAGAGATGTGGCATTTCCTTTCTTAAACTCATTGAGCTTTTGGCTATTTGTGGTCGGTGCAGTATTAGTTAACGTGTCGCTGTTTGTAGGTGAATTCGCCGCAACCGGTTGGTTGGCATATCCTCCCTTATCTGGGTTGGAGTACAGTCCCTGGGTCGGGGTTGATTATTGGCTCTGGGCGTTACAGATCTCAGGGATAGGGACCTTGCTTACGGGTGTTAATTTCTTCGTAACGATTCTTAGAATGCGTGCGCCTGGCATGAAGTTAATGCAAATGCCTGTATTCACGTGGACTTCGTTGTGTGCGAACGTATTGATCATTATCTCGTTCCCTATTTTAACGGTGACCATTACCTTACTGACCCTTGATAGATATATCGGTACTAATTTCTTTACCAATGATCTTGGTGGTAACCAGATGATGTATGTGAACCTCATTTGGGCATGGGGTCACCCAGAAGTTTATATCTTAATTTTACCTGCTTTTGGTATTTTCTCTGAAATAACGGCGACCTTCTCTCGCAAACGCTTATTTGGTTATACGTCACTGGTGTGGGCGACGGCGGTGATCATGGTGCTGTCTATGGTCGTTTGGTTACACCACTTCTTTACTATGGGGGCTGGGGCGAGTGTGAATGCCTTCTTCGGCATTGCCACCATGATCATATCCGTCCCCACCGGGGTGAAGATATTTAATTGGCTATTTACCATGTATAAAGGTCGCGTCGAATTTTCAGCGGCAATGTGGTGGACATGTAGCTTCTTATTTACCTTTACAATCGGTGGGATGACAGGGGTCATGTTGGCGGTGCCAGCAGCCGATTTTGTATTACACAACAGTTTGTTCCTTATCGCTCACTTTCATAATGTGATCATTGGCGGCGCCGTATTTGGCTATTTTGCGGGTATGACTTATTGGTTCCCGAAAGCAACAGGTTTTATGCTCGATGAAAAGCTTGGAAAAATAGCCTGTGCGTTGTGGACTATCGGCTTCTTCGCAGCCTTTATGCCACTGTATATTTTGGGCTTTAACGGTATGACACGTCGTCTGAACTATTACGATAACCCAGAGTGGACACCGTTATTGTGGATTGCTGCTGGTGGTGCATTGATTGTGTTGGCTGGGATTATGACGCAGTTCTATCAAATTTTTGTCAGTATTCGTGACCGCCATAAAAACAAAGATGTGACGGGCGATCCTTGGAATGCACGGACGCTTGAATGGGCAACGTCTTCACCTCCGCCATTTTACAACTTTGCAGAGCTGCCGAAAATTCACGACAGAGATGAACATTATTATAAGAAAGAGCACGGATTAGCATACCAAGCACCGGATAAATATAAAAAAATCCATATGCCTAAAAATACTTGGGCAGGTGTGGTGATCAGTGCTTTCTCATTAATGATGGGTTTCGCATTTATTTGGCATATTTGGTGGATGGCTGCATTTGGTTTCCTTGGCATGATTGCATCTTGGATCATGTACTCATTTGAACGTAATAAAGACTATTACGTGCCAGTTGAGCAGGTAGAAGAAATTGAAGCAAAACATCTAGATGCTGTTAGGCAGCACGCTCAAACTAACAGTTAAAAGAGGATTAGAGTTAACTATGTCTCAAAGTCACGCAACTGGTCATGATGAAATAGATCATCATGACCACGATCATCATGACTCAGGTGGTGATACGGTATTTGGTTTTTGGATTTACATCATGAGCGACTGCATTTTGTTTGCAACTTTGTTTGCAACGTATGCGGTACTCAGTGGTGGGTATGCGGGAGGATTAACCCCAAAAGACTTGTTTGATTTGAACTTTGTCGCTGTAGAAACAGCGCTGTTGTTGTTTAGTAGCTTTACCTTTGGTATGGCAATGCTTCATGCCAATAAACGGCATATGAAGGGCATGATCTCATGGTTGGTGTTCACATTGGCACTGGGGTTAGGCTTTCTCGGGATGGAACTTTATGAGTTTTATCATTTTAGTAGCGAAGGCGCGACGCCACAAAGCAGTGCGTATTGGTCTGCGTTTTATGCCTTAGTTGCCACGCACGGGTTACACGTACTCGGTGGCTGTATTTGGATGTTGGTGTTGTTTGCACATTTTAAAAGAGACGGCTTTACCGAAGATAACTTAGTACGTTTGTCTTGTTTAAGTTTGTTCTGGCATTTCCTTGATATTATTTGGATTTGTGTGTTTAGCGTAGTGTATTTATTAGGAGTGATGTAATGAGCACTGCAACTGCAACTGATCACAGTCACGGCGGCGCGGCGCATGGTAGCGTCAAAGAGTATGTAATTGGTTTAATGCTTTCAATTGTATTAACGGCAATACCTTTTAGCGTGTTGATGTATGACTTACTGACACCGGTGTTGACATTAACGGTGATTTTAGTCTGTGCAATTGCACAAATATTTGTGCAATTGATTTTCTTTTTGCATATGAATTCATCATCAGAACAAATTTGGAACACTACTTCAGCGGTGTTTGTGGTGCTTATTGTTGCGATTGTGGTTATTGGTTCTATTTGGATCATGGAGCATTTGAATCACAATATGCTGATGGGCCACTAGCATGTTCAAAGAGTTTTTAGTGCTAACTAAACCTGGGATCATCATGGGCAATTTAATTGCCACTGTCGCAGGTTATTTTCTTGCTGCACAAGGTGATTTTCAATTAGTGACCTTGTTGGCAGTGTGTATTGGTACCTCTGCCGTCATAGCGTCGGGTTGTGTATTTAACAATGTGATCGACCAAGACATTGATAAGCTCATGCAGCGCACGCAGAACCGAGCTTTGGTAAAAAAGGTCATTACGTCTAATGGTGCTTTGCTATATGCCACGTTACTGGGTGCGATTGGGTTTGGTACTTTAGGGTACTTTACTACGGGGATGGCTGTGCTATTTGCTGTGATCGGTTTTGCGGTTTATGTTGGGCTGTATAGCCTGCATTATAAGCGCAAATCGGTGTACGGTACTTTAATTGGTAGTATTTCAGGCGCATGCCCACCGGTTATTGGTTACTGCGCGGTGACAGCACAGTTTGATGTGGGGGCGTTGGTTATTTTACTGACATTTTGTTTATGGCAAATTCCACATTCGTATGCCATTGCTATTTACCGTTTTGAGGACTATAAAGCGGCCAATATACCGGTATTACCCCTGGTTAACGGTATAGAGTCAGCGCGCAAGCACATGGTGGCTTATATTGTCGCGTTTACGTTGATGGCATTGGCATTGTTTGTGTTTAATTATGTAGGGACTTTATACGCTGTTTCAACGTTACTGATTGGTGTGGTGTGGTTAGCCATTACCATTGTTGACTTTGGTCGCTATGAACAACACATATGGGCAAAGCGTGTATTTTTGGTGTCAATATTGGCGATCACATCATTGAGTGTGTTTATGTCGCTGGACTTTGTCAGTCTTGCACCACAAACATTGCTCACGGTGAGGTAACACAAATGCAAGGGAATAATTTACGGAGATTGTTTTTACTCAGTTGTGTACTGGGGGTTGTTGGCTTAGTGATTTTCTATTTAGCCACAACCAGTAAAGACTTTAATCAACCGAAAAAGACCTTTGCAGAGCTTGGCGGGGACTTCACCTTACAAAGTAGTGAAGGCCCCGTATCATTGTATGATTTTAAAGGGCAAGTGGTAGTGATGTACTTTGGCTATTTATCATGTGCCGAAGTGTGTCCTAATTCACTTGCTGTTTTAACTGGTGCAATGATGCGGCTCGAAAAGAGTCACCCAAACGCCATTCAAGGGTTATTCGTGACGGTTGACCCAAGCCGTGATACGCCTGCCGAATTAAAAGAATACACAGCCTACTTTCATGACGATATTTTGGGACTTACTGGTACGGTAGAGCAAGTTAAATCGGTCAGTGGTCAGTATGGCGTGTTTTACGATAATAATAACCTAAGTGACTCATTTATGGAGTATTCCGTATCGCATGCGTCACGGTTTTATATTTTAGATAAATCTAGCAAGTTGATCACGGCCATGAGTCATACCACAACCCCTAATGAATTAGCGGCGCAAATTAGGGAGTTATTATGAACCGTTTGATTTTATGGTTAAGCGCATGCTTATTGGCGATGCTGAGCATCTCATGTCTTGCAAAAACCTCTATGGAAAAAGTGTTAGCGGCGAAGGCTAACCCAGTGTGTGCTGCGCAGCTGATAGAGCTTGCGACAAACACCATTGGGCTAAATAAGCACCGGTTACTTGAATTAAACAGTCAAAGCAAACAACTGCTTAGTAGCTTTGTTTCTGGGGTGATCGAATACAAAGACAGACAGAGCCATGTGGTTTATGCGGCCACTAAAGATACGCAAGGCCAGTGCGCGGTGACATTTCAAGAAACGTTTACTGTAAAGTCTCCGTGTATTTTGGTGCGCGAGGAAGTATTTAAAAAATGGCAATATCAAGGCAAATTAAACAGTAATACGATGGTGTTTAAAAACCAAAGAGATACCAGTATGAGTGGCATGTTGAGTGATGCTTCAGACGGGTCATATTGTTTAGTAAGTCGCCATAAAAATGGGGCCTAGCTTGGCCCCTACGGATGACGAGTTTCGTTAATAACTGAGATGAGGGATTTATGAGTACGCGATTGGTGTTAGAAATCGATGCATACAAAAAAGAGTTTGATCATGCTAATTCAGAGCTCAGTGTTAAATCTATGATTTTAAAACACACACCAACAGAGTATGCCCATTTATCCGCATTTCTTGATGCTTGCCATAAAGTAAAGCAAGTATGTATTCGTTATGGTGATGTTCAAAGTGTTGCTGACTTACAGCTGTGGTTGAGAAATAGTATTGTATTGCAATATAACCGCTGTGAAAATTGTCAAAAGCAGCAAGGGAAATGCATTGCCGAACTCACCAAGTTAGATAAGCAAATTAGCCATGTGTTTCTAAAATTAGGAGGCAATGTGGTACCACTTAAACAACCTTTACGCCTAAAATCTTAGCGTAAAGGTTGCTTCCCGTTCTTAATAAACGTCCCGCACATAGCGTTTTTGTTTTTTCAAATTGGCCATGTATTCTTGCGTTTGACTTTCATCATATTGACCGTACTTTTGGACAATAGTATGCAGCGTTGCATCAACATCTTTCGCCATTTTATAGGCATCGCCACAGACATACAGATACGCCCCGTTTTCAAGCCAGTTAAATAGAGTTTCGCCTTGCGCTAACATTTTATCTTGTACATAGATTTTTTCTGCTTGATCACGAGAAAAGGCCAAGTCTAATCGCGTTAATAGACCATCTTGTTGCATCTGGGTTAACTCATGCTCATACAAGTAATCGGTTTTTGCATTTCGGTCACCAAAAAACAACCAATTATCTCCTGTGGCGTGTGTGGCCTCTCGCTCTTCTAGGAATGCTCTAAATGGTGCAATACCGGTACCTGGGCCAATCATAATAATGGGGGCGGCTAAGTCATTGGGTACAGAGAAGTGTTTGTTGGCCGAAAAGTAGCAAGTTACTGGCTCTCCTATTTTTACCAGGTCGGCTAAGTAAGTTGAACACACTCCATTGTGTTGACGTTCATCTTGCGTGTATCTCACACTGGCAATGGTTATATGTACTTGATCTGGGTGCTTTTTGAGACTTGATGAAATGGAATAGGCTCTGGGTGCCATTGGCTTTGCAAACTGAATAAACTGTGCCGGTGAAAGAGCGCTATTTGGGTAACGCTTAAGTAGCTGAACCGTGTCAACACCCCATAAATAATCACTCATGGCTTGATTATCGCCCAGTCTGGAGAGTAGCTCAGGGCAGCTACTCTGACGTGCTATTTCATGAATGAGATCTTTACTGGGTTGGCGAATTTCGAGTAATTCAGTGAATATGTATTCTAGCTGATCGGTTTTACCATTGTACGTTTCATGTTGCTCTGCTCTGGCATTCAGTGCGCTGAGTAAGTCATTAACGAGCGCTGCACTGTTGTGAGCAATAATATTAAGGGCATCGCCAGCATCATAGTGTTCTCCTGAGCCCATTAAAGAGAGTTCATAATGAATGGTTTCTTTACTTGAGCAATCATCGGTTAACCGCGTTTTGCTTAATAGCTGAGCCTTCAGTGGTGACTCTTTATTAAATTTGGCTTTGTGTTTTTTAGGCTTTTGTTCAGAGCTTTGGGCCGACGGTTGCTCTGAACAGCTACCTTTTTGCGCGATTGTGGGCAGTGCTTCAGCCATCCATTGTTCAGCTGGGGCTTCATAGGCCACATCACAATCTATACGTTGTGCGACTCGGGTAGCACCCAGTTGCTCTAAGCGTTCATCCCATTGAATGCCGGCAATACAAAAATCATCATAATTGGTGTCACCCAATGCTAAAACGGAAAAGTAGGTTGATGCAAATGACGGTGCCGACTCGGCATTTATTTCATCCCACAATAATTGTGCGTTGTCGGGCATTTCACCATCACCGTAGGTACTTGAGATCACTAATAGTCGCTCTGCTTCACTTAACTGTGCTACAGAGATATCATCCATATCGAATACCGAAGCCAACAATCCATGGTTTTTGGCCATTTGTGCGGCTTCTTCAGCTAGGTTTTCAGCATTACCGGTTTGCGATCCATAAATGATGGTGAGTGGTTTAATTTGCATGGCTGGCTGAACTGATTGCGCAACCGTTTCTTCTTTTATTAATAAGCGACTATGTAAACCCGCTAAGAAGCCACCGAGCCATTGCTTTTGGTCATCATTGAATGGCATATTTTCTGGTAAATAGGGGACTAATTGGGTGTTATTTGAGTGTGTCATAATACTTTTCCTTACTTATGCTGTTGCGCGGATTGCTTCAACTAGCACATGGCAAAAATGGGTCGCGAGCAGTTGTTCAAATGGTCGATGTTGACGCAGTGCCTCTTGGACACAGTTATCGCGATGTAATATCCAAACGCTGGTACCAAACGCATTACTATCCCAAACCTCGCGGCGTTCTAACGCGTCTTTGTAGTCTTGCACGCGCTTTTGTGCGAGTAAGCAGCTGAGCGCATCGCTTTCGTAGCTGGCTAATGCCTCTTTGGTATCTTTCACCAGTGTTTCTTGTAACTTTCGATCAAGGGTCGTGACCAAGTATTTGGCGCTGTCTTCGCTAGCATGCGCGGTGGACTGTGAAGCTGACTTTTTTGCAGCTTCATGGGCGCGATGAAATACACCCGCTGAGATCACATATTGATAAATGAGACTCGTGTCTCGGTCTCCGTAATCAGGTAATTGGCCATCAAATAGGTATTTACCGTCGTTTTCGTTTTGTTGATATGCAATTTGAGCTTCTTTTAATAGGCGGTTTGCCCAAGCTTGTGAGAGCTCTTCAAGCATGGTTCTGCGCTCATGAGAGTCCACAATATTATTTGGGCAATGATAGCTATAGAGTGTTTTTGGGATCAGGACATAAAAATGCGTCTTGTGCTCAGCCCAGTTATTAATCAGTGATTGGGCGAGCGTAGAGCCGGTAGCATCAATATGGCATTCTAAATGATACAAAAGCGCGGCTTCATGGCCTAAACACAAGGGCGTTTGTTCATCTAAGCGCAAAGCAACGACACTGTCTTGGCTGCACTGCGTGACAATATTGCCGCTTGGATCGTATTGGTATGCGGTACCGCCACTCATCCCATTACCTAAATTCTTTCCGTAATGAGATAAGTTAACCACTGAACCATTGGTCATATATTCGCAGCAAAAATCACCAACCCCTTCCACCACGGCAACGGCACCTGAGTTACGCACACCAAAGCGGTCGCCTGCTTGGCCTACAATAAACAACTCACCACCGGTTGCGCCAAACAATGCAAAGTTACCGATCAGTACATTGTTGGTCAGTGGTTGTTTTGCATGTGACACAGGACTTGTGATCTGTATGCGACCGCCGCTTATGCCTTTACCTACACCATCATTGCAAGTACCGGTATGTTGAAGTTGCATACCAGTGTTCAAAAATGCCCCGTAACTTTGGCCTGCTGAGCCATACGTATGCAACGAGAGCGTATTACCTTTTAACACGACTCTGCCATTACTCAATCTATACATTGCAGGATGAGCGGCAATGGTTGCATCGCTTAGCTGATAATTTAGGGTTCGCTCGATATCAATCGCCAGTTGCCCTGCAATTGTTTTGTTGCAGTTATTCAGTGCGGTGGGAGGCAGAGATAAGTATTCAGTCTGGTTATCAAACAAGTTGTGTTTCAGCTGCGTGAGCCACTGCGTGTCATGATCAAAGTTTGCTTCAAGGTACACTGGAGCAGTAATTTTTATGGGCTCTACTGGCGCGAGCATGGCCGTCATATCTAGTTGTCCGACCATCATAGGATGCGCAACGAGGTGTAATAAATTACTTTTTCCACGTATCTCACGTAAAGATGTATAGCCAAGGTGCGCCAATATTTCACGGGTTTCGTGCGCAACATTCATAAAATATTGTGCCAATGCTCTGGGGTCGCCTTGATAAACCTCAGGGTTGGTTGTCAGCCCCGCAGGACATTTTTGATGGCAGTTTTTAGCCATCACGCACTTGAGCATCATCAGAGCCGTAGTGCCAAATTCAAATGAGTCACCGCCTAGCATGGCCGATTTAACCACATCGAGCCCTGTTTGGTGGGCATTAGAACAGCGTAGGGTTATTTTATCTCGTAAGCCGTTTTCAGCGAGCGCTTGATGGACTTCAGCAATACCAATATCGGCGGCCCGACCAGTGTGTTTTAAACTGGTCACTTGGGCAGCCCCAGTACCGCCTGTATTGCCTGCGACATTGATAACATCAGCGCCTGCTTTGGCAACGCCAACCGCAATGGTGCCAATCCCTTCAGATGAAACGAGTTTAACGACGACCTTGACACGGGCGGCTTTGGCATCGTGGATGAGCTGCCCTAAATCTTCAATCGAATAGGTATCATGATGCGGTGGTGGCGAGACGAGTTCAACCCCTGGTGTGCCACCTCGTGCTGCGGCTATTTGTACATTGACTTTATGTGCGGGAAGTTGGCCACCTTCACCGGGCTTTGCGCCTTGGCCTATTTTAATTTCGATTTCTTGTAATGCAGGGTCGGCGAGGTAGCCTGTCCAGACTCCAAATCTGCCAGAGGCAAATTGCTTAATTTTACTGGCTTTTACAGTGTTGTACCTCGAAGCACTTTCGCCACCTTCACCAGAGTTACTCATTGCGCCCGCAATATTGGTGCCTTGCGCTACCGCTTGGTGAGCCTTTTCGACTAAAGCACCATGGCTCATAGCGCCAGAAGCAAAAGCAGCGGTGATTTGGTGTGCTGGTTGAATCGTTGTCACAGGTATTGCCGTGCGAGCCGGGATGACTTTCGCTAATAGCCTATCGAGTACACTATCTTGTACCACGGCAATCGTCAGGTGTGAGCTTGCTATGCTGTGGGTGAAAATATCTTTGGAAAATACGTCAATGAGCGCAGCCTCTAAACTCTGGAGGTTACCAGCATGATTGAATGCGACATGCCAATGTTGTGCGATGTCATTGGAGCGCTCACGGTGCACCGTGAGCCCCGTTATGGCAAGTGCAAATGATCCTGACACTGATATGTTTTTAAAGGACTCTTTAAGAGTTTGTTCTGATGCATCTGCTTTGATTTGAATCGGTAGGCTTAATATATCTCGCAGTGCTGCGGGGCGGTGTTGGCGTTCAAGGTAAAGGTTTTGACTAAATTCACGATACGCATCGGTGATGGTAAAGTCATCTATTTGTTGGGGGCTGCGTGCGTCGTAGCCTAAATCTCGATACCCTTCATCTTGCGGCAATATGACTTGTTGGTCTTGTGACTCAAGTTGCGATTCGTCGACATATTGAATCGATTCTTCAGTCATATTGATGTATTCACGAACCGCAGTTATACCAAAGCTATGACCTGCTCCTTGAGCGCGTTCTTTGAATAACCCGAGTACAGGGATCTGGTTTTCAGATTGAACATGCGGGACTTTTTTATGCCAGTACTCAACGCTTTGCACCAAATCTTTAAATTGGGCTCCTCCCACGGGGGAGTGAATATTGGGGAAAATAGCCTTTAAAGCTGGGTCATGGGTATCTATAAAGTTGGCTTCGAAAAATTCACCGCCAATATAGCTTTCTACTGTACATAAGCCAAATTTACCCATGGTTTTCATTAAGGCTTTTTCGCCGGCCTTTTTAAATTTCAGTAGGGCTGACTGGACATCGGTTGGGCTATCGAATAACTCTGTGGCACGATTTAATACCGTGAGTGGGCATACCGCAGAGGCTCCAAAGCCAAGCAGACATGCGATGTCGTGTGTACTCACTGCTTGTCCGGTATGACAAACAAGGCTGGTGGTAAAGCGCAGTCCTCGACTTATCAGCCGCTGATTAATTTTAGCAACAGCTAGCAATGCGGGAATAGCGGCTTGGCTATGTGAAATGTGCTCGTCGCTTAAAACGATAATATCGACTTGTTTGCGGGCTTGTTGCTCAGCGAGATCCGTGAGGGTTTCTAGGGCATCAAGCAGTCTCTGCTCATTGCTGTTGTGTAAGTCGATGTTGAACAATAGAGGTAAGGTTTTAATACGTAATGCACTTTGCTTTTCAAGGGCGAGCAGGTGTTGTGGCATTAAAATAGGAGAGTCTAATACAATTTGTTTATGGCTATTTGGGCTAATATTGGGTTTTGGACCCAGTGCCACACGCAGTGTCATGCCATCAGTTTCACGAATGCTGTCGAGCGGCGGGTTGGTTACTTGCGCAAACCGCTGGCTAAAGTATCGAGATAGGCCGCCTTCATCTTTGTTGAGGGCATTCGGAGCTAAGCCATAGCCCATGGCAGAGATTTTTTCTGCCCCATTTAATAACATGGGATCGAGCATAAATTTAAAGCTTTCTTGATTTAAACTAAATGCCACATGTTGTGCGCTGGTACTCAGTGAAGAACGTTGCTTTACAGCTTGTAATTGCGGTATCGGCAAGTCGGATAAGTTAACCCTTGCTTGGTTCAGTAGCGCGGCGTAATCTTGCTGTTTAGCTAAGTGTTCTAAAATTTGCTGGGTTTCTTTAATTTCCCCGGTGCTATGGTCAAATACAATCATGCCCCCAGCTTCAATGCGGCCGCGGCGTATGATGTCGCTAGGGTCAAAATCTATTTGACCAGCCTCACTCATAACCACCAAATAGTCAGATGTTTCGACACTTCGTAGAGGCCGCAGTCCGAGTCTATCGAGTCGCGCACCGACCTTAACCCCATCGCCAAAAATGAGTGCGGCAGGGCCATCATTTTTCTCTTCGTATAAAGAAAAGTACTCAAGCATGTTTTTAACGGAAGGAGACACGTCGCTGTCATTCTCCCAAGCGGGGGGCATCATGGCGAGTGCTGCCGCATCTATTTCTAAATTATCTTCGATTACTCGCCGTTCCAACGTTTGATCTAAGCGTGCAGAGTCTGATTGTCCATTGGGGGTAATGATTTGCTTATTTTGCGACTTGGCGATAGCGTCTTCACTTAAGCGGTTTTTTCGGTCGGTATTAAGTTCGCCATTATGCGCCATTCGCCTAAAAGGTTGTGCAAACATCGGAT
Source organism: Pseudoalteromonas sp. MMG013 (assembly GCF_018100885.1). Taxonomy (NCBI): domain Bacteria; kingdom Pseudomonadati; phylum Pseudomonadota; class Gammaproteobacteria; order Alteromonadales; family Pseudoalteromonadaceae; genus Pseudoalteromonas; species Pseudoalteromonas sp. MMG013. The sequence goes on along the minus strand of NZ_JAGJEE010000012.1, from coordinate 57,607 downwards.
TTGGTGCGGTATTGGTGGAAAACCGTGTGTGAAAGAATAACGTGTGAACTTGGTGAGACACATCCGTTAAGTCGGTAAAATAGGGGATTACTTCCCAGCTATTTAAGCGGCCTTTTAATACTTGGGTGCGGCTACTCATCGACAAGAGGTAGAGTCCGTTAAGTTCAGGGTCAGTAAAAGCCACATGCTCTATGTCGTGGAGTGCGTGATGGATCAGCTTTTCAAAGTGAACTTGAGTATCACACGGGCTTGGTTTTAAGAAAACGACTTGTTTGATTTGTCGTTGTGCCTGTTGGCTGGCGTGATTCAGTACGGTCTCATTTGTTGTGATAGTGCGAAATGTGACAATGGATAAGTCATATGCCGCCAGTGTTTTTTTAATTAATTGGGTGGCTTTGTTGTGGTGCGTAAGTTCTTTGGGGTAAAAAAAGTTGGCTACCCCAAATTCACCTAGTTGTAATTTTGAGTTGCCGGTCATTTTTTTGAAAAAGTTAAGCGACAAGTCAATATTCACGCCCGCACCATCACCAATACCCTCTGCATTCATTCCACCTCTATGTGGTATACGGCAAAGCGCTTGGTGAGCATGTTTGAGCAATTGATGTGTTTGTTCGCTTTTTTTATGGGTAATAAACCCAACACCACAGCTCGAATGCTCTAAATTTCTATCAAATAAATATCTTTTCATTGAGTACCCAATTTACTAAACGGGTGAGTTCATTGCATCACAAGTACTTAATTTGAACTACACATTTTTTAAGCAGGTCATCCAAACTAATGTTCAATGTATGCTTATGCAAATGATAAATATTTGTATTCGCTTTTGTTTTATTTTAATTTAATTAATTCTTGTAAGATTTGTTTTTAACTTGTTGTTTTTAACTTGTTATTTTTAATCAGTTTAAAAGTATTTTATGAATTGAATTTTTTTCATAAGTATAAATTATGAATCTATATGAAGAATTTCTCACTGAATTTGCTAAATTATAGCTATGCTAGGAATGCTGTTTTTGCGAACAGAATGAAATGGAACATGGGTCGTTTCAATGTTAAATATATCACGACTTTTGGTTTGGCTTTTACAATGAATGTTGATTTACGAGTGTGGCTGTTAGGTATCGGAGCTACATATAAATGCGCCACTTTAATCGTGGCGCATAATGGGAGAATTAATAAAAAACCACTTCCCATATTTAACAAAACCCAGTTCAACAATTTGCTTTTGTTAAATAAAATACCGTCTTCTGTCGCTTACGACATCATTTTACATCGGTAATGTTTATGGAAACTGATTTTTATTTTTAGTTTCATGAAGCCAGATCCTTCTGCGCAAAATGTGAATTTTAAGTATACAGTACCTTTTTTAAATGTAAATAGGTTGTTTTCTTTAATGACCTGTTCATTTTCGAATGTAGTCATTAACGAGTTTAACTGTAGAAAGAACTACTTGCCTTTTTGTTTTGTTACAGTATAACATATCTAAAAGTCGGTAGGCTCCCAACCCTTCATCGATGTAAGACTCTCAAATATTTTTAGATAGTGATGGAAATGAATATAAAACTTAAGTTATTAGCAACAATGGTTGCTGCTGCATTAACTTCGGCTTGTGGTAGTGATACTCAACATACCCTTACACCCGTTGTAAACCCTGTAAGTGAAAGCGTAGAAGGGGGAGAAGACCATACGGACCACGAGCACACAGAGGTCAGTATTGAAGGCCGTTTAGTTGTGTCTTCACATCAGAGCAATGTGCTGTCAGTGATTGCGGCGAAAGATGGTGAGCATTTAGATAGCATAGGAATTACAGGAACGCCACAATATCTGTATGCCACTGAGCATCATCGCTATGTTATGGCCGTGCAACGGGATGCAGGCATAGTAGAGTTTGTTGATGGGGGTTTATGGCAAGAAGATCATGGTGACCATCTACACCCATATGAACAAGCACCAAGTATCGTAGAATTTGCATTACAAGGGGTTAAGCCTACTCATGTGAATGCCGGTGAACACAATAGTGTTGTTTTCTATGATGGTGACAAGGATACAAATCAAAACGCCCAAGTAATGGTATTCAATGAATCCAACATTGCCAATAACAATCGTGATTTTTCAACACTTGATTACAGCACGTATCAACATGGTGCAATGCAAACGGTCGGTGAGTATTTAATCAGTACGATTCGAGATGAGCAAAGTCTATCGACATTGCCAAATAAAATTGGTTTATTTCACGGCCACGGGGATCATTTTGATCAGGAAAAAGTATTTGATGTAGACTGCCCGAGTTTGCATGGCAGTGCACAAAGTAGTGAATTGGTTGCGTTTGCATGTGCAGACGGTGTTGTAGTTATTAACACACATGATAATGAATTCACACATGAAAAAATCATGAATTCAGAAGAGTTTGCCGAAGGTGAGCGTATCGGGATGCTACGTGGGCACCCTGAAAAAGATTTATTTATAGGCAGCAGCAGCGCAGCCGTATATGCCATTGACCCAAGTAACAATTCAGTAGAAAAAATAGCATGGCAAGCCAGTGATGATGCCCGTTTAGTTGGTGCGTACTTTAGCGCTGAAGGAGAGCATTTTGTGCTGATGGACAGTGCTGGTGTGATGAGTGTATTTGAAGGGCATCAACATGATGATGAATATCACTGGGAAAAAGCCCATAACATTACAGTCAGTAGTGCTGATACAACCCAAATGCCAGAGGAACATGGCTTTGTAATGACACTGTCTCAGTCTCAGCAAGTGGCGTATGTGAGCGACCCAATTAATCAGCACATTGTCGCAATAGATTTAGAAAATGGCGAAGTGGTGCATACTTTTGAGCTAGATATAGTACCTAACAAACTGTTATGGCTAGGTATTGCGACTGAATCAGATGATCATGGCCACTAGGCAAACGGATTAATTTGTTGTACTAAGTTTTACCCTGTGAAGTTTAGCCCGCTCTGCGGGCTTTTTTACATCAAGCAAAACAGCGTGGGTTAACCCCATAATCATACACGTAAGGTGAACTGCGATGAAATACACACAAAAGCGGATGGATCAGACTGCTATCGGCATATCAATGCTCTGTATAGCACACTGTATATTTTTACCACTATTATTGGTACTAGTACCTTCAGTAGGGTTGGGATTTCTAGCTAATGAGACTGTTCATCAATATTTGGTGTGCGGTGCACTGGTGATAAGTTTTGTCGCACTTAGTATTGGCTGCAAGCGGCATAACGCATGGCATGTATTGATTGTAGGTTTAACTGGACTGAGCTGTTTGGTGTTTGCGGTTGTATTTGGTCATGATGTGCTGGGGGAGATGATGGAGCGGGTGGTTACCTTGATCGGTTCTGGATTAATAATCGCTTGCCATATTCGTAATTATCGCTTGTGTGCAAAGGTCCCTTGTACCTAAGTTTTATTTTGTCGCAAATAATTGGCACTGGGTTTATTTTTGATTAATTTTGAATAGATGAGTGGTATCACTCCAATCACTAACTTACGTTTTAGCTTTATTAAAAGAGTCGATTATGAACTATTTAGACATAAACAAAGCAACATGGGATAAGCGAACACTGCTGCATGTTAAGTCACAGTTTTATGATGTAGACAGTTTTATACACGGGCAATCGTCGCTCAATGATATTGAAATAAATCAGTTAGGAGATGTGGAAGGTAAAGACCTTCTGCACTTACAGTGTCACTTTGGACTGGATTCATTATCTTTAGCGCGGTTAGGGGCAAATGTGACTGGCGTTGATTTGTCATCAACCGCGATTCATGAAGCAACAACTCTAAATGAACAATTAGGCCTTAATGCGACGTTTGTGTGTGATGATGTATGTCACTTTGGTGACATCAATACTCAGCAATTTGATGTTGTGTACACCTCCTATGGTGTGTTGTGCTGGTTACCAGATTTAACGCATTGGGCACGTGGTATTGTTAACGCATTAAAATGTGGTGGAGAGTTTCATTTAGTTGAGTTCCATACGTTTAATGATTTGTTGTCTGGGTATGCTTACTTTCCTAAGAGCGAGCCTGATATTGAAGAAGAAGCCACATATACTGAAAATTGTGACGGGCAAGTGTCTCAAGTGATCACCTGGCCACATTCATTGAGCAGTGTTATCACCGCGCTTATTAGTGCAGGTTTAACCATTGAGTTATTTGAAGAGCATGCATATAGTCCTTACGATTGTTTTGACGGGTTAGAGCAAGTCGCAGAAAAACGTTATCAAAAGCAGCACAAAGGGCAGCAAGTACCGCTTATTTATTCAGTTAAAGCGCTCAAACCTTAGCATTAAGCGATAGGGTTAAGGGCTTATCTATTGAGGTCCAAGTGAATACACTTGGACCAATCGACCGTTAAAAATTAAAGCGTAATGTTAACGCACAGTGGTCGCTCAGCATGTTGTTTTGAGCCATATCTTCAAAGTAATGAAATTGAGATCTTGGCTTGTCGAGGTGCTGTAATAAGGAAGACGATATAATAATATGGTCAATAGGGGCAGGGTACCTTGGATGGCATCCTTGCACACTATCAGTGGTATTAACCCATACGCTTTCGTTCACCGACTGAGTGAACCCTAAATCAGCACGCAAACGGTTGTTCGTGTTTGCTAGTCGGTGGTTGAAATCGCCTAGCAATACCAAATTAGGCTGACTTTGCTGCTGCTTGTTAAGTGTATTTATTAAAATTTTGGCCTGCTGAGCCAATATGTCACAGCTTTTCCGGTCGCTGTCTAAATAGTTATCAACAAAACAGCCACTTTTTAAATGAAAATTAATGAGTGATAGTGGTTTTCCCGCATGTTCAATATTAAGTTGTAATGCATGACGCAGCCCAAACTGAGGAGCGCTAAGCGCATCAAGGTGTGTAACGGCGTTAACCGAAATGGTTTTTTTGACTGCATACGCGACTTTTTGTTGCGTTGACGATTGTTCGCTGCCTCGGCATGTATAACTCGGAGAATCCTCCCTATTAGAGATGAAGACTTGCCAGTCAGCTGAATCAAATACTCTATGTACGGCAGCCACTGAACCGACCTCTTGTAGTGCATATATATCCGCGTCTACGCGGTTCTTGTATGCACTTAATGCCTGATAATCAGCACTGTTTCGTGCTTTGCATCCTTGATTATTTTGCGCTGCTAAGTGTTCAATATTCCACGTAGCCACCACTAAGTCGTTTGTTGTTTGTGTGCTGGTCGTAGTCGTAACTGTTTGGCAACCAAGTATGGCTGAGCTGCAAACGAGTCCTGAAAGTAGGTGCTTGAATCCCGGTGTGTTCATGTGTGTTATTCAATAATTTATGGTAAAAATATTTTGTTATATTATCACATGAAATGCAATGGGTTGCGATAGATAGCACGAAGCGGTAACACAGTGCAGGGAATACTAAATGGTCCGAGTTTAAGTAAATTGGGTATTACAAGGTTTGTTGAAAGATACGCTATGACTGCCTATTACTTAGGACGATTTATAGCGTTTAATCGCCAGTGGGAATGAGATGTTCTCACTGGCGAGAATTTAACTAACCTCCGGTTTGGATAAGGGTTTTGGAATAGAAAATGTTTTGTAAACAAACTTACGTACAATTCAAGGATGATATTTTGTTCAATATCAAGGCGCTTTTATGCAGTAATAGCGGGCTATTAAAAATGAAAGCAACGCCGAGAGTGAGAAAAATAGCTTTATTGGGCAAATTCGCTTATCCAGAGCTGAGGTTAACTAGCTACCATTTAACACAAATTTTACCAAAGTGTGCACCATTGATTTGGTGTTCAAATGCTTTACCAAGTTCTTCATATTTAAACACCTTATCAACAACTGGGCGGACGTTATTGCTTTCCAATGCTCTAACATAATCTTGTTGGTCACTCCGGCTACCCACTAGCATTCCCTGTAGTCGCGCTTGTTTAAACATGAGCACACCGATTGGCAATTCACCTGCAAATCCAGTTAATACCCCAATTAATGATATTTTACCGCCCACGGCAACGGCCTCAACCGACTGCGCAAGTGTACCTGGTCCACCGACTTCAATCACATGGTCAGCCCCTTTACCGTTAGTGATTGCTAACACTTCTTTAGCCCACTCAGGGTGTTCTTTATAATTAACCCCTGCAAATGCACCAAGCGCTTTGGCTTTTTCGATTTTTTCGTTTGATGATGAAGTTACAATGACTTTGGCACCAAACATTTTACCAATTTGCAATGCCGCAATCGACACGCCGCCTGTACCTAGAGTGACTATGGTATCGCCTGCTTTTAAATTGCCGTCTGTCACTAAAGCGCGCCATGCAGTCAAACCCGCCGTCGTTATGGTTGCTGACTCTTCATGGCTCCACCCATGTGGTGCAAGCGTAAATGCCGATGTTGCACGTGTCACATATTCTGCTGCTAGACCTTCTGCACCATCGCCTGGTGTTTGGCTAAAATTACCGACGTCGGCATTTGCCTGACCAGACTGCCATTGCGGGAAAAAAGTTGAGACCACGTTATCACCCACGCTGAACTCCGTTACCCCTTCACCAACAGCAACAACAACGCCCGCACCATCAGACAGCAACACCCGATCTTGTGCTGTTTCCATAGCGCCTGAGGCTACTAAATAATCGTGATAGTTCAACGAGCTTGCGTGGATTTTGACTTTAATTTCACCTTTTTCTGGCGCATTTGACTCAAGGTCATTTGCAACATAAATATGCTCTAAGCCGCCGGTTTTTTTGAGTTTTATAGATTGCATCATTAAAGTTTCCTACAAAAGTTGTATTTGATAAATACGGAAATTGTTATTGGTTAGAACCGACATCGTTCTAACAAGATGGCGCTCATTTTAGATAAATATTGATACTAGTGATATGTTGTGTATGTTGTATTATGTACAAGTAAATGATTGTTGTGTGCTGAGTAGCGAGTAGTGGGGAATTGATAGTATGTTAGAAAAGTTGGATGTAAGACAAATGCGGTTATTGCTACTGTTACTTGATAAAAAGAGTATCAGTAGAGTTGCAGAATCACTCAATGTGAGTCAACAAGCGGTGAGCGTACAGCTAAAAATATTGCGAGATATTTTCCAAGATACATTGTTCGTAAGGCATGGACATGGTGTAGCACCTACTCCGAAAGCAATAAAACTAGGATTGATGTTGAAAGACATTGTTAAAGCATTAGAAGATAGCGTTCAACCTGAAGAATTTAACGCCAAAAATATCAATAAAACGATTGTCATTTCAGCCACAGATTATGCGCAGCAAGTGATCACCACAGCGCTATTTAGCCATATTAGGCGAGTAGCACCCGGGATAAAACTGATCATTACAGAGTTAGAAATTGAAACTTTAACACAATCATTAACAGCGGGTGATGTTGACTTAGCCATCACGATCCCTGAGTTTTTGTCTGATAACTTGCCTTGTGAGACGCTTTTTAATGAGCAATACAAATTGGTATCGAGCGCGGATAACGCGCCAATAACCCTCGCGCACATTACCGACTTAAATCAGCATGAACACGTCATTGTGTCGCCATCACGACCCAACTTAAGAGGTTCCTCAACTGATTGGTTTAAGTGTCATCACGTGAATAGAAACATTGTTGCTTCAATACCCTCGTTTACCATGTTGTGTGAATACGTGTACAAGTCAAATGTTATCGCGTTTATTCCCAGTAGAATGTTGCCTGATAGCCGACTTAGAGAAATTAAACTCACACAATATCCGCCAGGTTTTGATGCAGTTGTTGCTTGGCACCCTAGAGTGACACATGATCCACTTTATAAATGGTTAATTACTCAGATAAAACAGATTTCAGAATGAAATAAGACCATTAAATGGTAACGTTTTAAAATTTTAACAGCTGATTTTAGTGTTGGAAGAGCACGTTTATTTCATGTTACTGCTTAGGGAAAGCGCACCTACTAAGTTGTATAGAGACAATCGCCGTGGTGTTCCGCTTAGCTCGACCCTGTCAATAACTCTGTTATTTGTATAGTTTACATGATTCACACTGACTTTATTATTCTGACTCTTAGCTAGCCCCAATATCTTTTTCTACTTTTTCACGTCCAATAAGCAACAAAGCATCGTGCACTTTTCGACGGGAACTCCGACAAGACCCCCCACTTGAGCAATCGTGGCCTATTTAGAGATGAGTGATGTACCAAGATCAGTGCGAGAATAATAAATCATTACTAAGCAGCCGCGATTGGGCTTCTTCATTTTTGAACCTATTTAAATAATGGCGGTAGTCAAAATTGACCGTTTGTGAAAAACAGTAAAATTTCGGATAGTAGGCCACATTACATTAAAGTCTAATACATCGACTGTTGGGGGTAACTTATAGTTAAGGAGGTTTCTATAAACATTCATTAAACAAAAGGAAAAGGTTATGAAAAAGTTAATTTGTGCATTAACACTGTGTAGCGCAGGATCTGCGATTGCCAATGAGTTGCCAAGTATAGAAAATTTGCAACATGATTATGAACTTCAAGAATATGTTGATTTACTAAAACATGAGATAAGGGAAAATCATGCTAATTATCAGCTTTATGTAGAGTCATTGGGTCAAAATGGTGAAATAGTGCCACTTGCACCAGCGCCAAAAATTACTTATTTGGAGATCCGCGGTGTTTATTCTGCACTGTACCGTAAATGGGATTACGTTGACCAAAACGCTTTTTCTACAAACCAGGATCATGGCGGTCAGTTTTATGCATTAACCCTTGAATATGGCTATGCTCAACCTTCGTCGCGACGCTTTCAAATCAATGGCACAACACTAAAATTAGAAACCTCGGAGCCAGTTAAAGATTCCGGCAATACGGTCATTGGGTGGATAAATTATTGGAAAAACCCTATGACAGACTTTACAAGCGGTAATGCGACTTATAACGGGACTTCGATTAACTTTCCATACAATCAGGAAAGTGATCGTTTATTTATTCGTTAATATGGCTTTTTAAAAGCGGAAAATTGAATGTGAGCAGTTAAGCGCTCGCATTCAATCCAAATTGATATACTTCTAGCTTTCGTATCAGGGAATGATAGTTTTTTACCACTTCAGAATCGCCACCAGCCTGACTTTTAACGGCGGCAAGGTTGTCTTTCATGGTGTCAATCACATTGATTTTTTCACTCTTTGCTTGTGCAAGCGTCGTTCCACCCAATTGACCATCATGCTCGATTAAACCATATTTCCCGGTCATGAAAGCATGCTCACCCATTGAAATAACCCCTTGATCATAAAGGTCTTGAGCCGCTTTAGATTGCTCTTCAAGTGTCATGTTTGTGAAGTCATGTGTTCTATCAGGGAAACTCAATGAATTAGCAGACTCTGCGTGGCTATCGCTCATCTCAGGTGCAGCATGCTTTTGCACATATTGACTTGATTGTGTGGCAGAGACTGACTGGTAATTTGTAATGCCGATAGGGTTAATCATTTCATATCCTTAAATTGACTTATCTCTATTTTAATAAGCAATAGCCGTTCCAGTTGTACACCTTTTGTTATCTAAATGTAAAATTACGTACACCATTTTAAATTGTAGTCGCATAAAAAAACTAACTATCTGATTTAATTAAATATGATAACAACACGGATAAATGGTTTACTTGAATGACTTTATGGTGGCAATAAAGGTGAGGAGGCGTTTGCCGAAAGCTTGCCCGTAGTTGAAATTTTCGGCGGTTTATTGCCGCCCGCCTCCTCTTTTAGGTTTATGTTTCAATGCATTCAAAATTGACATTGAGAGATACCTGAATTGCTGAACTTGATTATGTGTATCACCCTAACTTTAGAGGGGAAGTGTGCGTTGATTAAACTTAGAATATTGTGATTTGTAATAGAAATAGCAGACACAAAAAAGCCTGTTAAAGATTTCTCTCTAACAGGCTGTTTTATAACACTTTAAAGTGGTGGAGCTGGGGGGATTTGAACCCCCGTCCGGAAAGCGTCGACCTTCGGTCCTACATGTTTAGTATCGTCTTTTGGTTAACCTTTAAATCTCGGACGTACACGATAAGTAAAGGCGAGGCCGCTTGGTTTTAGCCCTTCAACCCCGGCCAGGGTTTCCGTAGCGATCTTGTGTTGGGTGACACTCCAGAACCAGAACCACAAGAATTTCATGGAGGAGTGCTAGCGGGCTATTAAGCCGCTAGAGAGTAGTTATCGTCGTTTGCGATTACATTAATTGCGGCTTTTTTACGAGGCCAGCCGCACCTCGACATGCACCTTAGGCTTCTGGAATCCCGTCGAATCCTAATCAGCCCCTGAATATGTTCATTCAGTGAAGAGCGCCAGTATAGCGGAAAGTAATGCTCAAGCTCAAGCTACTTTTGCCGATAACTTATTTAATATGAACTGGTTGGCGAATTTATGTGCAAGTTATTCGTAAGTCGCATTTACAATCATTCATAATTTGTAGCAATTCGTAACAGTTACTGCTTAACATTATGGGTCCATTGTGCTCAAATGGAGCTGTTGCTTTGCATGATAAGAATAAGAATTCTATGCACATACTTTGGGAAAAAGTTCATGTCGTTGTTTCGTTTTGATGAAGACTTAGGCTATGTCTATTTGTTGTCTCATCCTGTTGAGTCGGGTTTTCCGGCGAGTGCCTCTCAATTAGTTGAGTTATTGGAGCAATCTGAACATGCAGATTGTGAAATAATTCATGCTAATATAGGTAAGCTGTTTTCTGCTACAGAAATAGGCGATCAAGATTCATTAGCTGTTGCTAAAGCGATTGATGCGTCAATCGCAATTCGTGTTGACGATGCCAATATGGTGGCGGAAGCTCGGATCACGGTTGCTTGTGGTGGTAAAATGGTCTCGGTTGATAAGGCTGCGAAAGCGTTGGCAGATGCTGGTGTTAAGCGGGGTATTAATCAAGATGTGTTGGAGCAATTCTTAGGGCAACAGTTTGAACAGCCAGCAGGTATGGTGTACGAAGAAATAGTTGCCCATGGTGTGCGTGCAAAAGATGGTACCGATGCGCGTTTTGTGCGTTTGTGTATGACAGCGCAAGACAGAGTGTTGAGCCCGCAAACAAAAGACGGCGGCAAAGTAGACATGCGGGACTTAGGAGCCATTATTACAGTTAGCCCTGGCAGCCCCTTGATGAAACGCGTTCCGGCAACCCCAGGTGAAAAAGGATATACGGTATTTGGAGATGATTTGGATCCTAAGCCAGGCCGCGATTTTGAATTACAAGTTATGGAAGGCACCAAACTTCACCCTAAAGATCCCAACGTATTGATTGCTGATGCCAAAGGTGTGCCTGTTGCTGTGCCAAGAGGTATGCGTGTAGATGATGTATTGTGTTACGACTGTGTTGATGTGACCACCGGCCACGTTGAATTTGATGGCAGTGTTATTGTCAGCGGTGATGTAAAAGATGGTATGCGTGTAAAAGCGACCGGCGACATCACGGTTATCGGGTTCGTTGAGTCATCAATACTTGAAAGTGCGAGTGCCATTACCATTATGCAAGGTGCAATTGGCAGAAAGCGCAGTGAAGGGGAAGATTTCTCTTGTCATATTAAGGCTTCACGTACAGTGTCAGTTGGTTATGCTCAGTATTGCCATATCGAAACAAGTCAGGATTTATTGGTTGATCGCCAAGTATTGCACTGTGATTTAATGTCTCGGCGTTTAATCCGCATTGGTAAAGGTGAAAAACCACGCGGTAAGCTCATCGGCGGCAACGTTTTAAATGCACTTAGAATTGAAACAGGTGAATTAGGTGCGCCTTCAGGGACCCGAACACGTATTTCAATTGCCCAAAACTGGCATGAATTAAAAGAAAAACAAGAAGAGTTTAAGACGTTTGAAAAACGTTTATCAGATAAGGTTGTGGAAATAACCCGGGCTAAAATAAAGGCCAATAAATCGCCGAAAACAGCTAAAAGAGATGCATTTCTGAAAAAGTTAGAAATGAGCGAACAGCAATTGAATCAGCATTACAAGCGCAATCAGCGAAATATGCGACTAGTGCAGCAAAAATTGGCACGTCTTGTTAAAACGAGCCGGATAAAGGTCAATGAGTTGATGCATCCAGGTATTGAGCTAACTATTGCTGTTGATAGTAAGCAATTTACGCGTATTTACCCACCCAACATGGTCAAGCTCGACGAAGGGAAAATCACGCAGCACTTTAGTACTTAAAGGGTACTTAAATGTAAATTGAGTTTAAAGTCTGTTTGAAAGAAAGCGCCGATAAGGCGCTTTTTTGTTTTTGGCGCTTATAAGCGCAAAGTGATGTGGGGTTTAGATCTGTTTCTGTCAGGATAAGGAAGTGCGGGGCCTGCCTAATTGATCCACTTCGACAAGGCGATTCGTGTGATAAGGTATGTGTTTATTGGAATAATTCGCTATTGGGTGTGAAATGGACTCTGATCTGCGTCAGCGCGACGAAAGGTGAGGTTTGATGTAAAGCTAGAGTTTTGGTTTATATTTATAAACGAGTGTGTAGTGGTTTTGGTATAAACTCAGACCTGCGTTAGAGCAATATAAGGAAAGGGGCTAGCTTAAAAGTTGAGTTTTAGCTGACTATTGGTTTTTTTGTTTATATAAGAGTTTTTGTGCTGGTTTTGGCATACGTCAGAGCGATTAAAGAGAGTGATGTGGTTTAGACCTTCTGTAGTAATGAAAATTATTGGCTCAGAGAGTGATGAGTATATTGAAGTTTTTGCTGCCGAGTTTAATATAAACACTGACCTACATCACAAAGATGAACATCGGGGGTTAGTTTGGAACGGGCCTGAGCTAGTACACGTACAGGTTAATGTATGATACCGCACTTCACTGTACTGCATTCAACGTGACGTGAATATACCTGCTTGTTTATAGTCTTGATCCCTAGTGAGCGAGTGCTTATGATAGGTATATTGCTCCTTCTTTAAGTACTCAGCAAGTCACACATTGTAAAATAGGCGCGTTAGTAAATCTTCGTTTACGAGTGAGTTTTTTAAGTTACTCATTGCTAATTAGTTTATTTTTTACTTCTCCATTTCTTATTCATATTGGCCAATAATTTATTGGCGGTCATTATTTGGTCATTTTAATTTTTTAATCTAAATTTAAGGTTAAAGGTTGACACCGGTGTCATAAGCGTGGCTTAATACAGTGACACCGGTGTCAGGTTGAGGTGAGAGACAACCTGATAGCGTACCTTTGAACGGGTAAATCAAAAGAAGCTCAGTACGGTATTAAAGTGGAGTCTTTAAATCTGCTGAGCCTTTTTCCTCTAACGATAGAGACGAGTCGAATTTTATGATGTTGCATCCTCGAATTAAAGAAGTCACAGAACGTGTTATCGAACGCAGTAAAACAACGCGTCAAGCCTACCTAGCTCGCATACAACAAGCAAAAAAACAAACACGCGTACGCTCAGGCCTAGGATGTGGCAACATTGCTCATGTAATGGCTGCATGTTCTAGTTCAGATAAAGATCGTCTAAAAGTAGACGAGCAACCGAACTTGGGAATAATCAATTCATATAACGATATGTTGTCTGCCCACGTACCTTACAAAGACTACCCTGATATTATCAAAGACATAGCCCAAAAGTATGATTCTACAGCGCAAGTTGCAGGGTGTGTACCGGCGATGTGTGATGGGGTTACCCAAGGCCGCGATGGCATGGAGTTGTCATTGTTTTCTCGAGATGTGATTGCCATGTCAACCGCAGTTGCATTATCACATGACGTATTTGACGGGGTATTTTGCCTTGGCGTGTGTGACAAAATTGTCCCAGGGCTTTTAATTGGAGCATTGTCATTTGGCCACTTGCCAGTTTACTTCTTACCAGCTGGCCCAATGCAGTCGGGTATCCCAAATAAAGAAAAAGCACGCGTTCGCCAAAAGTTTGCACAAGGCTTAGTCAGCAGAGAAGAATTACTCGAAGCGGAAAGCGCCTCTTATCATAGTGCAGGTACTTGTACTTTCTACGGCACGGCAAATTCCAACCAAATGTTAATGGAAATAATGGGCCTACATTTACCGGGTAGCTCATTTATTAATCCTTACACAGAGCTTAGAGATGGCTTAACTGGTAATGCAGTTGAGCAGATGTTGGAACAGCTTATTGATGGCAAAAATGCCAATTGCTTGGCTGATGTAGTGAGTGAGAAAACTGTTATTAATGGCCTTATTGGTTTACTAGCAACTGGTGGGTCTACCAACCACGCTATTCACTTGGTTGCGATGGCTGGTGCAGCCGGTGTGCAAATTACTTGGAAAGACATGGCCGACTTATCTGAAGTTGTGCCTCTTCTTACTCGTATATACCCGAATGGATCGGCAGACGTAAATCACTTTCAAGCAGCCGGCGGTATGGGCTTTTTAATGCGTGAACTACGTGATGGTGGCTTCTTACATAACGATGTGAAAACCATTGTTGGTGAAGGGCTTGATGCTTATACACAAGAGCCAATGCTTGCCGCAGATCCGAGTTTAATTATGACAAACAGTACAGGCCCTAGCAAAGTTAAGTGGGTGCCATGTCCTGAAAATTCACTCGACGAAGATGTACTGCGCCCTGTAAGCAATCCATTCAGTCCACAAGGTGGTTTACAACTACTGACAGGTAATATTGGTAAAGCGGTAATTAAAGTATCAGCAGTAGATGAAAAGCATCAAACAGTGACTGCGCCAGCGAAGGTGTTCAGTTCACAAGCTGCATTACAACAAGCATATGCAGATGGCGAGTTAAACCAAGATTTTATCGCCGTGATAAAAGAGCAAGGTCCGAAAGCAAAGGGCATGCCTGAACTTCATAAATTAACGCCGGTGATGGCAACATTGCAAGATCAAGGCTACAAGGTTGCGATAGTGACTGATGGTCGAATGTCAGGTGCATCAGGTAAAGTGCCTGCAGCCATTCACTTAGCACCTGAAGCGGTTGAAGGCGGTATTATTGCTAAAATTCATGAGGGTGATTTGGTGACGTTAAATGCCCCTGAAGGCGAGCTATTTGTACATGTGTCAGACGAAGAGCTCTCAGCACGAGAGTTGCAATTGAGTGAACCAGAAGCAACATTTGGTACTGGTAGAGAGTTATTCACTGGCTTTAGAAACATTGTTAGCAGTGCAGACCTAGGCGCAAGTGCCTTTGGTCTAGATCAATAATAAACGCATTGGGTATGAGGACTAACATGAGTATTGAACAGATTTTATCATCGGCACCAGTCGTGCCTGTAGTGGTTATTGACAATTTAGAAGATGCCGCGCCACTTGCACAAGCTTTGTATAACGGTGGCTTAAAAGCACTCGAAGTAACATTGCGCACACCAGTTGCAGCGCAAGCAGTAAAAATTATGAAAGAGACGGTCCCAGAAGCCTACGTTGGCACTGGTACAGTGGTAGATAAAGCATCATTTGAAGCATCAGTGGCAGCGGGTGCAGACTTTATGGTGAGCCCAGGCGTAAATGATGAGCTACTCGCATTAGCCAAAGCCAGTGATATTCCTTTTTTACCAGGAGCCGCGACACCAAGTGAAGTCATGCAATTAGCTTCTCATGGATTTAAATTTTTGAAATTCTTCCCAGCAGAAGCAGCTGGCGGTGTGCCAATGCTTAAATCAATAGGTGGCCCGCTACCTCAGGTCACTTTTTGCCCAACAGGTGGGATTTCATTAGACAGTGCGCCGAAGTACTTGGCGTTGAAGAACGTAATTTGTGTTGGTGGTACATGGATGCTTGATAAGCAGCTTATCGCTAACAAAGACTGGCAAGCCATTGAAGCGCTTGCAAAACAAGCAAGTGAA
This sequence comes from Pseudoalteromonas sp. MMG013, assembly GCF_018100885.1. Taxonomy (NCBI): domain Bacteria; kingdom Pseudomonadati; phylum Pseudomonadota; class Gammaproteobacteria; order Alteromonadales; family Pseudoalteromonadaceae; genus Pseudoalteromonas; species Pseudoalteromonas sp. MMG013. The sequence continues at coordinate 41,834 of NZ_JAGJEE010000012.1, read as the reverse complement.
GTTAAATAATCAAGGGGAATCTCAGTTATGATCAACATCGCAATTAATGGCTATGGCCGTATCGGTCGCAATGTTTTACGAGCGCTTTATGAGTCTGGCCAGAACGAACAAATAAAAATTGTTGCTATTAATGACTTAGCACCAGCGAATGTTAATGCGCATCTGACGCAATTTGACTCTGTACATGGGCGCTTTAATCAGCAAGTGACGCTTGCAGATAACACGCTCATTATTGGTAATGATGAAATAGCCCTAACGCAAGAGCGAGATCCAGAGAACTTGCCTTGGAAATCGCTGAATGTCGATATTGTATTAGAGTGCACGGGTATTTTCACTTCACGCGAGACTGCATCAAAGCACATTGAAGCAGGTGCTAAAAAAGTGATCGTATCAGCACCTGGTACTGACTTAGATGCAACCGTTGTTCACGGTGTAAACAGTGACGTATTATCAGCTTCAAGCACCATTATTTCAAATGCTTCATGTACGACTAACTGTTTAGCTCCTGTTGCAAAAGCATTGAATGATGCTATTGGTATTGAACAAGGTAGTATGACGACTATTCATGCATTTACGAATGACCAAAACTTATGTGATGTATATCACAAAGATTTGTACCGAGCGCGCAGTGCGACTCAGTCAATGATCCCTACTAAAACAGGGGCAGCTAAGGCCGTAGGTTTAGTATTGCCAGAGCTTGCAGGTAAACTTGATGGCATGGCGGTTCGAGTACCGACAGTGAATGTATCCTTGGTCGATTTAACGTTTATTGCTAAGCGTGATACCACTACAGAAGAAGTGAATCAAGTCGTGAAAGCTGCAGCTGAGGGCGCGATGGCTGGAATTCTCGAATATAACGAATTACCCCTTGTATCAATTGATTTTAACCATAACCCTGCGTCATCAGTATTTGATGCGTCACAAACTAAAGCCGATGGTAAATTGGTTAAAGTGATGGCTTGGTATGATAACGAATGGGGTTTTTCAAACCGCATGATTGATCAAGTTAAAGCATTAGGTCAGTTCCTATAACGCATTATAACTAAAGTTACTTGTCAAAAGGCCGCTATTCAGCGGCCTTTTTATTTTTCTACACAGATTACTTGTTAGTCATTAAATTATTGTCATGATTAATGATATTATTGAAACTTTTCAATAATACGTGTGGCGTATGTTGCTACTTTTGGTCACTAATTTTAAAGAGAACGAATATGTCGGTGTTGAGATTATGGCTGTTGTTAATATGTGCTGTGTTGGCCGGGTGTAAAAGCACAGGAGAACAAAGCATAAGCGCTGCGCAAAAAAACCAGAGGTATATGAGTGTTATCGATACCTTTCGAAACAACCCGGAGCGAGTGAGCTACAACGCTATTTGGCGAGCTTATTTAGCGTCATCTTTCGTGCGCGATGTGGTCCAAAAAGATGAAGAATATAAGCAGATTTTAATTGATATTGCGCAACATAATGTGCGTTGTACAGATATAAATTGGTTTGAATTGACACGAGCGAACTTCTGGTCTGTGAAACCACATTTATCTGCTCAATCGTGCTTTGAATCGTATGGTGATCTAGCACAGGCTCGGTATCATGCATCGGCTGTGGCTTTGATTGAATCAGGAATACAGGCTAGCGGCAATGGCAATGAATACTATTCGGCATATGAAGTGATGACTTGGGCTGATGCCTTTGACATGATGGAACGGTCTGATCATGAAATCATTGATATCTACCTGCAACTGGCGCATGCAAAACAGGCTATTTACTTAATATATGTGGTAAATGATCCGGCTACGGGACTACAAAAAGAAATTTACTTTGAAAACAATCAGTTTATTCACAGTGTACTGGGTGTGCAGTACCCATTTGGTGTTATTTCAAATTTACTTGAAACACAAGTTATAGACCCATTAATAACCAAAGATACTGGTGCGAGGCTGGCTAAGGCACAATTGTTAACGCATCGACAAGAGTGGGAAGCCGCTGTTGCTTTGTATAACCGCGCTACGCAAGATAATAGTCCTATTGCTTATTATAAACTCGGCGTATTGTGTTTAAATAAGGTACCAGTCAATGATTTAAATACGCAGTGTGAATCATACTTCACCCACAGCGCAGACATGGGGTATTTGGACGCCAATATCGCTTTGGCATTAATGTACGAACAAGGGATTGGGGTAGAGCCGAATATAACTCGGGCGAATGAGTATATGACGGATGCTGAGCAGGGGTTATCTCTTGGGGATGGACGGTTAAAATATGCTTGGTTATACAAAAAAGTGGCGGATGCCAATGCGTTAGAAGAGCAGACTAAATATATAGAAATGGCTGCGAGTGAAGGCTCATTAAAAGCTAAGTACTATATTCAGCTACATGCCTTACAGGAAGTTAAAGAGGATGAACTTGTTAATACATTATCTGGTTTTTCACTCTTAGCTGAGCAAGGCTTAACAGGAGCTCAGTCAACCTATGCAGAGCTATTGCTAAGAGCGAATAAAAAGGGAAGTGATGGCTGGCTAAAGGCAAAAAAATGGATTGATGAGGCCGCACAAAAACGCCACCCACATGGAGATTATCTGAAAGGGCTAGCGCTAAAATTTGGCTATTTTGACACACCAGATAAAATGGCAGCGTATTTAGCTTTTCGACGTTCGGCATTAAATTATTCAGCACGGGCTCAATTGGAACTTGGACGCAGTTATCAGTTTGGCGAAGTGGTGAGTGCAGACCAAGACCTTGCTATTTCATGGTATTTATTGTGTGCAAATAAAGGTAATAAACAATGTTTAAATAAAGCAGGCCAGTACTTTAGACGCGGGCTTGCTGTTGAGCAAAGCGATGTAATCGCACGATCTTACTTTGAGTTGGCAGCAGAACTAGGATACACACCCAGCATGACACATTTAGCGCAAATGTATATTTTTGGTGATGGGGGTGAGCAAAACCTTGAACAAGCGAGGGTGTTATATAATAAAGCGTGCGATAAAGGCTATAGCAAGGCGTGTGTTGAGTTGGGGTTACTTCATCGTGATGGCGATAACTTGAAAAGAGACAGTGCTTTAGCAAGTAAACTATTTAATATTGCTTGTGATAACAATTATATGACCGGCTGTCATTTTTTAGCTGAAGCTTATCGCGATGGTCATGGTGTTAGTCAAGATTTGAAACGTGCCGTGGCGATGTTTGTGAAAGTATGCAAATCAAATAAAGAGAGCCGCTCATGTCGCAATTTGGCTGAGATGTACGAGTTAGGTCATGGGGTTGAAAAAAGCGAAGCATTTTCTCAGTATTACCGTAAAGCAGCATGCCAACATAGCACTGTTGGTTCATGTACGCTTGAGCATAATACGCACTAGCCATAGTGATAATATGAGTAAAAAAGCCACTTAATTTAGTGGCTTTTTTATTTTATGATGCGTCAGGCTCAGTTGGGGTATCTGACTCTTCTTCAGGAGGAAGAGGCCAGCCGCCTAATGCTTTCCACTTATTCACGATATGACAGAACAGTTCAGCTGTACGCTCTGTATCATATAACGCGGAATGTGCTTGATTATTATCAAACTCGATCCCCGCAGTGCGACAAGCTTTGGCTAAGACTGTTTGACCGAGTGCAAGTCCGGCAAGTGATGTGGTATCAAAGCTAACAAAGGGATGAAATGGGGTACGTTTTATGTTATTGCGCTCGATGGCCGAGTTTAAAAAGCCATGATCAAATGCCGCATTGTGGGCCACAATAACAGAGCGAGAGCAGCCAGCTGCTTTTTGTGCTTTACGCACCATTTTACAAATTTCTTTAATCGCATCAGCTTCGGCAACAGCCCCGCGTAGCGGTGAGAAAGGGTCTATACCATTAAACTCAATGGCGGACTGCTCAATGTTTGCGCCTTCAAACGGTTCAACGTGGAAGTGTAAAGTATGATCTAAGCTTAGTTCACCTTGTTCATCCATTTTGAGTACTGAAGCTGCAATTTCTAGCAAGGCATCGGTATCTTTATTAAAGCCTGCTGTTTCTACGTCGATAACAACAGGGAAGAAGCCACGGAAGCGCTGTGAAAATAAGGTTTGCTCTGTTTCTGCCATAATACTTTTGATTGCTGAATGTGAATCAGCCATTATACAAGTTACACAAGAGGATGTTAACTGCGTAGGATGAATGTCGTTATTTTTTTAGGCATAATAATTGCTATATACTGTTGAGTCGAATTACATTGTTTAGTTTGTCATAGTAAATAGCGACTTAAGTTGGCAGTTTTTTGACAAAGTTGGAGTCAGGTTGTGAAATTATATGTATTAATACTCAGTTTTGGCTGCTTATTGAGCGTAGTAAGTGAAGTGAATGCAGCGATGCGGCAATATAGTGCCAACGCGGATACGTCTCATTGGACGCTTGATAAAACGACTCGTCTTTCTTGTGAACTTAACCATGAAGTGCCTTACTATGGAGATGCAATTTTTACGTCAACAGCCAGTAAAAATAAAGACCTGACATTTAATTTAGATATGGTTGTGCGTCCTGAAAGTTACGACTTTGCAGGTTTACAATCAGTGCCTCCGGCATGGCGTGCGGGTAATCCAGTCCGTGATATTAGTAAAATGCAATTACTGAAAAAGTTCGATGGTGAACTTGATAATAGTATCGCATGGGAAATGCTGACAGAGCTTGAAAAAGGCAACTATCCCACATTTTATTATAAAGATTGGCAAAATAGCAGTGATCAAATTTCAGTGGCGTTATCGTCTGTTAATTTTCGTGAGATGTATTGGGCATTTCTACAATGTAGGGATAACTTGCTTCCATACAGCTTTGAAGACATAGCCTTTACAGTAATGAACTATAAAAAGAATTCTAGTATGCTGACTAAGTCTTCAAGAAAGCGTTTAGAGATGATTGGAGAGTATTTAAAGAATGACGAAAATATAGAGTCTATCTATATTTCGGCGTATTCAGACAGTTATGGCGGGAGAAATACCAATATGGTGTTGTCACGCAAGCGTGCAGAAACCATCAAGCGGTATATGTCAGATATGGGCGTACCAAGCGAGAAAGTTCGCACCGACGGCTTTGGTGAAAAACGGCATGTTGAACCAAATGATAATGCGCTAGGACGCCGTAAGAACCGTCGTGTGATCATTCAAATTGCAAAATCTTAAATTCGAGCAATAGAGTAAAAGCCACCTATTGCAGGCGGCTTTTTGAAATGATAGCGTTAAACACCAATTTTATTACGAATTAAATCTCTAACAATAAATCGATTTGGGTGTATTACATGATGTACACGTTCGCTGAGTGGTCTGGGCTCATTACATAAGCTGGCGACTAAGTGCTCTGTTGTGAGGGGCGCAGTACATAACCCTCTAGCACCAAATCCCGTAAGAACGTGCAGCCCTTGATGAGGCGTTACCGGAGTGCCAAACCCATAATGTTTACCTTTGGTTAAATTATGGAAGCTATCGATTAAATCTTGTTGCTCTGGTATTTGGCCAAGCATTGGTACGTGGTCGCTAAAACAACAACGCACGGCGGCTTTCTCGCTGTTAATTTCCCCCAAACCTTGGGCAAATTCAGTTTGACTGTAAAATTTCATAAGTTGTGCATGGTTGGTTTCATTGTCATCCGCTCTGACTTCTCGGCTTTTGGTATTTTTATCGAATGTGGCTCCCATACAATGCTCACCATTGTGGCTAGGTGTAAAATATCCTTTGTGGCACAATACTGTGCTTAATTTACTTGATTCAGAGCCTTGAGCAATATGTGACACTTGCCCCCTCACGCCATGAATATTTATGTCAGCGGTTTGGCTAAAGCGATCGCTGTGTTCACCTGCACAAATAAAAACATCAGAAAAAGGCCCGAACTTTTTATCCTCTGTCTGTAAATACCAGCCGCTTTCAGTATATTCTAGTCGTTCAATATCCGTATTAAAATAGCTGTCGGACTTTACCTGTTGTTGCGCAGCATTAAATATTGCATGTGTCAGTTGCGCTGGGTCCACCCAACCGGCCTGTTCGATGAATAACCCCGCATATGGCAAGGTTACACTCGCGATATCAGAGGCTTCAGACTGGGTTACAGGCCTAATCAAAGGGGTTGGCCATTGAGCTTTGTTGACTAAGTTACTCTGTTGCTGTGTTTTACTGTCATTAAAAGCTTGTAATAGTACGCCACACCAATTGTGATCAAAGTGATACCCTTGTTTATGTATATCATCGTAAAATCGTCTAGCGTATAAAAATGTGTGGGCGTATAGTTCACTGGGGGGAGAATTATCCGCTTGTAAATTCGGATAAACAGCACCTTGGCGATTATGGGAAGCGCCTTGTGCGAGTTTACTATCTTGACAAAAAAAAGTGCTTTTTTTCCCTCGTTTGGCTAATTGATATAGCAAGCAACTGCTTGCGATACCCCCTCCAATAATTGCGACGTTGTTTAACGCACGCGTATCATGGTAATAATATGCTGGGGTGGTTTCCTGCTTTGTTGCTTTTTCTAGTGTGCCTACCACCATTTCGCGTTTACGGCCAAAACCTTTGACTTTCTTGCAGATGAAACCTGCATCTTGTAAACCGCGACGGACGAACCCTGCGGCCGTGAATGTCGCAAACGTTGCGTTACACCGAGATAAATCGGCCATTGCGTTGAATAAACTCTGTTGCCACATATCTGGGTTTTTACTCGGCGCGAAACCATCTAAAAACCATGCGTCAACAATCCCTTGTGACTGGTAGCTTACTTGGGGTAATGAGTCATGAACATCACCAAACCATAAATCTAATACGACTGTGCCTTGCTCAAATTCAAGACGATGGCACCCAGCAAGTGCAATGGGGTAGTGGTTACATAGCGCATTAGCTTGTTGTTGCAGTGATGGCCATGCAGCAAGTGCTTTCACGAGTTCTTGGTGTTTAATTGGAAATTTTTCAAATGAAACAAAATGGAGTTTATTCACAGCGCTGTTTTTTGGTCGATTATTAAATTGTAGCCAAGCATTGAGAAAGTTTAACCCAGTGCCAAATCCTGTTTCAGCGATGGTAAAATGAGATTGGTCATGATTTTGTAATCGCTCGGCTATATTATTCTGAGTAAAAAAGACATAATGAGACTCAGCGAGTCCGTCATCATTTGAGAAATATACGTCATCGAACCTATCGGCGACTGGCGTGCCCATCTCATTGAAATGGATTTGTGCATTTTTTATCATAGTAATATGTAGTAACAGCAAAAATATTAATGTCATTTTACGCGTTTTATATGTAATAGTCCGTTGTAATTTGAGTAAAAAGAATTCAGAGTACGTGTGTAAGCTGGAAAGCTGACCACTTAGGTGGGCATTTCAGCGTAGAATAGCCACAATTTAGTAAATGACTAAGGGAATTTACCCATGAGAAGAGCCGTAATTACGGGGATCGGTGTAGTTTCAAGCATCGGCAATAACAAGCAAGAAGTATTAGAATCTCTACAAGCAGGAAAAAGCGGTATCGTTTTTAACCCTGAATTTGCCGAGTATAAATTACGTAGTAATGTCTCAGGTAACCTTGATATTAACGTAAAAGACTTTGTTGACCGTAAAGCACACCGTTTCATGGGAGATGCAGCTGCATTTTCTTATATTTCAATGGCGCAGGCTGTTGAAGATTCAGGCTTATCAGAAGATCAAGTCTCTAATGAGCGCACGGGCTTAATTGTTGGCTCAGGTGGTGGTTCTTCTAAGCATCAAGTTGAAGCCGCAGATATATTACGTGAAAAAGGTGTAAAGCGTGTTGGGCCGTATATGGTCCCGCGTACTATGGCGAGTACAACATCAGCATGTTTGGCAACCCCTTTTAAAATTAAGGGCGTCAATTACTCAATTAGTTCAGCATGTGCAACATCTGCTCACTGTATTGGTAACGCCGTTGAGCAAATTCAGCTTGGTAAGCAAGATGTTATTTTTGCTGGTGGTGGTGAAGAATTACATTGGACACTGGCAATGGAATTTGACGCAATGGGGGCATTGTCTACAAAGTATAATGAAACACCGGCACTGGCTTCTCGTACGTATGATGCAAACCGTGATGGTTTTGTTATTTCGGGTGGTGGTGGTATTGTTGTTGTTGAAGAGTTGGAACATGCACTTGCTCGTGGTGCGCACATCTATGCAGAAATCGTAGGTTACGGCGCGACATCAGATGGTTATGATATGGTAGCGCCTTCAGGTGAAGGTGCAGTACGCTGTATGAAGCAAGCGATGCAAGATGTAGATGGCCCGATTGATTACTTAAATACGCATGGTACATCGACACCAGTTGGCGATGTTAAAGAGCTAGGCGCTATTCAAGAACTGTTCGGTGAGAAATCTCCTGCAATTAGTGCCACAAAAGCGATGACAGGCCATGCACTAGGTGCTGCAGGTGTACATGAGGCAATATTTTCAATATTAATGCTAGAAAATAACTTTGTCGCACCATCGATTAATATTGACGAGTTAGATGAACAAGCGAAAGGCTTAGATATTGTGACCGAACGTCGTGATGTTGAGTTAAACACGGTGATGTCAAATAGCTTTGGCTTCGGCGGTACAAACGCAACACTCGTGATGCAAAAGTACAAAGGCTAAGTTTAAACACATAAAAAACCTCGCTAAGCGAGGTTTTTTTATGTCGATTTTTGATAAATACTGACTAAAGCTGATGCTTTTTCAATTGCCGTGTTGGCACATGTTATGTGGTTTCTCCTCAATGAATTCAAATAGATGATGTTTTGCTTTAGGAGGTACACCAACCACGATGCACAGTACGAGCCGTGTAAAGCGAAGTTTTATACTTGTTCTACTCTATGTGATTCATCGGCTGATAGGTGTGCTAACACATGATGGCACGATTTGAGTGAGAACGTATTCACCTTGTTCTGAGTGAATTGTTTATTTGGCTGTGCGTAAAAGGGATTCACCTGAAGAGGATAGACTTTATAGCCTTAAACCATGCATTGTGGGTGAGTCAAGTAGTGCAACCGCTGGTAGGTATCTGTCATGACTGCGCGCAATATAAGGTCCCAAAATACAAAACGCCCAATAATATATTGAGCGTTGTAATCTGAAAAGTATCTTCCCTTACTAGAGAAAACTGAAGTTAGCGTGCTGAATGCTTCATAAGACGCTCTTTTTCACGAGACCAATCTTTATCTTTGGAGTCTGAACGCTTGTCATGCATCTTTTTACCTTTGGCTAAGTGAAACTCTAGTTTTACCCAGCATTTTTTCCAATACATTGCGGTTGCAATAAGGGAAAAACCATCTCGCTCTGTTGCACCCACTAAACGGTCAATCTCCCGCTTGTTTAATAATAATTTACGATACCTCATAGGATCGCAAATAACATGCGTTGAAGCACTGTTTAGTGGTTGAATTTGACTGCTAAGCAAAAATGCTTCGCCATCTTTAAGGTGAATGTAGGTGTCTGAAATGTTTACTTTGCCCGCTCGGATACTTTTAACTTCCCAGCCTTGGAGCTCCATACCCGCTTCAAACTTATCGTGTAAAAAATACTCATGTCGCGCTTTTTTATTGAGCGCGATGGTATTGGTTGTTGATTTTGATGATTTTTTCTTTGCCATAATGGCTGTAGTTTACCTAGAAAAGTGGACAGAAAATAGTGCTTTTTCAAATTTATGTCTTATTTTCGCGCAGGAGCTTACTGCATACAAGATAAATTTTCAAAAGCTTGCTAAAATCGCGACAAATAGAATGGAGTAACTATGCCACAAATAGAAAAAAGTGCGTTGGTGATGTATAGCACTCAAGAAATGTTTACTCTGGTTAATGATGTTGACGCATACCCAGAATTTTTACCAAATTGTTCAAATGCAAAAATAATTGAAGCAACTTCAAACGATATGGTTGCCAGTTTAGAAATATCAAAAGCTGGGCTTAAAAAGTGGTTTACCACAAAAAATAGTTTTGATGGCAATCAGATGAAAATGCAGCTAGTAGATGGGCCATTTAAGTCATTATATGGTTATTGGGAGTTTATTGAATTAGATGACCAAGCTTGTAAAGTGACGTTAAAACTTGATTTCGAATTTGCAAATAAGTTAGTGGAATTGGCTTTTGGGAAGATTTTTAATGAAGTTGCTAAAAATATGGTAACAGCGTTTACGCAGCGCGCTAAAACGGTATATGGGGCACGCTCATGATAAAAGTTGAAGTAGTATTTGCAGTGCCTCACAAAGCGGTGGTGTTAACCGTAGATGTTGCCGAAGGGACTTCTGCTGAGCAAGTGGTACTACAATCAGGCATACTTGATAAATGTCCAGATATTGATCCTACTAATTTAACATTAGGGATTTGGAATCGCACAGTAAAAGGCAAGCAAGCTGTAAAGGAAGGGGACCGAATCGAGATTTATCGTCCACTCATTGCAGATCCGAAAGATGCACGACGACGTCGAGCAGAAAAAGCAAAAGAAGAAGGCAGAGCAAACAAGATCACCGGTGGTAGAACCTCGAGGGTAGGTCATTAACTGTGGTGATTGGTCTATTATCGGTGCTTAAGACAACAAAAAAGGGCCTAAAGCCCTTTTTAATCTTAAACTATCAAAAGCGTTATTCATCTAAAGGAGTGTTGAACTCTTTAGGCTCATCATAATCGCCGGTAATACGGGTTAGCTTTTCATCTTCAAAATACACGGTCAGCGATTTACGTTGTTCTGATTCACGGTCTATATTGAATACATAAGCATAGTGCCAAGTCTTACTGTTAAAAGCATCCTTCGCGATTGGGCTGCCTAAAACAAATAACACTTGTTCGCGAGTCATGTTTATGCGTAGTTTTTCTACATCTGACTGTTCTAAAAAGTTACCTTGTGGCACATTGATGCGATATACCCAGCTAGAGCAACCAGACAGCATTACCGTCGTTATAAAAGCAACGAGCCAAACAGAAAGGGATTTATTAGACTGCATGTATTTGTGTATCCTTATTTTCAATTATTTGCATGATACCGATTAAGCGCAGAAGGTAAAGCTTCTTGTCGAAGTTCGACCTTAGTGTATAGAAAAAGTTTCTCAATAGAAGGGAAAAAATAAGAAATGTCTGAGATTGATATCAAGTCAACCTGGTATATTTATATTGTTGAAACACGGTTTGGTCATTGGTATACCGGAGTGACTAATGACGTAGCTGCCCGTATTGAGGCGCACCAAGAGGGAAAAGGGGCCAAAAACTTAAAAGGCAAAGCACCGCTACAATTGGTTTTCTCATACCCAGTGGGTACTAAAAGTGATGCTTGTAAATTAGAATGGCAAGTTAAAAAACTCAATAAAGCACAAAAAATTCAATTGGTTGCCTCTAATGGTGAGTCGAGTAATTTAACGATAAAATCACTAATGAAATTAACAACAAGCTGATACCGCTCAAAATCAATAGCGGTTATTGTGTCGCGCTTAGTGTGGTGGTTTTTATCTTCCCCAATGCCGAAGTAAATATAAGGTATGCGTGCTTTGGCGAATGCATAGTGATCACTGGCACGATGCCAATCAATTCGAGGGTTATCCATCATTCTTTGCATTTTATAACGTGAATTCGCAATTCTCAGGTTGAAGTCAGGCGTAGGGAGTGTCTTAAGGATAGATAGAGCATTGGAAGTGTGCTTAGAATGTAACACGTAGACTCTATTTTTAGACGTTGGGGCTAACATATCTAGATTTATGTTTAAGGCGATATCTGTGGCCTTGAGTTGACTTACAAAGTATTTTGCACCGTATAAGCCTTTCTCTTCTGCATCTGTTGCGACAAACGTCACTGAACGGTTTCGCGTTTTGTTGTTCAGTAGTTCGGCTAAATAAAGTAACGCAGATGTACCCGATGCATTGTCATTTGCACCAGCATAGTAAGACGTGGGTTGGCCTCCTAAATGGTCATAATGGGCTGTAATAACGAGGTTGTTCCCGCAAGTTTGTGTATTACAGGGTAGCGTTGCGATGATATTATGCCCTGTAGCATGGTGAAAAAAGCCAGCCTTAAATGGAAAAGCTTGATATTTCGTTTCTAAATTCAGATGCTCAAACCGATTGTATATATATTGCCCGCTAATATTTGGGGTGTCAGTTTTACCTGCGGGTCGCCCAGCATGTGCTGGGCTTGTTAAAGTGAGCATATCTTCGTGCAATTGCGACGCACTAGCTTGATAGGCGGCGGTAAAAAAGGCTAAAACACTAATTTTTAGCCACAGTTTGTAACCACTGAAGTTTATTTTGGTAGCGTTTTCGATCATGGTTAAATTCAGATAATTTATAAGCTTGTGATAAGTACTTTTGTGCTTGCTCAAGGTTACCTCGGTAATAATGTACTTTTGCAATGCCAAAATAACTGCTATGTAGTTTAGTATCAAGTCTTCTTGCCCTATTAAAGTGACGAAGCGCGAGGCTTAAATTGTTCGCTTCTAAAGCTTCATTCCCTAATACAATTTGGTAGTACGGGTTATCTTTGCGTTCTGCACTGAGTTTGCTTTCGATTGAATCCGCTAGATGCGCTCGTTCGGTTAATCTATACAATAACGCCATATTTCCCATCACAGTTTTGTTATCTACGTTTAATGCTAGGGCTTGTTGATAAGTTTGCTCTGCAAGTTGGTGTTGGTTAACGATTCTATATAACACCCCAAGATTACCCCATGCACCTGAGTAATGTTCATCAATATTTATCGCGGCCTTAAAATAGTTATAGGCAAAGTCGTGCTCGCCATTAATCATATGTATGGCGCCACGGTTGCTATAAAACATGGCTAAAATTCTTTGCTTAGTAATGTTTGATGTTGGGAATTTTTGTTGGCGACTGTTGGGATCAAAATCAATCGTGAGCGATTTTGGTGCTGTATAAAGTGACACAGCACTGGTTCTTGTTCGATTTCTGGCAAAGTTTGATTCAGTGATAACCAAGTTCACATGCCCGGTTAATAAACTATACCCTAATGTTTGATCCCAATATTCTGGAATATGTACTCTTTGGAATTGGGATTCAAAACCAAGGTGCTCGGCGAGGCTAAATGATAAAATAGATAATGAAAGGCAATTCGCATTGAGATCAAAGTAGGCTTCTGAAGCGGTTAAATTAGCACCTGACTGATAAGACAGCGATGATTCACCATTATCTACTAAAAATTTAAGCAAGGTTTGGGTCTGTGATAACGAAGGGGTTGCCCCTCTAAAGTACACATCAAGTTGTGTTTTTATTTTAGCGTCAAGTTGAAATACTTCGCGTTCACTCGGCACGCGATGTTCGGTGAAAAGGGTATCATTCAATAAGTTTTTATTTGTCGATACTTGCTGCTCAGTGCTGTAACACGCACTTAGTAAAAAACATACCGGGATCAGACTGACGAATTTTATTTTATTTAACGTGGACATAACCACCTCCCACTTAAAACTGCTTATTTATCAAGCATAGTTCAAAACATAGCTGAGGAGTAGTTTGTTTGGTTACAAATTGTTGCAGGAATAAATGGTGTTTACATCGCTTGATATAAACACCATTTAGAAGCTCGGTTAAGTGAACTTTTATAGGCAGCTAAATTACCCTTGCTCAAAGCTGGCTACTAAGCCATCTAGTATTTTAGCTGAGTCTGCAAGCGCTTGAATTGAATGCTCAGTATTTAACTGCTCATTCATAACTTCATCGCTAATGGTGCTGATATGTTCAATGCTTCGGCCCACATCGGCAACTACGTTACTTTGTTCTTCGGTGGCAGCAGCGATTAATGTGGTCATATCATTAATTTGGTTTGCAGTTTCGGTGATGGTTTCCATCAGTTCCACAGAGTTTTGCATTGTTTCAACACTTTGTACTGCTTGATGCTTCGACTGACTAATTTGTTTGACAATAGAGTCAGATGCAACCGTTAACTCTGTAATTGTGGCTTGAATCTCATCAGTTGATTGCGAAGTTCTACTGGCGAGTGCACGTACCTCGTCAGCTACTACGGCAAAACCACGACCATGTTCACCCGCGCGTGCAGATTCAATTGCCGCATTGAGCGCTAATAAATTCGTTTGTTCTGATATTCCGCGAATGACATCGACAATATTGGCAATAGATTGCGTTTTTTCGGCCAATGTCGTTACTTCTGAGGCCATCGCATCAATATCATTAGCCAACCCTTGTAGCTGGGTTTGACTTTGCTGAACACCATGGTGGCTCTGATTTGACATTTCTTTGCTCTGTTCTGTCAATTTAGCTGTATTATTTGCGCTTCCAGCAATCTCTTGTACCGTTGCCCCCATTTCATTTATTGCGGCAGCCACTGAAATAGTTTGTGACTTCTGCTCATCGAGAGATTGAGAGTTACTTTGGCTTTGTTCAAAAACGCGTTCACTGGCACTACGAATATCGCCACTTTCACTGGCAACTTTCTTTATGGCTTGCTCAATTTTATTAATAAACTGGTTAAAACCCTCAGCTAAAGCCTGTAATTCTGGTTGCTCAGATTCTGGCACTCTGTAATTTAGTTTCGCGTCTCCGCTCCCTAAACGTGCAAATAGTTGTGCCATATTTGATAGAGGCGCACTTAAATTTTTAGCTAAGAATAAGCTAATTAAACTCGCAACGAGTGCAACGGCAACCGAAAAAGCAATTATCTGCCACTGCAGGGATAGAATCTCTTCAATGACTTCAGATTCAGGCACTTGGGCAATGACATATAAGTCAGTACCAGCAATTGGACTTGCTGCTACTAAGGTTGTCTGCTCGGTTAGGTTGAGTTTCTCAACAACAAAGTCTTGATTGGAAAGTAAACTACCAACAGCTTGGTTGCCGTATAAATCTCTGAGTGTGGTGGTGGCAACTAATGCTGCATCTGGGTGCAGCTGAATGGTACCTTCTTTATTGACCACAAATACAAATCCGGTTTTTTCGATTCGCATATTACTCAACATACGTTGCATATCATCAATGCTTTTTGCAAGTCCAGCAAGGCCGACGCCATTTGTTTGCTGATGATTGACAAACATTTTTACATCCCCAGGGGATTCTTGGAAAATGCTAATTGAGTATTCGGCCCCGCTTTGTGTAAAGCCAAAGAACCAGCCATCTTGTTGATGATTGAGTTCTCTGAGAAAGCCATGTTGGTTCCAATACTGTCGTGTTTCTCGGTTAGCCCATGAAGCCGTGGCCAATTGATATTGGTCAACCAACCTACCGAGCTCGTTCACTAATAGCGTTTCACTGAGTTGCCCATTCTTTGCTGACTCAGTAATAAAAACATTACTAGAGAGTTGTTTAGCAGCATCTTTTAGTTGGTAGATTTGTTTTGAGATTGACTTATTAATGCTTTCGACTTTTGCAGGTAGCTCTGACTCTAACATGCGTGTTTCAGTCATCGTTTTTGCGCTATAAATCGCAGTCGCACCGATTATCCCTGCAACAGTTATTGCAATTAGGCTACCTAATAATGTGATTTTTTGAGTGATTGTAAGGCTAGTTTTTCGCATTGATCCACACTTTTCTAAAACAAGGGAACTATTCTACCATAATCAATAATGCGATCGAACAAAGTGTAGCAATTGTTCATTAAATTACCACTTTTGTATAATGTTAAAAAAGGTACGAATGAAGCATAGATATGAAAAAAGCCCATAGCAAATGCGTATGGGCTCGGTTTCTAACAAGCGAACTGGTTTAAACTATTTTTTTCATAGCAGACATGTAGCCGCGTAGTTGCTCCCCAATGATTTCGACTGGGTGGCTACGAATGGCTAAGTTAGCATCGATAAGCTCTTGATTATCAGCATAATTGCTTGTCACATCTAAGCCTTTACCAATAACGTCGATATCAATGTTTTCCATAAAAGGTTTAAGGAGTGGCAAACATGCATGGTTATATAAGTAACAACCGTATTCTGCAGTATCTGAAATAGTGCTATTCATTTCGTATAGCTTTTTACGCGCAATCGTATTGGCGATAAGAGGCGTTTCATGAAGTGATTCATAGTATGCTGACTCATCAATGATCCCTGCGGCAGTCATTGTTTCAAACGCGAGTTCAACGCCGGCTTTGACCATTGCTACCATAAGAATGCCTTTGTCGAAAAAGGTTTGCTCCGAAATTTCTTGATCAGTATTAGCTTGCTTTTCGAATGCAGTTTCTCCCGTTTCTGCACGCCATGATAATAACTTAGCATCATCTTCAGCCCAATCAGCCATCATACCTTGTGAGAACTCACCACTAATGATGTCATCCATATGTTTGTTATATAGCGGACGCATAATCTGTTTTAACTCTTCACTTAATGTGAAGGCTTTTAGCTTTGCGGGGTTAGATAAGCGGTCCATCATATTTGTGATACCACCGTACTTAAGTGCTTCAGTGATCACTTCCCATCCATATTGAATGAGTTTTGATGCGTATGCAGCGTCGATACCTTGCTCAACCATCTTATCGAAACATAATAGCGAGCCTGTTTGTAACATACCGCATAGAATGGTTTGTTCACCCATCAAATCTGATTTTACTTCAGCAATGAATGATGACTTAAGTACACCCGCACGATGACCGCCAGTGCCTGCAGCATATGCTTTAGCTTGGGCTAAGCCCTTGCCTTGTGGATCATTTTCTGGATGAACAGCTATTAGTGTAGGCACTCCGAAACCGCGCTTGTATTCTTCGCGTACTTCGGTGCCTGGGCATTTTGGTGCAACCATGATAACAGTAAGATCTTCACGAACTTGCATGCCTTCTTCAACGATATTAAAGCCATGAGAGTAAGCGAGTGTTGCGTCTTTTTTCATTAAAGGCATAACCGCGTTAACAACCGAAGTGTGCTGTTTATCAGGTGTTAAGTTTAGAACTAAATCGGCACTTGGAATAAGGGCTTCATAGGTACCAACAGTAAACCCATTCTCTGATGCATTTAAGAAAGATTGGCGTTTTTCAGCAATCGCAGATTCACGTAAAGCATAACTAACATCGAGTCCTGAGTCTCTTAGGTTCAGACCTTGGTTTAACCCTTGTGCACCACAACCTACAATGACAAGTTTTTTGTCATTTAGTACGCTCACACCCTCATTAAATTCTTGAGGGTCCATAAATTCACATTGTGCCAGCTGTGCTAGCTGCTCTCTTAGTGGTAAAGAGTTAAAATAATTCGCCATGTTAGTGCCTTAAAAATAAAAAAGTATTTAAATAGAGTGTGAGGCCAGCATAAGCGCTGTTATTAATTACGTAAAATGATATATTTGAATTGTAGTATTTCATATTATGAAATGCTACCTAGCGTAAGTAATGTGAGGCCGTATGGATCATAAGCAATTAAAGTATTTTTTGGGACTTGCAGAAACACTGCACTTTGGCCGGGCCAGTGAACAGTGCCATATTAGTGCCCCTACATTGAGTAGACAGATTAAGCAGTTAGAGCAAGAGTTGGGCGTCGCTTTATTTATTAGAGATAACCGCAGTGTGAGTTTAACAGCTCAAGGGAAAGCGTTTGTTGAGTATGCACGTACAACCTTGTCGCAGTGGCGGCAGTTTAAGAGCCAATGTCAAGATAGCCGACAGCCACTAAGTGGAGAATTGAGCTTTTATTGTTCTGTTACGGCGACTTATAGCTTTGTTTATGACTTGTTTGCACAGTTTAGACAGCAGTATCCCGCGATAGAGTTGAACTTAAATACTGGAGATCCAGCATTTTCTATTGCCCATGTGCAAAATGATAAAGAAGACCTTGCTGTTGCTGTCAAGCCAACACATTTACCCAATGGTATATCGTATCTGCCACTTGGACGTTCACCCTTGGTGATTATAGCACCGACAATGGCGTGCCCTTTGAGTGACTTATTGGACTCAAACGTCAATGGAGTGATGGAGTGGAGCCAATTACCCTTTATCATGCCGGAACATGGCATATTAAAAGAGAGGCTTGATACCTTTTGTACTGAGTTGCAATTTACACCGAAAGTATACGCCCATGTTTCAGGGCATGAGGCGATGGTCGCCTTAGCAAGCTTAGGGTTTGGTATTGCGTGTATCCCTGAGATTGTGCTGGCTCAATCACCCTTTAAAGAGCAAGTTCGATATTTGACCGTGTCAGAACCAATGGAGCCGATAGAAGTGGGCTTAGTATGTAAAACAAAGCGATTGACTGACCCTGTTGTTGCTGTGTTATGGAAAACGGCAGAGAATTTGTTCACCTTGTAAAGCTGCCATTCAGTTTCAAGCATTAAACTAGCCAAATTAAAATAAAAACTAATCCTTTAGGTGTAGAAATGGCTAAAATTTTGTTCGCTGAACGTGAATCGGAATGTTTTATACAGCGAAAAATAATCTTTGAGCAAGCAGGATATGAAGTTTTTCATTTTTCGAGTGAGGCTGATATGCCTGATTGGGAAGGGGTTCAAGATATTTCGGGTGTTGTTGTCAATGAGCAATTTACCCTTGATAATCCAGCAGACCTAATTGATAAAATGAAGTCACAGTTTGCCGCACCTGTCATGGTTTTTACGGAAAAAACAGACGAAGCTGATCATAGCTTTTTGTTGGAGTCGGGGGCGGATGATGTAATAACGAAAACAGCCACCCCGCGTTTGTGGCAAGCAAGGCTGAATGCGCTGCTACGTCCTGCGGCGTCAAAATCAAGCACTTTATTGACATTTGGACTGCTAGTAATCGATGCTCGAGCACGGCTAGTGACATTGAATGATAAAGAAATTTACCTGACAAGTCATGAATTTGAACTACTATGGTTATTGGCAAGTAATGCAGGGAGAGTAATTAGTCGAGAGCATGTTTATAAAACCATTATTGATAAACCTTATCAAGATGACACTCGAACGGTTGACGTACGCATTTCACGACTACGAAAAAAATTAGAAGATGATTCATCACAACCTGGAAAAATCAAAACGATTTGGAAACAAGGTTATATTTTTGTTAAAGATGCTTGGCGGTAGCTTATAATATTTAATCTTATGCAATTATCTTTATGTTGCAATGAGTTATTAGCATAAATTAGTGCCTTCTTTTTTGAATGAAAAGCGAAATAAATATCAGATAGATTGCTTGTTTTATATGTGTTTGAACAGCCGTTTTTTTGTAAATCTATGATTTCTAGCAGATAGAGGTTTACAAATTGTCATATTTACTTTGTTTCGGCAACGCAAATAATATTGATTGCTATTTATATGCGTGTATACTTTTGTCCCAGATAAGAAAATGTAAATACAAATAATTTTCAGAGGAAATCATAAATGATTTTACGTAAGTCTCTTCTTGCAACATCTATCTTGGCCGCAACTCTTGGTTTAACTGCGTGTGGTGGTTCTAGCTCAAATGATTCATCTCCAACTACGCCAACTACACCAACTAATTCAGTACCAACTGCTATTAGCATCTCTGACGTTAAAACGGTTATGGAAAATTTAGCAGCGGCGCAAGTTGTTGGTACATTAGTGGCGACAGATGCGGATTCAGCAGACACACATACGTTTACAACCGAAGATGAGCGCTTTGTGATTGAAGGGACTACATTATCAGTCAAAGAAGGCGTTGTAATTGACTTTGAAGCTGAGCCAAAAATCATGGTTATGGTAAAAGTAACAGATAGTGCAAGTGGTGAGTTTAGCCAAGAGTTAGAAGTAACTGTAACCGATGAAATGGATTATGACTTCCTAAATAAAGATACTGGCGAGTCAACAGTATCATATTCAGGCCAGACTGCGCGCCATATATTAATCAAAGAAATATACAATTACATTGCAAGCGATGCATTTGCGGAGCATGCAGGTTCAATGACAGCCGTTGAATTAAAAGCAGAACTAAATAAATTTTATAAACTAACCGATGATGAATATTCTGCTATTTGGGAGAATAAAACGTTATCAGTGACAACAACACCAGCGGCGAAGCAGACAACGTTGTTTGCAGTGTCTAGTTCACATAAAGATCTAAGTGGCAAAATCGCGGGTAATGATAGCGAAGGTCAACATAAAGTATGGAATGATGGGACCAGCTTTATTGGGTGGGAGGGATTGGCGACGAATACACCTGAGGGCTTAATTGATGTGCTATTTGACCAACTTGTTACTCGTGCTCAATCTGCGAACGTTGAAACACCTTTAGGTGATGAAATCGATAGTAAGTATGTTACTGCTGATGGCGTTGATTTGAAGCAAATGATTCAAAAATTCTTATATGGTGCGGTTGCATTTTCACAAGGTGCTGACGATTACCTTGATGATAAACTAGAAGGTGACCCTACAAAAGATCGTAAACCAAAAGGCCTATTGTCAGATAACACCAGTTTGGTTGATGGCAAAGCTTATACAAACCTAGAACATCAGTGGGATGAAGGCTTTGGTTACTTTGGTGCAGCACGTAATTATCTAAGTTATAGCGACGATGAAATTGCAGGTAAGGGCGGTCGTGATGCATGGCAAGGGTACCAAGATACAAACGCGGATGGAAATGTTGATCTTAAATCAGAGTACAACTTTGGTAATTCAACTAATGCAGCAAAACGTGACCGTGGTTCAAATGGAACAACCGATTTAACCAAAGAAGCATTTGAAGCATTTTATGCAGGTCGTAAGCTTATTGCTGACAATGCGGGTTCAGCTTTAACTGAAGAACAAGCTAAAGAGCTTAAAGCGACGGCAAAAACAGCCGTGTTGGCTTGGGAAAAATCAATTTCAGCGACTGTTGTTCACTATATAAATGATACGCGTACAGACCTAGAAGAGATGAAAGCAGGCGGTTATGACGTTTCTAAATTTGAAACTTTGGCGAAACATTGGTCTGAAATGAAAGGTTTTGCACTTAACTTACAATTTAACCCTGATACACCATTTAATGATGCAGGTCATGCAGGTAAGTTGGCTAAAGTACTAAACTTAATGGGCAATAAGCCAGTGATTAGTGGTGGTACTGCTGCCATTGAAGCATACAGCGCTGATTTGTTAGAGGCACGCGCTATTTTAACTGAGGTTTATGGTTTCGATGCTGACGTCGCTGCAAACTGGTAGACACAATCAATAGTTAATATGAAAAAGGTTAGCCTGAAAGGGCTAGCCTTTTGTTGTATTAAAAACATATAAAAGAGGCAATTAATGAAGCATGCTTTTAAACCTTTGTTACTCGTAAGTACCTTGGCACTTGTACTAAGTGGATGCGGAGAAAGTACTTCTTATGATGCTGGTACGGGCCATGATGTTAGCAAAAATCAACCAGATACGGGGACTCCGACAACCCCGACGGACCCATCAGCTCCTCAATTCTCAGAAAAACAATTATTAGTTAGCTTAACTGACAATGTATTTACACCTACATTCAATGAATTCGACAGTAAATCAGATGCATTACCCAGTATCTTATCAGCTTATTGTGATCTGGAAGTTAAATATGACCCATCATTGCAGGACGGTGAGGTATTAGCACAATTAACAACAGCCAAATTAAACGCACACAATGCGTGGAAAGAAGCGATGGTTAGTTGGCAACATGCTGAGCTTATGATTGTGGGCCCTTTGTTGGAGAATGATAAATCACTGCGAAATGATATTTACTCTTGGCCAAATGCAAGTACTTGTAGTGTCGATCAAGATGTGGTGTTTTTTGAAAATGGTACCATTAATGGCAACGCATACGACATTAGTAAGCGCAGCGATAAACGTCGTGGTTTAGATGCGCTAGAGTATTTATTGTTTAATGATGACCTAGTCCACAGTTGTTCATCAACGAGTGCAGGTGAAGTATTAGCTGATTGGAACACTCGCCCAGAGCAAATGCGCAAAGCCTCTCGCTGTCGTTATGCTGTTGAGGTGTCTAAAGATCTTTCAGTGTCTTCCGATAAGCTGATTGCGCAATGGTCTGGCACATCAGGATATGCGAGTGTTCTGCAAAATGCGGGTGAAGCAGGTAATAAATTTGCCTCGACGAATAAGGCTATAAATGAAATATCAGATGCCTTATTTTATATGACGGAAGAGCTAAAGGATTATAAATTAGCAACACCACTTGGTCTATTCAATAATGAATGTGGCGGGATAACATGCCCAGAGTCGGTGGAGTCAAAATATGCCAAGCATTCTATAGAAAATATACGTGCTAACCTGAATGCATTTGAATTGTTATTTAACGGCGGCGGAGCGAGTAATTTAGGCTTTGATGACTTTTTAGATAACCAACAAGCATCAGATACAAAAACGGCTATGTTACAGGGAATTCTTAATTCTAAAGCAGCCTCTCAAGCAATAACAACCAGTCTACAAACTGCGCTAGAAAGTAACACTGCGACCGTCACAGATACACACGCTAAAGTAAAAGATGTGACCGACCAACTAAAAAATGACTTTATAACAAAACTTGCGTTAGAACTACCTGCAACGTCGGCTGGTGACAATGACTAAGGGCCCTTTTATGCAAAAATCATTACTCGCATTAGCGGTTGTATTTGCGATACCGCAAGCAATTGCTGCAGACAAGCCCGCCGATGACGGCGAGCTTGAACATATTCAAATATTGAGTCACTACGATAAACTCCGTACTGAAGCAGGGTCTGCTACGTTGTTAACAGAAGCAGATTTAGAAAAATTTGAATATGATGATATTCACCGTATTCTTACGTCAGTACCTGGTGTGAATATTCGAGAAGAAGACGGTTATGGTCTACGGCCGAATATCGGTTTTCGAGGTGTAACACCAGAGCGCAGTAAGAAGATAACAATTATGGAAGATGGTATATTAATTGGGCCATCTCCTTATTCAGCGCCAGCCGCTTATTATTTCCCAGTGACTACACGTATGACTGCGGTTGAGGTGTTCAAAGGCCCAGCAGCAATAAAGCATGGGCCACAAACGGTTGCTGGCGCTATTAACTTAGTGACACGGCAAATACCCGAATTCTCAGAAGGAGCCATAGATATATCGGCTGGCTCTGATGGTTATCAAAAAGCTCACGCGCATTTTGGTTCTGTGGTTAATAATGTTGGCTTTTTATTAGAAGGTGTTTCTTTAAAAGCTGATGGCTTTAAAGACCTTGATGGTGGCGGTGATACCGGCTTTGTTAAAAACGATATTTTAGCCAAGTTTAATTATAAACTGCAACAAGGTGAATTTGATCACACATTTGGATTGAAATTATCTTATTCTGATGAGGAGTCTGACGAAACTTATTTAGGTTTAACAGACACGGACTTTGCCGCAACCCCTTATCGTCGATATGCGGCATCACAACCTGCTTTGATGGAAACAGAACATCAACAGGTTATGTTTTCTCATTACTTAGAAAGTGATGATTTTACACTGACGTCACGAGTGTACCGAAATGACTATGAACGAGCTTGGAAAAAACTAAACGGTCTTATTAACCGTCAATTCGCATCAACTGGAGCCAGTTTATCTAAGACTTTAGCAGATCCGGATAAGTATGATCTGGAATATAGAGTGATTTCAGGTCAGCAAGACTCCGTTTCCGATGGACAGCCAGTGTTATATTTGAACATGGGCACTAACGACCGTGAATATTACTCTCAGGGTATTCAAATAGATGGTGGTTTTGATTTCGAGCTTTATGATTTAAAGCACAAAATTTCTGCTGGATTACGGTATCATGAAGATGAAATTGAGCGAAAGCACTTTGAAGAAACGTATAGCATGGTTTCTGGAGTTGCGATTGATACTGAATTGGGTATACGGCCTCAAACACAAAACTTAGAGTCGACCAAAGCTTGGTCAGTGTATATAGAAGATCAAATCACTATTGATGCCTTGACGCTTGGAGTAGGCGTTCGTGGTGAGTTGATGGATATGCACCACGAGGACAAGAAAGACTTAACTAAATGGCAAGATAAAACAACGCGTATCTGGTTACCAGGCGTGAGTGGGTTTTATCAATTATCGGAAGAATCAGGGCTATTATTTGGTGCACATAAAGGGTTTGTTCCTTCATCTCCGTCGCGATCTGCCTCAGAGGAATTAGAGACAAGCGTAAATTATGAGTTTGGTGGTCGATTTAATGATGGTGTTACGCAGCTAGAGTTGGTTACATTCTTTAATGACTATAAGAACTTGACTGAAACATGCGCCTCATCAAATTGTGGTGAAAACCAGCAATTAGACGAAGAGTTTAGCGGTGGCGAAGTGGATGTTTATGGGCTTGAAGCACAGTTTTCACAAAGCTATCCGTTAAACTTGCAGATTGAAATCCCATATAGTTTTGTCTACACGTATACTCAGAGCGAGTTTAAGTCTAGTTTTCAATCTGATTTCGCTCAGTGGGGTGATGTGACTAAGGGGGACTCATTACCTTATTTACCCGAACACCAAGCTTCATTTAATATTGGTTTAGCGACGAGCAATTGGCGTGTGACTGCTGCTGTAAAATATGTAGGCAGCATGCCGGAGGTTGCAGGTAATGGGCAAGTACTTTCAGGTGTTGAAGTTCCATCAAGTGTCATTGTGGATTTGTCGGCTAGTTATGAGTTTGACCAGTATGGACGTCTTTATGCCAAAATTGATAATGTCTTTGATGAAGTCGATATTGTCAGCCGTAGGCCCTACGGGGCGCGTCCAACGAAATCTAGGCAGGTTTCGGTAGGGTATAAATATCAATTTTAGCGGTTGATTACAATAATATTTTATGATTGTTACAATAGGGCCACTTAGTTGGCCCTTTTTTGAAGGTATGTTAGGGGAGTATAATGCTAGAGCAGTTGTGGCAAGCCATTGCAGGATTACCGCACTATTTAATTGATGCGAATAAGCGAATCTACATACCTTATTTGCTCAGTGCAATTGTGATGGCAATACCGGTGTACCTAGCGAGCGAACAGGTGCGATCCGGTCGCGGTTTTGCGAAGTTTTTATTTCCTAAAAAAGTGTGGCTGTGTCAAAGTGCACGGTTAGATTATGTGCTTCTTGTCACGAATACCTTAATTAAAGCTGCGACATTTGCGCCAATCGTATTGACGATGGTACCGGTTGCTATTTTTATTACTGACACGTTGGAGGCATTATTTGGTGCGCCATTACATTTAGCATGGCCAAGTGGCGTGATTATAGCTGTTTTTACCTTGATGTTATTTATCGTCGATGATTTGACTCGGTTTTTATTACACTTAGCACTCCATAAAGTACCATTTTTATGGGAAATACATAAGGTACATCATTCAGCTAAAGTCCTGACACCATTTACAATTTATCGTTCTCATCCGGTTGAAAGTTATTTTTATGCATGTCGAATGGCGTTAACTCAAGGTATCGTGGTGGGTTTAGGTTACCATTTTTTTGGGACCGGACTCAGTATGTATGACATACTTGGAGCAAATGCATTTGTATTTATATTTAATATTTTTGGTGCCAACCTTAGGCATTCGCACATTCGCTTTACTTGGGGTGATAGACTAGAGAATTGGTTTATCAGTCCTGCCCAGCATCAAATTCATCACAGTGATAACCCCCAGCACTTTGATACGAATTTAGGCTCAGCACTGGCTATTTGGGACCGGATGTTTGGATCTTTAATTCGCGCATCACAGGCACCGCATATGTCGATAGGGGTTGGTAAATATGACGCGGGGCACGACTCACTCATCGCTATTTACTGTAAACCAATGCTCTTGGCTGTTGGAGCGTTGTTACCGCACAAATTGGGTAAACGGCTGGTGCAAAAGCAATCAGTAAAAAAGGCCGTAAATAAACTGGATCAATAAATAGAGTTATTTAGACGAAAGTAATGGCATGAGTACCTGCTCAAGTCCATTCAACTTTACTTCGTAAATCATTGCGAGTTGTTCACCTAATATTCCTTGAGGAAAGCCTTTGCTCTTAAACCAAACAACATAGGGTTCAGGTAAAAGGAGTAAAGGAGTACCTGCATACTTGCCAAATGGCATTTTAGTATTAATGGCTTTTAGCAGAGCCTGTTGATCGTGCATATGTTGTGTTCAACCCAAGCGTAAGTATGCCTTTATTGTATCAAGGCACACCATTAGGTAAAGGCAAAGAACACCGTCAATACAAAGCGTATCAGAAACGCCAGTTAACATTGGCCCACAGTGTTATGCCTGCTTCATTTATTTTATCAATTTGTGGGTAGCCACTGACGGCAGTGCCTGATTTGCTTAAATGTTCACTGTAAGTTTTATCAAGTACGTTATCGACACCTAATGTCCAATCAAGGCTGTCGGACTGACTATAGCTCGCGTTCAATGCTAGAGTGCCAAAACCAGCAGATTCTCCGAAGTCTTGCCCCGCAATATTACCTTGTCCAACAGCGACTCTATGTTGGGCAGCAACAATGCGCCAAAGTACACCGATATGCCAATTTTGGCGCTGATAATCTAAGGTAAATCGAGCTTGCAATGGGGGCTGTTGTGCCAAAGGCAGGTGATCAGATAAGTTACTAGCACGCACGTAGTTGATGCTGGCTCCGGATATCCAATTTTTAGTGAGGTCATAGCTCACGTCAGCTTCAAAACCGTAAGTTTGAGCATCGACATTGCGGGTCACTTTTTTATTCATAGAGCCCTGATTGAACAGATTGTCTGTTAAAATATAATCGTCAATTTGACTATAGAAAACAGAGATGGAACCTTGCCATTGTGTACGTTGGTGAACTAGACCGATATCAAATTGATTGGTTTTTTCTATGTTTGTATGAAATGCACTTAGACTGTCAGGACTTTGACGACTACCGCCTAATAATTCCCAATAATCAGGAAATCGTTCTGTGTGGCCGAAGCCAATAAAGTAGCTACTATCATCACTTTGCTGTTGGAACCGTGCAAAGCCACTCCAAAGGTTATCTCTACGGGTTAATGAGGCGCTCGGGTTTGGCATTGTTTTCATCATAGATGAAATACTTTGTCGTTCATCTGTTGCTTGCCAATGATCTAAACGTAAACCAGTTACCACTTGTTGGTTTTTATCTACACTATATTCATATTCAGCAAATACACCGGTCTTTTCAAATTCTCCATCAGTTGAGCGCGGCAGAGTGTCGTATGATATCTCAAACTGGTTACGAATAACTCGATTACGGTGACGATCTTGCTGGTGATCGACCCCGAATTTGACGGTATGGCCCTCATTTAAATTGGCATCAAATAGAAGTTTGCCCCCTTGTGTTCGGCGGTCAGGGTTCGAAGCTGTAGGCGTTTTCATCATCATGTTAGGCACGAAGGGTCTTAAGCTATAGTTGTCCATAACGTGGTCTATATTATTGTAATACCACTGTGCTCCAACATTGGTGATTATATTGTGGTTAATCGCCCAATCGGTGCGTATTGTGGTGTGAGTCCTATCGAATAAACTGCCATCCATCATACGGTCAGCGTAAGCCGCTTCGCCATCACTGCGACCATAAGTAATGCTGATTATTTTGTCATCGGCAGGTGTGTAAGCAAACTCGGAGTCAGCATTCCAACGTTTATATTGTGAATGAATCACATTATTGTCACCGTCTGAAAAATCATCTGCGCGATTATAGCTGCCAGAAAATCGGACATAATACTCAGAGGAACCCGCTTTAATATCCGTGTTTAGGCCGCTTCGATTTGCACTAGCGAATACAATATTGGCAAACCCATCTACCCGTGGCTTGTCTAAGCGCTCTAAAGTACGTTCAAATACCACGGTTGCAGCACTATTGCCTGAACCATATAAAACAGTTTGCGGTCCCTTTATCACTGTCAATGTATCGTAAGACTGTGGGGTAATGTAAGCGGTTGGCGGGTCCATTCTATTACCACACCCTCCAAGCGCAAGGCCACCGTTGCTGACGATATTCAACCGAGATCCTGCCATGCCCCTAAATACTGGATCGCTACTAGCCGATCCTTTTTTTATTAATGAAAATCCAGCGATGCTGGTGAGTAAATCAGCCCCATCTTGCGCTGGAAGAGGTTGACGAGGCAGTTTTGGATCAGTTTTAATATCTAATGGTGAATGCATAGGAGCAACAACCACAATACGCTCTATATCGTCGTAGTTAGCAGCTGCATTGAGAGAGGTTAATAGTGCAAGGCTAATTAGAGTTTTTTCCATCATTGAGTCTCAGTCATTAAATTGTGATGGATTTTATATGTTTAGCGTCAGTTTGGAGTGTGACAGATTGTCGCATCAAGACTGGTTTTGCAGTAATTTTGATGTAGGTCAATATAGGGTATTGTTACGCTAAAGAATATAACTGGTTGGTCTGCTTGGTTACAGTTAAGAGGGGGCAATGGCCATAAAAAAGTGTCTATACGAGGAGGGTTAAGTATGAGCGCGTTAGCGCTCGATGACTTGCATTTGTTCGTTACTCCAATTGACTGCATCACTATAAATTTCAGGTAAGCAGGTCGAGTCTAACTTTAGGTCTGCACAGGTTTGTTGTGCTTTTCCCCATTGGGCTTGTTCATAATCCATCGCAATTGATAAGTATGTGGCGAGCACTCCATCGCCATTGAGTAACGCATCTTTTATTTCGATAACCAGAGGTAGTTTACTCATCACACTGTCCATGGTCTCGTCAAGTATGGCGTCCATCAGCGACATCATACCCGATAGAAATGCGGTGCCTATATTGTGCTTATCATTTCTTTTGGTTGCTAACAGTTCACAAAAACGAGCTCGGGTTAGTGATAGCTTAATAAGCTCCATTGGCTTTTCAGCAGAGACCTGTGCAGCGAACAATAGTGACAGAAACTTTTTTAACTCTGCGTTACCAAGTACTACAAGCGCTTGCTTAATCGTACTTATTTCTGCTCTACGCTTAAATGCAGCAGAGTTAGAATATCTTAAAAGTTTATAAGATAAGTTAACATCACGTTCAAAAACAGCGGTTATTCTTTGTAAATCGACATCGACACTGGACGTTTCATACAGTAGCTCCGCGAGGGCCATTTCTGAAGGTGGGAGGGCTTTACTTTGTACCATTTCAGGTTTAGCAAAAAAGAAACCTTGAAATAAGCTAAACCCCCAATCAATGGCTTGCTGGTACTGCTCATATGTTTCGACTTTTTCAGCAACTAGTTTTATGTTGTTGAAGCCTTTAGTCGCATCGATAATTTCTAGTATTTCTGCGTGTGATGTGGCAAGGAAGTCAACTTTAATTTGATCAATAAATGGATAGAAGTGTCGCCATACTTTTTGATGTTGATAGTCATCTAGAGCGATTGTATAGCCTTTATCTTTGAGATCCTGTACGGCAGCCAGCAGCCGCTTTCCTGGCTGCACGGTTTCTAGGATTTCAACCACAACCTGCTCTCGGCTGAGCATGGTTGGGTAGCCTTTTAATAGCGTTTCAAGGGTAAAGTTGATATAGGCGGGCTTATTGTCTGTTAAATCATCCAATCCAAAATTGAATTGGCTTCCTTCAATTAAGCGAGATGTTGCTTCGTCCCCGTCAATATTTGGAAAAACATTGTCAACTCCGTCACGAAAAAGCAGTTCATAGCCTACTAATTCTTTATTGATGTCTAAAATAGGTTGGCGGGCAGCATAAAAATACATCTACAACAGGTCTCTTTTAATACAACTATAATTTCAATATAAGTGATGTTGCGTAGTAATTCATTATTTTTTTATGATTGTTTCGTCTTTTGGTATTAATTTAGTGGCTCATTTAGGTTTTTCAACTGGATATTTGTAGGGTAACCATGCTGTACTGGGGTAGAGGAAGTAGACGTGTTATAGTCACGCAAAACTAATAAAGTGCTCTATTTAATGACAATCAGAAAGACGGTTGTTGGATAATTATCATTGACAAGAGTGCTCTCATTGAAGGAGATAGCTTTGGAATTAGGTACGATTATTTCATTAGTACTGTATTTTGCAGTTATGTTGGGCATAGGTTTATATGCTTACCGTAAATCGACAAGTGATGTATCAGGTTATATGTTAGGTGGCCGTAGTCTATCACCAAGTGTTGCCGCTTTATCTGCAGGCGCATCTGATATGAGTGGCTGGATATTAATGGGCTTGCCTGGGGCAATGTTCGTGACAGGGTTTAGTAGTACGTGGATTGCGATTGGTTTGGTTATCGGTGCTTGGTTAAATTATTTACTGGTTGCACCTAGATTGCGGGTTTATACCGAGCTTGCCAATGATGCTATTACGATCCCTGATTATTTTGCTAATCGATTTGAAGATAAAGGTAATGCGTTACGTATTGTATCTGCGCTGGTGATTATCGTGTTTTTTACGCTTTATACATCATCAGGTGTGGTGGCTGGCGGTAAGTTGTTCGAAAACTCGTTTGGAATGAGTTATGAATCTGGGCTGTATATCACTACAGGCGTTGTGGTTTTATATACATTATTTGGAGGCTTCTTAGCTGTTAGCTTAACCGACTTCGTACAAGGCTGTATTATGTTTATCGCGTTAATATTGGTCCCTGCCGTGACATATTCATTATTAGATAATCCGCTATCATCTACGCTTGAGGCGGTTAATCCACAAATGCTTACGTGGATAGGCGCTGGTGGCGCAATTGGGATTATTTCTGCGATGTCTTGGGGGTTGGGTTATTTTGGTCAACCCCATATTATAGTGCGCTTTATGTCAGTAAAAAGTGTGAAAGATATGCCAACTGCACGTCGTATAGGAATGAGTTGGATGATCATTGCTGCACTGGGTGCGGTTGCGACAGGTGTGTTTGGTGCAGCTTACACACATGAGAATGGTATTGTTGTGAATGACCCAGAGACCATTTTTTTAGTGTTGTCTGAACTCCTATTTCACCCGCTCATAGCAGGGTTTTTATTGGCTGCAATATTAGCGGCAATTATGAGCACAATCTCGTCACAACTTTTAGTTAGTTCGAGCTCATTAACTGAAGACTTTTATAAAATATTCATAAATCGAAATGCAACGGACAAAGAGCTTGTCTTGGTTGGGCGTATTAGTGTTGCTGCAGTTGCGATACTCGCGATTTATTTAGCCTATGATAGAAACAGTTCAATACTCGATTTGGTCAGTAATGCGTGGGCAGGTTTTGGCGCAGCATTTGGACCTCTTGTGTTATTAAGCTTGTTCTGGCAAAGAATGAATTTTGCTGGGGCACTTGCAGGTATGATATCTGGTGCTGTAACAGTATTAATTTGGATTTATGCGCCAATTGAAATTGCAGGGCAAAGCTTAAGTAGTCATATTTATGAAATTGTTCCAGGCTTTATTGTTTCTGCATTGACGATAATCCTGGTGAGTTCCATGACGAGAGAACCTCATGAGCGGGTTCAAGATTTGTTTAAAAAAGTACAAAGTAATTTATAACAATGAAAAGAGTGCATGAAAGGGCCTAATATGGCCCTTTTTACATTGCCTCTAAAATAGATCGCTAGCTGTGTTGGTTTTGAAACTATAAAGAGATTGTTTGTTACCAAAAATCGCACTTATTTTTAGAATTAGAGACGATGTCTACCCTTTAGCAACAAAGTAATGATACGATGAGTATTGCACTAGGAGTCATAGTTACTTTTTAGTCTATTTGTTAATTTCGGTAAGTATCGCCTTGCGACAAAACCACTAACTAAGTTTATTAATCAAACTAAACAGGGACCCCGTGAAAATACCTAAACGCCTACAACCACTTGTTGATGATGGTTTAATTGATGCGGTCATAAGCCGGCTAATGAGCGGCAAAGAGGCTGATGTTTTTGTTGTGCGCTGCGGTGAGCATATTCGTTGTGCCAAAGTGTATAAAGATGCAATGAAACGTAGTTTTAAAAAGGCGGCACAATATCAAGAAGGTCGAAAAGTAAGGGGAGGACGCCAAGCTAGGGCAATGGGTAAACGCTCAAACTATGGTCGTCAGCTCGAAGAAGAAATATGGCAAAATGCAGAAGTTGATGCTTTGTCACGCTTGGCGGCAGCCAATGTACGTGTGCCTGCAACCTATTGTTGTGTCGATGGTGTGCTACTTATGGAGTTAGTTTCTGATGCAGAAGGTAACGTAGCACCACAACTTGGTGCGATAAGTTTGTCAGAAGAAGAAGCCATTAGACAGTACACTCTGATGATCCATTATATTCGACTGATGCTTTGCACAGGCCTGATACATGGAGACCTTTCTGAATTTAATGTGTTAGTGGATGATTCAGGTCCTGTAATTATTGATTTACCACAAGCGGTGAATGCTGCGGCCAACAATAGTGCCCAAGCTATGTTCGAACGTGATGTAAATAATATGCGTCGCTACTACGGTGAATATGCGCCAGCTTTACTGCAAACTAATTATGCAAAAGAAATATGGGCATTGTTTGAAGAGGGGAGTCTGACTGAAAACTCAGCTTTGACTGGTTTATATGAAGATGATTTCCAAGCTGCCGATGTCGGTTCTGTATTAGAGGAAATCAATGCAGCTATGTTAGAAGAGCAAGAGCGGCAAGCACGGATAAGCGGCCAAGACGATATTGGGTAATATGTACTATCTTTGTGATAAAAAGGGGAGTGATACTGCTCCCTTTATGTTTTTTATCTCAGATATTTTTTCCTAGAAACACTCAGAGCTACCCATTTCTATTATACGGTTTGTTTCTTCACTATTTTCAAACATATATAAAGCGCGATTGATATCGGAAAGGACAGTGCGCCACTTAGGTTTATTTTTACTGAGTGCAAAATAAAGATGGTTGTATTTAATTGGTTTTGTCTCATCATCAATATTTCTCAATAAAGTGACCTTTTCTGGTTTTGATAAGTCAGAATAATTTACGGTAAATCGCAATACCGTTGGATCTCCTATAATGAGGTTTACTCTACCGCCCACGAGTAGCTTGACTAACTGTAAATCATCAACAGCTTCTACGATTGCAAACTCGTTGTTGTCCATCATGGCATCGAACTCAGGGGTATTTTGGTACCCGCGTACGACGCCTATTTTCTCACCTTTAAGAGAGCTTAAATTACCACTAAACCGGTCTGGATCGCCTTTACGCTTGAGAAAACCAATCTCACCACCTGAAAATGAGTTGGACAGTGCTAATACTTCTCGGCGCGTTTTGTCTTTGACGTAATCAGAGGGGGCCGAATCTTCAATATAATACTCAGGCATTAAGATATCGGCTTTACCAAGCTCTACAGCTCTGACGGCACGTGCCCATGGCAAAAATTCAATGAAAATACTATAGCCTTGCTCGGCGAGCAGCGATACTGCAAATTGAAACACCCACCCTTTGTTGCATAATGCGTTACCTATGTAGGGGGGCCAGTCTAATGTGACAATATGTAGTTGCCCTTTCGTTGCTTCGGCATTGTATAGATAGCCGGTCTTATGCTTAGACCCCTGCACTAGGTGGTATTTGGCGTTTTTAAAGTAACCAACGTTAATTGCTGCATGGGCATAAAGATGAAAAAAGCAAAAACTAAGAATAAGAATCCAACGCATAGTGGAATGCCGTGATCATTAATTATATAAACAAGTGTAGGTAAATTTTCCTTATTATTCATTGAATGAAGTGTGTAAATGTAGGGAGAATAAAAAAACCGGCTTTAAGCCGGTTTTTTTATTGTGAATTTGTAATTATTGTACAAGTTCTTGATCAGAGAACTCATCAGCAAACATAGGGCTAGATAAGTAACGCTCTGTTGCGCTAGGTAAAATAACGACAATATTTTTGTCTGCATTTTCTGGCTTTTCAGCAATGCGTTTAGCTGCGACAACAGCTGCACCAGATGAAATTCCGACCAAAATACCTTCGTCTTTCATAAGTTGATGTGCCATAGCAATCGCATCTTCGTTTGAAACAAGTTCAGTGCCATCGATAAGTTCTAAGTCTAAGTTACCAGGAATGAACCCAGCTCCAATACCTTGAATTTTGTGTGGGCCCGGTTTAACTTCGTCACCTGCAAGTGTTTGTGTAATGACTGGCGAGTCTGTTGGTTCAACAGCAATCGCTTTTACATCAAGGCCTTTTTCTTGCTTTAAATAACGAGAAGTACCAGATATAGTGCCGCCAGTGCCTACTCCAGCAACAAAGTAGTCAACTTTACCTTCCATCGTTTCAAAGATTTCTGGGCCGGTAGTTTCAAAGTGAATTTTGGGGTTAGCTGGATTTTCAAATTGTTGTAATAAAACATATTTACTAGGGTCACTAGCCTGAATTTCATTGGCTTTATCGATAGCCCCCTTCATGCCTTTAGCGCCTTCAGTTAATACTAAATTAGCACCTAATGCTTTAAGCAATTTACGGCGTTCTAAGCTCATGGTATTTGGCATTGTTAGAGTGAGTTTGTAGCCACGTGCTGCAGCCACAAAAGCAAGTGCAATACCTGTATTGCCAGAGGTAGGCTCAATTAGCTCTTTGCCTTCGGTTAACAAACCTGATTTTTCAGCTTCCCAAATCATTGATGAACCGATACGACACTTAACACTAAAGCTTGGGTTACGTGCTTCTATTTTGGCGTATACATTACCACCTGTCACTCGGTTAAGTTTCACGATTGGAGTTTGACCTATCGTGTGTGTGTTATCAGCGAAAATTTTAGACATTGTGTTCCCTTAGGTACTTTAGGTTTACTTATTGCCACACTTTACTTGGCTTAAATGAAAAAAGAAGTAAAGAATGGCTATAAGATATATTAAAATTGCTTATAGCTAAACGAAATAAAAAAACTGTTTATTATTCCTACATTAACCATGCGTAACTAAATTTAGCGAAAAAGGTTTTATTGTCTTTGGTTAGGGTTTCAAGGTCGTCGTCTTGATAGCCATTATCTGAATAACCAGCAAAAAACACCGTTTGAGGATTAATTTTGTATGAGTATAGTAGCTGTGAACTTAGCCCTTTATACGTTGCATCGATATCATTATCTATGTAGTTGTGTGTATTTCGGTCAATGTCGGTGCGAATGATGGCAAACCGAAGATAACTGTTAATATTAAATTGATAAGTGAACCGAACATCCGTTAGGTTGGCCGTATATACATCATCACCTTCGGCCTTTAAATTTTCATAAGTATGTCTAAAGCGGACCTCAAAGTGTTTCCCTAAATTAACATGGATGGTTGGGCGAGCAAAATACTCCTGACCGATACGATTATTGGCCAAATCAACTTTATTTCCTGTTCGTAGGTTTAAGCCAGCAAATACTCCTGAGATGGGTTTAAACTCCATATAGGTCCAAACCCGATTCTCGGTGAAAAGATCCGTATTTCCATCAATACGAAGTTGTGTTTTGTCGTGTCTAAGTCCAGTGCGTTTCCGGTGGTCAACACCAAAATCGATGACACTTTGAAGCGGCCCATCAATGACGAAGTTACTTTGGATTTCTTTTTCTAGTAACTCTCCATCATCATTATGTGTGATATCCCAATCTGAATACCATCGAGCGCGATTCCACCAACTCTGCTCAGCGCCGTACCAACGGTACTCAAGTCCTGCAACGAACTTGTTAAAATCAACCTGTGACATAAACCCTAAGTCAGAACGTAGCCCAGCACCATGACTGCGGTAGCTAGAAAATACACGCCAGTGTTTTTGGTTATGCTCATAATTAACAAGGTAACCTGTGCCATAGGTACTTTGTTTGTTTAATGTTCTCAGAACACTTTCGTTATAATCACAGTCTTTAAATTGCTGGCAGGGGGGGGCGGTTATTGTGTCACAGTCACCGTCTTCACCATCACATAGTTCATCGATAAAAGCTTGAGAATACTCGGTATCAGATGAAAATAATTGCACCTTTAGTGTATCACTTGAGGTTGGTTGGTACTTACTATCAATGCTAATTAGCTTATTCTCATAGTCACCGCTTTGCCTTAGTGTCGCGGTCGTACCAATCGAGAGGGTATTATCTAGATCATACCGGTAACGAAAAGCAGCATTGTCACTTTCTTGTTCTAATGTGACGACGTTAGAGCCAAGGTTGCCTGGGACCATAACATTTAAATGTTCATCATTCGCTATAAACCCAGCGAAAGTATGACCTTGCTTGTTACTCGTAAATTTCACACCGTAATCTGGTGCTGCAATGTTACGGGTGTGGATCAGGTTAGAATATGATGAGAAATAGTCACTATTGTCTAAGAAAAAAGCGCGTTTCTCAGGAAAGAATAGGCTAAAACTATTATTAACACTTAATTGCCCAGTATCAGTTTCAACTTGAGAAAAATCAGGGTTGAGTGTTGCGTTTAATGTCATATCAGGTGTTATTGCCCATTTTAGGTCTAAACCTGGTTCGGTATTATTGTCGTTCTGCCAATCTTCTATATCGGCACCATCAATCTCTCGTGTTTCAGATTTACTTAAAACAAGAGAGGGAATAATGGCGAGATTATTCCCTTGCTTAGCCTGCTCAAACCCCGCGTATTTTGGCATTTGGCATATCCAGCAACTATTTGCATGAGTGATTTGCATATTGGATAGACGAAGGCGCTCGTTTCTAGGATAAAATCGCACAAACTCCATGGCCATTGTTTTGATGGTTTGACTATCATCAAAATTAAGTACTCGCAGCGGAATTTCTACTTCAACAATGTAGCCTGTATCATGGATTTGTCCTGCACTATCCCAAATGCCATCCCAAGACGCACTTTCACTATTGGTGAGTTCATTTTCAATTGAGTCCTGTTGAACTCCAAGAGGGTTGATGAAAAATTGATATGCGCTTCGACTGTTGTTAAATGAATCGATTTTTATGCCAACCAGATCATCGCTCCATGCGCGGTCCCTATCTCGATAGAATGCTCGTATCATCGAAGGGTCTGGGTCTGAGGCTTCAAAGCCGAGAAATAATGATGTGCCGTTTTCGTATACTAATACTGATGTTTCAACTGGGCTAGCCTCATTTTCGTATGGCCAAGTGACATTATTAATGGTAATTTTTTTAGCGTGTTTCCAAGCTGGATCGTTTAGATTTCCGTCAATTTTTGCTGATTGATTAATATAAGGAAGTTGATCAGGAGATGTTTGAGCTAAACAGCTCGCCGACAATAAGATAGGCATTGCTATAAGCGTTTTTTTTATCATTTTAAACATAGAAATTGCACATAAGTATATCTCTATTAAATATTATACGACTCTAATTAACAATCGACACGCGGCAGGGTGCATTTTTATGAGATTAGAGTGGGGCACTGACTGGTAATCACAATTTACTTTCGTAGAACACCGAATTTATAACATTTTCATGTGAAAACATGGTAAAAAACGTCATCGTTCTAGTTTGAGAAATTTTATGTCGTTAATCTTAAAGCTTATCGTCGGTATTTTAGGCGGAATTGCAGCGGGTTTTTATCTCCCAATTATATTAATTGAGTTGCTTTACACTGCAAAAGTCATTATTGGTCAGCTTATTAGCTTCACCATTCCCTTGATCATTTTATTTTTTATCGCCTCAGGTATTGCAGGACTGCCTAAGGGCTCCGGTCATTTACTTGGTAAAACGGTGGGGTTTGCATATGGTTCAACAGTGATTGCAGGTACATTGGCTGTGCTGGTAGTTAACGCATTTATTCCATTCTTTGATGGTGCGATTACATACGAAGCTGCGACTTCGACAGAAATAAAAAGCCTAATTGCGTTGGAAGTTCCACCTTTAATGGGCGTGATGACTGCGTTAGCGACAGCGTTTATCTTTGGAATAGGTATAAGTCAACTTAACTTACAGACCTTGAAAGATGTTACGGACCAAGGGCGGGATATAATTGATGCTCTCTTGGCGAAGGTGATTATTCCAGCCTTACCATTTTATATTGCAGGGGTATTTGCTGAAATGGCGGTGGCTGGAACGGTTGCTGATACATTAAGTACATTCGGTATAGTATTAGTTGCAGCTATTGTTATGCATTGGTTATGGTTGAGTGTGTTGTATATTGTCAGTGGTATTGTATTAAAGCGCAGCCCGTTAGAGTTAATACGTAATATGCTACCTGCGTATTTTACAGCAATCGGTACAATGTCGAGCGCCGCCACTATTCCCGTATCATTAAAGGCCAGTAAAGCGAATGGTGTAAAAGAAGAAGTTGCGAACTTCTCAGTCCCCCTGTGTGCCACTATTCATTTATCAGGCTCAACGATTACGATAGTGACCTGTGCAATGGCTGTTATGTTATTGTCTCCTGATATGACCGTACCTCCTTTGTTATCTATGCTGCCATTTATTTTTATGTTGGGCATTGTTATGATTGCAGCACCAGGAGCGCCTGGTGGGGCCGTGATGTCGGCATTAGGGCTTTTAACTTCGATGCTTGGCTTTAATGAAGCGGCTGTGGCTTTAATGATAGCACTGTACCTTGCGCAAGATAGTTTTGGTACTGCGTGTAATGTAACGGGTGATGGTGTCATTGCGCTTTGGGTTAATCGGTTTTCAGATAAATCGTAAGATCTAATTACCAAATATTAAGACTGGGAGTATGAAGCCTAGTCTTTTTCATTTCTTTTTAGTATTTTTATCTCTAGATGTAACTTTGTTTAGTATGCTTTGTAAATTTATGTGGTACTCTCAACAAGTTGCATTGAAAATGTGTAAATATCAAAGAATTAATTAAGAGGGTCAGCCATTGATTAACGTACTTTTAGTTGATGATCATGAACTTGTGAGAACAGGTATTAAGCGTATATTAGATGATGTGCGCGGTTTTAAAGTGGTCGCAGAGGCTAAAACTGGCGAGGAAGCTGTGGCGTATTGTCGCCAAAGTGAGCCAGATATCGTATTAATGGATATGAATATGCCTGGTATTGGCGGGCTAGAAGCGACTAAAAAGATTTGTCGATATTGTCCAGATGTGAAGGTTATTGTGTTAACGGTGCATTGTGAAGACCCATTCCCAAGTAAAGTAATGCAAATTGGTGCTCATGGTTACTTGACCAAAGGTGCTGGACCTGACGAGATGATCAATGCGATACGTGCAGTCAATGCAGGACAAAGGTATATAGCACCAGAAATTGCACAGCAAATTGCATTGGCGCAATTTAGTGGCCGAAATGATGAAAACCCTTTTCAGTCGCTGTCTGAGCGTGAGCTACAGATCATGCTTATGATAACCAAAGGTGATAAAGCACAGGATATCGCGGAGCGTTTGAATTTGAGCTCTAAAACGGTGAATAGTTATCGCTATCGTATGTTTGAAAAGCTAAATGTAGGGGGGGATGTTGAATTGACCCACTTAGCAATTCGCCATAAAATGATTGACATAGATACGACGCACTGATCGCTTGCTTAAATGGCTGTTTTTGATCACAAAGCATTTCTAAAAACATTATCAACGGAACCTGGTGTTTATCGTATGTACGATAATGAGCATCAGGTTATCTATGTTGGTAAGGCTAAAAATCTAAAGAAGCGCGTATCGAGCTATTTCCGCGCAAATATTCCTGATACTAAAACACGTGTGTTAGTAGGTAATATTTGCAACATTGAAATTACCTTAACTAATACTGAAACAGAAGCATTACTGCTAGAAAATAATCTAATAAAGAAATACCAACCTCGTTATAATATTTTGCTGCGAGACGATAAGTCATACCCTTACATATTCTTAAGTGGCCATGTACATCCACGGTTAGCATTTCATCGTGGAAGTAGAAAGTATAAAGGAGAATATTTTGGCCCATTTCCCAGTAGTGCAGCGGTATCTGAAAGCTTAAGATTAATGCAAAAGATCTTCCCCGTTCGTCAATGTGAAGATGCATATTATAGGGCACGCAGCCGGCCTTGTTTACAGCACCAGCTAAAACGATGTTCCGCACCATGTGTGGGAAAAGTAAGTGATGATGAGTATCGTGATCAAGTCGATATGGCACGCCAATTTTTAAACGGCAAATCTCAGCAAATTATTGCAAAGTTAGTGCTGAGAATGGAAAAGGCGAGTATGGCCTTGGACTTTGAGCTTGCAGCGAAAGTACGTGACCAAATCGCGTTGCTGAGACAGATGCAAGAACAGCAGTCGGTAGCCGGTAATTTTGCTGAAATGGATGTTGTTGGCTTTGTACAGCAAAATGGTTTGAACGCTGTTCATATGTTGATGATCCGTGATCATAAAATACTGGGTACAAAAACGTACTTTCCCAAAGTACCAAAAGACTCCCAAACAGATGAGATCTTGACTGCTTTTATTGGGCAGTATTATCTGGGCAGTGGTGCCACTAGTCGCATTGCAAAAGAAATTATTTTGCCTTTCGAGCTTCAAGAGCAGAGCGAATTAGCATCCGCTTTGAGCGAGGTTTCACAGCGAAAGGTACAATTAAAAGCACTAATTCGAGGGGAACGAGCACAGTACTTAGCGTTAGCAAATAAAAATGCAGCAAATAGCATTGCGGTTAAACAAAGTGCGCAAGATTCTATTAATAAGCGATACGCGTTGCTTAAAGATGCATTGCAGCTAAGTGATATTAAAAGAATGGAGTGCTTTGATATAAGCCATACCATGGGAGAAAACACGGTCGCATCTTGTGTGGTATTTGATGGACAAGGCCCCAATAATAAGGAGTATCGGCGTTTTAATGTTGAAGGGATTACGCCTGGTGATGATTATGCAGCTATGAGTTTTGCATTAACTAAGCGTTATGGAAAATTAAAAGATGAAGAGAAAGTACCAGATGTGATTTTTATCGATGGTGGTAAAGGTCAACTTGGTAGGGCTGAAGCCTTTTTTGAAAACTGGACATTAGAAAAAATACCGTTACTGATTGGTGTTGCTAAAGGAGAAGGCCGTAAACCGGGTCTGGAAACATTGCTAATTGATGGCGGTAGACGAACGGTTAATATTGCTTCGGACTCACCCGCATTACACCTTATTCAACATATTCGTGATGAGTCCCACCGTTTTGCGATAGCTGGACATAGAAATAAGCGTCAAAAACAACGGACTCAATCGTTATTAGAAGAAATAGAAGGAGTAGGTCAAAAACGCAGACAAGCTTTGCTCAAATACCTAGGTGGTATGCAAGGGGTTAAAGCTGCTAATATCCATCAATTAAAGCAAGTTCCTGGGATCAGCCCGCAAACGGCTGAAAAGATATTTAACCATTTGCATGACAAAGCTTAATCATTCATGCGAACATACAAAAAAGATCTCACTAAGTAGTTATGTGGAATATTCCAAACACACTGACAACGTTTAGGTTGTTACTCATCCCTGTATTTGCAGTTTTGTTTTACTTACCTTATTCATGGGCATTTTTTGCCGCCGCTTTTATATTTTGGTTAGCGGCAGTAACGGATATCCTCGATGGCTATTTAGCACGTAAACTTCAGCAGTCGACGCCGTTTGGTGCGTTCTTAGATCCCGTAGCGGATAAAGTTATGGTAAGTGTTGCACTCGTAATGCTGGCGACTTATTACCAAAACATATTTGTAACCTGTGCAACGGTGATCA
Organism: Pseudoalteromonas sp. MMG013; assembly: GCF_018100885.1. NCBI lineage: Bacteria > Pseudomonadati > Pseudomonadota > Gammaproteobacteria > Alteromonadales > Pseudoalteromonadaceae > Pseudoalteromonas > Pseudoalteromonas sp. MMG013. Next base: position 581 of record NZ_JAGJEE010000012.1, on the reverse strand, counting down.
TTATTAGTAGGGAGATTGTCATATCCGCATTAAGAGAGTGGATGGCTGAACAAGGAAAAAGAAGTAGTGTGGCTGTGTCAAGTATGGGGAAAATCAAGACTGCAGCTCAAATGTTAGCCATAATAGGTTTGATTTGGCAATATGCACCATGGATGATCATGTTGAGTTATGGTCTTCTGGCTATTGCAACGTTATTAACGGTGACATCAATGCTGTCATACCTTTATGCAGCCAGATCAGAATTGATTAAATCTTAAGTAAAATGTTTATAAATAGAGCGCTTTAGATAAAAAATAAGCAAACGATTAAAAACATTCATTTTTTTTATTGACGCATATCATAACTTCTGTAGAATGCGTCCGTGTTGAGAGGGCAGTATGCCCTTTAAATCAAAAAGCGAGTATAGCTCAGTTGGTAGAGCGCGACCTTGCCAAGGTCGAGGTCACGAGTTCGAGCCTCGTTACTCGCTCCAGTTTTGATTATGTTTGGCGGAATGGCAGAGTGGCTATGCAGCGGATTGCAAATCCGTCTACCTCGGTTCAACTCCGGGTTCCGCCTCCACATCTCAACACTCCACATGC
>NZ_JAGJEE010000119.1:0-463 GCF_018100885.1 Pseudoalteromonas sp. MMG013 | reverse complement strand
AAAACGGTATGGTTAGAGCAGGTACAAAGCTTTAGACGACAATATGCAAACTTTGCAGGGAGTAAACACGCATTATGCCGACAGGCGGCAAAGAATGACGTTAAATGGTACAAAGGAGCTGGGTAACCAGTATTTTATCTATAGAATATCAAAAAACATCAATACGAACCTAGCAAGCACATCAGCTTGCTGTTTTGCTTTCCGTGTTATGAATGAAGTTACTAGTGTGCTTCTAGATTGCACGTGGCTTGTAATGGTGAATGTACAATTATTTTCCTGCCCTGTTGTTGCTGCAATTATGTGCCTGTCCCGTAACTCTAAATGTGTCCCGTAACTCTAAATGTTGCTGCACTGCAATTATGTGCCTGTCCCGTAATTTATATTTAGCGCATCGTAAAGCGGCAGAGGGTAAGCCTGAGCTGTATTATCTTTCTACTTTTTTCAAAGGGTTTGATCAACAGAC
>NZ_JAGJEE010000118.1:0-463 GCF_018100885.1 Pseudoalteromonas sp. MMG013 | reverse complement strand
CTTTGTTTAATAACCAAGTGTGGAATAAAGACGACTTAAGAAATGTGTCTACCTCAAGTGGTTTCACTTATGCGGTTGCGGGGCGGTTAGATAAGTATACGTATACTGATAATTCGGGCAGTACCAATCTTATTCAAGACTTTAAGAAAACCTACATTGGCCGAGAGGGGTATTTAGAGAAGACCTCATCAGGCACACCCAAAGCGGGGCATGAAGGCAGCATTAACCTGATGAAAGCAGAAACCACCTCAAGTTATGATGCCAATGGCAATCGCACGCGTATAGAGGAGCATGTTACCGATGCGCGTTATACACCAGAGGACCATGGTGCCGATGTGAATGCGCGCTATATGCGTTTTGATGCTGAAGGTAAGCTGTTATCAAAAGTGACAGGGACACAAAGCCGGTTGCTACGTGATTCAGATAGGACAGGCACTCGTAATGTGATTGACCCAAGTAACGG
>NZ_JAGJEE010000117.1:0-465 GCF_018100885.1 Pseudoalteromonas sp. MMG013 | reverse complement strand
AATTAATCAGGACAAATAACAGTTGGTTTTTGCTCCTGTGTCGCTTATTTTAACCAACTGATATTTGAACATTATTTGGGCGTTATGAATCAGGAGAGTTCAGTGAAAGAAGCAAAAATTGATGCAACCCTATATTTGTTAACAATTCTTATTCAGAAAATATCTAAAGAACAACCAAAGTTACTAGATGAGATGTTAGAGGGAGTAAGTGCAGATCAGGCAGGACTCCCTAAAAATATCCCAAATAAAGAACACATCGACGCGGTATTTGAGGAAAGCTCGAGAATCCTCAAGCAAATAAAAGGGCTTGGTAGCGTTGCTTCATAACAGGGCGTTGAACTAAGCCGCTACGCGGAGATCTTATTCTCAGCATTTGAGCCACACTTTCTCTGAGTTATTTCACAACTTAGAGGTCAAAAATGCATACACTCATTGAACAGGTTAAGGCAGACATAACCTATCGAA
>NZ_JAGJEE010000116.1:0-469 GCF_018100885.1 Pseudoalteromonas sp. MMG013 | reverse complement strand
TTCTGTTGCGGCAAATAAATTGGTGGGTAACCAAGCCAGTTTCCGTTGGGGCAATGTGGCAGCGTCAGCGTTATCAGCTTATGCAGGTTCAGAGCTTGGTATAGGTAATGCGGATAGCTTGTCAGGGGGAGTGACAACAGGTAACATTGCGTTCGATACATTTGGCGGGGTGGCAAACAGTGCACTGGGTTATGGTGCAGATAAGCTGTTTGGCAATCAAGCGAGCTTTAATTTTGGCAATGTTGCAACGGATGCGTTTGGCAATGCATTGGGGAATTACATTGTTGGGGAGTTGAGTCACGAATCAAGACTCTCAAAAGCGGACCAAAATAAAATAACTCAAGGTGCGCAAAAGCTATCACAAAGTGTGGGTGAGAATGTAGGTGGTTTGTTATCAGAGGCCAATACACAATCGACTAAATCACTTACCACGACGATGCAGGGTGTTGATGATTCAACCAACAGAATG
>NZ_JAGJEE010000115.1:0-478 GCF_018100885.1 Pseudoalteromonas sp. MMG013 | reverse complement strand
GATGCACTGGGTCGCTTAGTTAAGACTGAAAAAGGCAATGAAGTCACTACTTATCAGTATGATGATAATGACAATGTCATTAAAAAGGTTATCCAATTTGATGCGCAGCGCAGTCAAACGCAGCTGTTTGACTATAACGAAGCCAATCAACTGATTGGTCACCTCACCACGGTTGACAGTGCCAATAACTATCAAGTGGTGCGTTATAGCTATGATAACAATGGCCAGCGTATTAGTGAGCACCGCTCTTTAACGCTGTTGAGTAACTTACAAGTTGATAAGTTACATACAACACTTGTGAATTTTGGTAACGAGTATCCTTTTTTCAGTGAGCACACCGCCTATGATGATAATGGCCGTAAGTCACTGCATATTGATGCCAATGGTGGCGTGACACAATGGCAGTATGATGCACAAGGGCGAGTGTATGAGGTTGTTCGCTGGGGTCAGCGCGCATCAATCAGTGACCTAAGTAAAT
>NZ_JAGJEE010000114.1:0-496 GCF_018100885.1 Pseudoalteromonas sp. MMG013 | reverse complement strand
TTTGCTTATGTCGATTTAAAAAATAAACGCTGATCATGATGGCAACACCAATCGCAATAAAATAACTTGCATCATGTAACCAGAATACCGGAATATCTAAAATAATATCCCGAAGGGTTCCGCCCCCGATTGCTGTAACAGTAGCTAGCACCACCACCCCAAATCCATCCATGTGTTTACTATGCGCAATTAAAGTACCTGAAATAGCAAATACCATTACACCAAGCAAATCAAACCAATGAAATAGCTCAGTCATATAAAATTACTTCCTAAAAATAGCTTATAAAAGACCAGTTATTTCTAACACTGGCAGCTCGTTATTATAAAAACAACATATCAAAAATAAAAACCAGTCATTACCTACACTACATTACTAAAAACCAAAATCATTCTTATAAACTAAATAAAAGTCGCTCAGACAACCGCCATGGCATAACTTTGCTTTAATCGCTATAACGAAATTATTGAAAGTTGTAGTAAAGCTTGGAACACATTA
>NZ_JAGJEE010000113.1:0-504 GCF_018100885.1 Pseudoalteromonas sp. MMG013 | reverse complement strand
AGAATTTAACAAGACACCCACTCAAAATTGTGAAGTAAGTCACATAACAGCTTTAGGTACTGTTGATGAAATAACTACGATGAAAACTACAAATATAATTATAAGGCAGCGCTTGATTAACCTCGGTCAGCCACTAAAGTTCGGCGGTATTAGAGCTACACATGGGTCGTCAGACTATTATGATATTAAGTTCAACGGCTTAGATGGTATAAAATCAAATGGAAAGTTTAAGCAATGAGTTCGATTTTATTTATTTCCTACCTTATGTTAAGCGGCATACATGAGAATAATGTCGCACGCCTATGCTGGGACAGCAGAGTTGAAATGTCAAATGGTGATATTGCGACTAGTTTCGTCTTGAACGACAAAAGTCACTTACTTATAACTTACCGACATCCATATTCAAAGGATTTTGTATCGGATGGCGTCGAGTACTCAGTTTTTGATGAGAAAATAATTAATGAGTTACATTACTGGGTTGGGTTCACGCGGGATGGTGATTCG
>NZ_JAGJEE010000112.1:0-511 GCF_018100885.1 Pseudoalteromonas sp. MMG013 | reverse complement strand
TAAACAACGTGCTGCATAAATACTAAATAGTCATGAGTTGGTCTGGCTCTAAAGGAGACGTTGGGTTTGAACAAAAACTTTGATTATCGCTATATACTTTCTTTTTTCTTTACTTTGAGTGTTATTAGCGGTTGTGCCTCGACAAACACTAAATCTAAGGGGTGGGATATCGAATTAGGAAGTTGTCAGGCAAGAGTACACCCCACTAGAACCAATGCTACAGCGGACTTCCTAGCTTGCTTCCACAACTACAATAAAAATATGAATGAAGTTAATATATGTATGCTTGAGCAAGGTTGGTCTGAATTGCAAGATGTATCATGTGATACCACGAGTAAGTTTTATACAAATAAGGAAATAGATAGTTGTTTAGATAGTTCAAATGAAAATAGCAATATTAGCTATGAAAAAATGAATTCTTGTTTAGCTCAGTTTAATGAATATGAGTACGAAGTTGACACGAAGGAAATTAAATCGGCAATAAAAAAACTATTAGAAGAACAAGTGAATT
>NZ_JAGJEE010000111.1:0-514 GCF_018100885.1 Pseudoalteromonas sp. MMG013 | reverse complement strand
GTTGGTATTATGTAAACTTTTACTGGGGGCAATTAGAGTCGTATCTTTTCAGAGAAAGATCTTATAGTGCAAGGTTACTTAACTTAATCTAGAGCTATGTCCGTACGGTGCTGCAAAGATTGCGCATTTAATATGACTAAATTCTTAATTTTAGACTCTGACTTATGTCCACTTTTGAATTAATGATGATATTTTCAAAGGAGAAGTGACTTAAAGCGTTCAGTTATTCATTGGTGATTGAGCGAGCTGTTGTATTTTGCTTATAAAACTTATCGTAAATGTAACTTTTGTTGGTTGTAAATCAACCAAAAATGAGGTTTTAGCTGCTTATTTGTGCGAACAGATAAAAACTTAAAAAAAGTGCTTGAACAAATCAATGAACGTCCTATAATGCGACCCCACTGACACGGAGCAACACGCTGAAAAGCAAAATGAAACGAGGTCAGCGTCAAGTGAAACTTAATTCTAAAAACTTTTAAAATTAAGTGTTGACAAAAAAATAGGAAAGCGTATT
>NZ_JAGJEE010000110.1:0-520 GCF_018100885.1 Pseudoalteromonas sp. MMG013 | reverse complement strand
AGTGATGATCGAGCATCAAGGGTTAGTTAATACCGTGATTGATAATGCTGAAACCTTTGAATTAACGCCAAACTCGGTCTTTTTCCAATCGACTTCGATAGGCTTTGATGCGGCAACTTGGGTCATATGGATGTCTTTGCGTTCAGGTGCAACAATGACACTGGCGAGCTCAGGTGATTATGCACAAGAGCTGACACAACATCAAGATGTGACACATATCATGATGACCCCATCGATGTTGCAGTTAGTCAGTCCTGAGCATAAGAACAGCATTAGCCATGTTGTAGTCGGTGGCGAGTTTTGTTCTGCGGAATTGATAAATCAGTGGTTAGTGCATGACATTAAGTTCTTCAATGCATATGGACCAACGGAAGTCTCTATATGTAGCTCTATATGGAGGGCTAAGGCGCTATCTCAGACATCGATAGGTCGGGCAATATCAAATACACAATTCTTCATATTAAATGATCAGCAAGCCCTTAGTCCCAAAGGCAGTATTGGAGAGTTATATTTAGGAGGT
>NZ_JAGJEE010000011.1:0-153003 GCF_018100885.1 Pseudoalteromonas sp. MMG013 | reverse complement strand
AAAGAAGCGTATTATTCTGAATTAAAAACTGTCTAGTGAAAGCTGGGAAGTCCAGTGTGCCGATACGTGAGTGATAACTCATTGATGATGAGCTTTATTTTCTGATTTTTCCTCACATCAAATCATGTTAACTAAAAGCATATCAACTAAAAGCATATCAAATAAAAAGCGAACGTCTACACCTGTAAGCACGGCATACCTAGATAACGACAAAACGCAATCTTCTCAACCCCCTGATGAGTAAAAACGAGAAGCTGACAGTATCTGCTTTCTGCGCAACGACTTTTCTACTCAACTACTTGTAACAACAATGCAGGTTAAATAAGTTTTTCCTAGATACTTCGGTGCTTACATGAGGATCACGTAAGGGCATCAATAATAACTACATAATAGATATTATTGACATTCAAAATGTTTATTCTATTATGTAGTTATTATTGTGAGGGCGGTGAAAAATGGCGAATAAAAAATCATATTTAGGCGAATTCGAACATTTGGTTTTGCTGAGTATTTTACATCTTGGCGATGAGGCTTATGGTGTGACAGTACGACGTTATTTGAAAGATAGTATTGATAGAGAAGTGTCTATTGGCGCTATCTATACAACCGTTGAAAGGCTTGAGAAAAAGGGCTTTATCACATCAAGAAAGGGGGGGGCAACGGCTGAGCGCGGTGGTAAGGCTAAACGGTATTTTACAGTCACAGCACTTGGCGTATCGAGTTTGCAAGATACGCGGATCAGATTAGAAAAGATGTGGTGCAAATTACCTGTGATTGCAGGGCTTGGAGATTGAAATGACAAGTGCATCATTAAAGATTGCAAAGTGGCTTCTTGACGTGATCTTACCCAGTAAAGTGAAGGATGACATATTAGGGGACTTGGAAGAGGAGTATTCTCATTATATGGCAACTGATGTCGGCAAAGCCAATTGTTGGCTTTGGCATCAAGTCCTGTTGACTTGCTCTCGGTATTTATTCATCTCTACTCGTTTACTGATAGCACTTGCTGTGTGCGTTACTTTATGTGTGTTAGCTCTGTTTTATACGGCGTTGGCATTTTTATCATATGCAGATACCCCCTTGGTTTATGGCAAGTCATACTGGCTCAGTGGCAGTGCTAACATGTTGTTTTTTGAGGCGGCATTTTGGCATTTCGCCGCTGAAGCGATAGATGGGCGGTTCGGCATTGATTTCTTAATTGATTTTAGAGCCGTGCTTTACACCGTTTTGATGTTTACGTTGTTACAGGTTATAGATAAGAAATACCCATTATCTGTTGCGCAATTTATAGCTGTGAGCATCGCCTTTATATTGCTCCCTCACATTTGTTTATTTTTTTACTTTCAAATGTATAACTTAGTACTACATCAAACTGGACCTTACATAGCGCTAATGTGGCTATCTACCATGTACCTATTGCCAATTTGTAGCTATAGATTGGTAAGTAAACTCCATGAGCATGCGCGCCAATATGGGATGTAGGGTCGCTGTTTGAATGGTCATCGTAAACAGTGAGCGTGGTTTTATTACTATGAGTAAAAATAGTTGAGGGTAAAAGTTTGAGCTCGAGATATGTATTATTCACACTTTTTTATATCGCAGCACTACTCATTAAGCTAGAGCATGTTGAAGCGGCTGAGTATAAACTGGGTCATTATGTCACACCAGAACAGCAAAAAATTGTTCTGCACTTGAACCCCAATATAGATGAATACCGTGGTACAACGGAAATATCAGTACATGTAAAGGAGGCCGTTAGCGCGATTAAACTATATAGTAAAAAGCTAAATATACGCCGTGCTACGCTCACTTTGGACGCCGAAAAGCCAATAGGTTTGGCCGCCTCTAAAGCAAATAAATACGATATAATAGAGCTTACTGCACAGCAGAAGATTGAACGTGGACGTTATCTATTATCCGTTCAATTTTCAGGTAATTACAATCGAGATATGACCGGGTTGTATCAGTTTTATGATCAGGGGCATTATCTGGCGACGCAATTTCAGGCTATGCAGGCAAGAACGGTTTTTCCATCATTTGATGAACCTGAGTTCAAAATTTCTTTTCAAATAACCATTATCGCCCCCAGCGATTTTGATGTAATTAGTAGCACGCCCATTGAGTTCATTGATGAAAAAAACGGCTACATCACACATCATTTTAAAGAAACAAGACCAATAAATACGGATGTGATTGCTTTTTCGGTAGGTAAATTTAAGTCATTAACCATTAAAGGGTTACCTGTCTCATCAGTGATTTATACAACCCAAGGTGCAGATAATCATTATGAGCATGTAGCACGAGTCATTCCTAAACTTTTTAATTATATTCAGTCTTATTTTTCAATTCAATTCCCATATCAAAAATTGGATTTTCTTGTGCTGCCAGCATATGAAGGCGCGGGCATGGAAAATGTGGGGCTCGTTACACTAAATAAAACATGGATCACATCGCCAAATGAAGTATCAAAATCAAAGCGATATGCACTGTATAAATTACTGGCACATGAAATAATTCACATGTGGTTTGGTAATTTAGTGACAATGCGGTGGTGGGATGATCTTTGGCTTAATGAGTCTTTTTCGGAGTGGCTAGCGAGAAAAATGGTTACTACTCACTATGCTGAATTTGAAAATAATTTAGATTTACCACAACTTGAATCCTTTTGGGATGATACGCCAACATCACGACCAATTAAACGGACAATGCGCACAGTCGATGATTACCATTCTATTGGACAAGTGGTATATACAAAAGGCAGTTCGGTTATAGCAATGGTTGAGCAATATGTGGGTGAAAGAGCATTTCGACTCGCTGTTATTTCTTATATAAAGCAGTTTTATGGGGGGAATGTATCTTACTCTGAATTTATCGCGCATATAGAAGCGCATGCAAAACGGCCAGTCGCAGATATTTTTGACTCTTTTTTAAAACAGCCAAGTTACCCTTTTGTGAGTGTGACAAGAAAAAACAATCAACTGATCATTACTCAGCGTCCATTTACTGAATCAGGCAGTGAGCCAGTCAGAGAACTAAGCAGCACCAATAAGGCTCCGTATTGGCACATACCACTGCAACTTAAGTTTTTTACGCACCATGGTGTGATCATTCAACCTGTTTTGTTGAATGAAACTGAGCTGACCGTGCCTTTACCTAAAGGCACGTTTGCGGTGTTTCCTGATGCGTATGGCTTGGGATATTACCGGTATACGAGCTATTTTGATGACACGGTGAGTGATGCAGGTAATGAAACTTGGATTAATTTACTGTCTGATATCGAAAAGCAGTCACTCATGGCAAATAATCAGGCTTTAGTTCGTGGCGGATATAGAAGTTATGCTGATGCACTGACTCTGCAGTTGCAAATGATAACCAATAAATCGGTTAATCAAGAGTTGGTTGTAGAAGGACTTCGCGCTCTAAACAATGATTTTTATGATGTGGTACCCCCTCGTCTTTATGAGCCGAATGCGAGTTACATAATTGAAAAATTGTCGCCCATATTGAATGCGAGGCGTTGGTATCGTGATAATAGTGACGCAAGCGCCAATAGTGAATTGAAATCAATTTCTTTAATTTTCCTCGGGGCAAAATTACGAGATAATGACGCAATCAATTTCGCAAAAACACATTACCAAGCAATATTAACAAGACAATCTCAACTGGATATTGAACTACAAAATGCAGTACTTAATGTCATAGCCAGTACCTCAGGGAAAAAAGAATTGAACCAGTTTATGGCAACTTATAAAACCTCGAAGAATGAAGCACTGAAAAAGCGCCTAATTCGCTACATGGGGTACTTTTCTTTTGAAGGTGCTGTGCAGATGTATTACGCCTTTTTGTTTTCTAAAGATGTGCGTAAAGAAGCGTTTAAAGGCTATTATCTCCAATACCCAATCTACAACCCGAAAAATAGAACATCAGCCATCAATTACCTTGAGAAAAATATAAATAAGTTGTTTGAAAAATCATCGCCTGAAGAGCAGCAGTGGCAGCCTTATTCTTTTGCGACAGTCTGTTCTATTGAGCTGAAAGACAGAATTAATAAGTTATTTTCTTCATATATAGATAAAATTGATGGACTAAAGAGTAAGCTTGCCAACGTTAATCATATGATAACTCAGTGTGATGTTGCGCAAAAAGCGCAATATGAACGACTGGTTGATTTGCTTTCAGTGAAGGAGAACTAATGACTTGAAGCGTGTTGATATTAAGGTAATTAACCTCAGCTCTGGATAAGCGAATTTGCCCAATAAAGCTATTTTTCTCACTCTCGGCGTTGCTTTTGTTTGTAATAGCCCGCTATTACTGCATAAAAGCGCCTTGATACTGAACAAAATATCATCATTGGATTGTACGTAAGTTTGTTTTTAAAACACTTTCTATTTCAAAACCCTTATCCAAACCTGAGGTTAATTAGTCAGTGTCTTTAACAGCGTTTCAACCAAAAAGTTAATCGGTGCGTGCAGTTTAAAGCGCACGAGTATATTGAAAGGCACCCTTCGAAAACCACTCGCTGTTAAGATTAGAAGGGGAGCTTGAGATCTTCAATGTGCCTTTGTAACATGCGAATTTTACATTTTTTATAGATGATGGCAGCCTTAGTCGCGTTAGGCATTTGATGTAAATATCGCCAGCGACAGCTGTCTTCAATATATTTGTCTTGCCTGATAAAGCTGCGTTCTACAATAGGTAGTAATTGAGAGTTGCCAGTATCTTGTTCGATTAAATTCATGTCTAGTCTAAGTTTGGTGATCCAGGTTTTTCTGGTGCGCTCTAGGTTGGTAATGTTCCCATCTAAACAAATAATATAATTTTTTGCGCGTGACGGATGCGTATCAGCCAATGGCTCACAGTCTTTTAAAATATCGATATTCGCATTGACTGATGCTGAACAAAATAGCAGTGAAAAATAAAAGACGTTTTTAGTTTTTTTCATAATTAAACTCAATCGAAAACCTAGCTCCACCAAGTGGTGAGTTATCTATATGTATATGCCCATGGTATGCGTTCACTAAGTCGGATACAATGGCCATTCCGACACCATGTCCAGCTTCATATGTGTCTAATCTCGCACCGCGTTTTAATAGTTCAGACCGTTGATGGTCGGGTATTCCAGGGCCGTCGTCAGATACTTCAATACATATCCCTTTATTATTCAATGCACGTAGGTTTATTTCAACTGTGTGTTGGCAAGCTTTACAAGCGTTATCAATAATATTGCCTAGAATTTCCATTAAGTCTGTTTTATCGCCTAAGAAAGCAAGATCCGGGCTACATTGACAATGGAAGTCAATATTTTTGTCGTGATATACCTTGCGCATTGCATTCAGTATAGATTTTAGCACAGGTTCTACAACTGTTTGCTTTTTCCAAGTATCTGAAGCGCCTGTCGCAGCCCGTTTTAATTGGTGCTCTATCATTGCATTTATTCTATCGAGCTGCTCTTGTGCGTCTTCATCTGATGCCATCGGGCTAGATTTCAATACTGCTAAGGGGGTTTTTAAAGCGTGGGCTAAGTCACTTAAGGATGATCTATAACGCTCTTTTTGGCGGCGTTGAGAATCAAGTAATAAATTTAGGTCAGCCTTAATCGTTTGTAGTTCAACAGGGTAGAGGCCACTAATTTTGTCTCTTTCACCGGCTTCCACTTCTTTAATTTCTTTATCAAGCCGTTGCAAAGGTCTGGCATTCCAAATAAAGCCCACAGCCATGAGCGCTGCAATAAGTACCCCCATGACTAACATCCAATTTACAAGCGTATTGCGAAAACCCGACATTTGTTCCACGAGTGCATCGTTGCGTTTTAATAAAATAAATCGTGCATGTTGCGATTGTTCTGCGTTACCTAAAATAACAGTTAAGCTTAATTGCCAGTACTTTGCTTGATTGTATTTCACTAACTCAAATTCAGCTGCGCCAGCTTCTCCGTTTACAAACTCGGGTGTGACAGACAGGTTAACCGCTGACTCCGAATACCAAACAAGCGTTTGATCTTGATAAACCATTGCAAAGGTATCTGAATTTAACCGGTTTAGCTCAGGTGCCAAAATGGTTCGAGGCATTTCAATGCCATCAGTGACAAATTCGACTTCAGATATTAGGGAGTATAAATGCGCTTCTAAGGTTTTCTCTGTTGCTTCAACTAAAGAGGCATGATAGGCACGGCCAATGGAGAAAAACAAGGCCGGAAGTGCAACAATAAGCACAAAGACAAGAATGAATCCTTGTCTTATTTTTAAAGAGATTTGTGCAGCGTTTACCACTGGTTTTTAAACCTGTAGCCTCTTCCTCGCAATGTTTCGACAGGATTAAGCGTACCATCGGGATCGAGCTTTTTCCGCAATCGTAAAACAAAGACTTCAATGACGTTTGAATCTAAATCAAAATCTTGATCATAAATATGTTCTGTAAGTTCTGATTTTGATATCACTTTTTGGGGGTTAACCATTAAATACTCGAGTACTTTATACTCATAAGCTGTTAATGAGAGTTCTCTTTCGTTAACCCATACCTGCTGAGAACGGGTATGAATTTTTATTGGCCCAATACTGATTTCGGGATTTGCTTGACCTGCACTTCTACGAATTAGGGCATTACAGCGAGCGATGAGTTCTTCTAAATGAAACGGTTTGGTTAAGTAATCATCTGCACCAGCATCAAGCCCTTCAACTTTATCTTGCCAACGATCTCGCGCGGTGAGTATTAGAATAGGAATGTCTATTCCAGCAGCTCTGGCTTGACGAATAATTTCGATACCATTTAATTTCGGGAGCCCCAAATCGATAACCGCCATATCTAACGGATATTCTTTCAGATGAAACAAACCAGACTCACCATCATGGCATAAATCGATACTGTATTTTTCTTTCTCAAGTGCGCTACGCAGGTTTTCGGCCAGTTGAATATCATCTTCAATTACTAAAATTCGCATTTCTAATCCTTTTTGACCTTTCCAGTCACTTTATTAACTTTGAGATCTACAATACGACCGTTGCTTTGCAATATACGTACGATGAAATAGTCACCTTGCTCGGTTATTTTCAAGGTTCTACCAGAAAAATCTGCTAAGGCAAGTTCGACAGCCTGTTTTTTGGTTATTGTCTGCTTTTCAGCACTTGAGGCGTTACTTGACAGTAACAACAACCCAGAAAGAAACAGACAAACTATCAATCGCATTTTACAAAGCTCCACGATCTTAAAGTTACTAAACAAGAGTATGTAAGATTAGAACACAGGTGATTAACCTTTCCTGAACTTACACCAGATTAAAATACTTTTTTAAATGGTTTTACGATACTACCAGCGTAAACACCCGCGTGAATATAAGGGTCATCATCAGCCCAAGCTTGTGCTTGTGCTAATGAATCGAATTCAGCGATGATCAATGAGCCAGTAAAACCCGCACTTCCAGGATCATTCGAATCAATCGCCGGCAATGGGCCCGCCGCAACAACACGACCTTGTTCTTGCAGCTCGGTAATGCGCGCTATATGCGCGGGTCGGGCAGCTAAGCGTTTTTCTAAAGAGTTTTCTACGTCTGTAGAATGGATCATATATAACATAGCTATGCTAATCAGTAAGATAAATTTTCCATATAGTAGTCTGATTTGCACTAGCTTGTAAACGATGATCAGATTTGTCTGGGCCTTTAACGTTAAAAACTTGAAAATAGGCCGTGAAGGCTGGTAGAGTCGCTCGGATATTTTAAAATAATAATAAGGTTGTCTGCATGAGTGCAAATCGTGAGCATTTTAGCTCCCGACTAGGTTTCATCTTAGCTGCAGCAGGTTCTGCTGTCGGGATTGGTAACTTAGTTGGCTTCCCAGTATCTGCTACTAAAAATGGTGGTGGTGCATTTTTACTCGTTTATGCTTTGTTCGTCGCTTTTATTTGTTTGCCCGTTATGATGGCTGAAATGGCCATGGGCCGTAAGGCACAAAAAGACCCATACGGTGCGTATAAAACGCTCTCTGGCAGTGACAAGAAGTGGTCGTTTGCAGGCATGTTAGCGGTTTTAACGCCTTTTATGATCGCTGTATTTTATATGGTTATCACCGTTTGGATTTTTGGATACTTAGCACAGACAGCCATGGGGAACCTAGATGCATTAGCGGATCCGGCTCACTTTGGTGAGTTTATTAATCAATCTAGTGTTTTTTGGTATATGTTGCTGGTTGGTATTATCGTTAATTTAATTTTAGTGGGGGGCGTAAAGCAAGGGATTGAAAAAGCGGCTAAGTTTTTGATGCCTGCGTTGTTTGTGCTATTGATAGGGCTTGTTGCCTATGTGCTAACATTAGATAATGCGATGGCTGGTGTGCGCTATTATGTGATTCCCGACTTTTCTAAAATGAATGCCAGTGTGTTAAATGGTGCGTTATCTCAGGCGTTCTTTTCATTGTCTTTGGGGATGGGTATTTTAATGACTTATGCCTCTTATATTTCTAAAAAGGAAGACATTGTTGGTGGTGCAAAGATGGTTGCGCTTACTGATTCTTTGGTCGCATTTATAGCGGGTCTTATGGTGTTACCAGCCATATTTAGCTTCAACCCAGCAACCAACCCTGATGAATTATCTGAATCGTCAGTATCAATGATTTTTGTATACTTACCTAAAATCCTACTTGCCATTCAATCAGATATTGGATACACCGGCGCTTCGATTGTGGCTTTTGTGTTTTTCTTGCTGGTATTTTTTGCGGCAATCACGTCTTTGGTCTCTATTATTGAAGTGCCGACCGCAGCGTTAATGGAAGAGAAGAATGTGAGTCGTAAGGCTGCATTAATCATACTTGCAGGTGCAACGGGTATATTAACGATACTCTCAACGATGTCATTTGGTATGGTTGATTGGTTAACCCAATTTATAAATTATGGTGGCGCAAGTAAGAGCTTATTTGATCTGGTATATGATGTTTTTTACGATACGATCTTGCCTCTCAATGGCTTAATGGTGTGTTTATTTGTGATATATCGTTGGAAGAAAGTACGTTTATCTGAAGAGTTATCTCAAGGCTGTGAAGGATATGAAGGGAGCTTTACTGAGAAATACGTGAACTTTTCACTATCGACGTTCATTCCAGTTGTATTACTGATTATTTTTGTGAATACCGTTGCAACGAAGTTTTTCGCAGTGAGCTTGTTTGGCTTTTAATTTACGATAGATAATAGCAAAGCCAGCACATCGTGCTGGCTTTTTTGTTGTTGAATGACTGTAACCGTTATTTTAATAAAAAGGCGCGTATAACCACATATTTAAAAACGTAATTTGAGAGTTTGCATCTTTGAACTGAACACCCGCTTTGGAAAACTTCATGGTGTATTGCACTGCATCACCAACACGCTTGTTATCTAGCGCTGTGATAGGCACAAAGTTAACCGTACTTAGGTTGGCATGATGTTGAATGGCAGCAGGGATGTCTTGGGTCATATCTACCCCAAGGAACTCAAAGACATCAATTACAATACGGCCAAACTCTTCATATAGTTTATCGAATATTTTAGGGGTTAGCTGCTCAAATAGTTCGAATAAAAATGGCAGGTTAACATCAACGTCTACTTTCGGTTGAAAGCTAGATTTGGCAGGATCAATACTCAGGTTCCGACTATAGATGTTGTACTGGCCTTTCAATAGAATGTTTGAGTATTTAATGTTGACGGTAAAACGTACTGGTAATCTTAATTGGTACTTTTTTAATTTGCCCTGAGTGAGCACTTCAAACCCTGAAGCAGTGATAGGAACATTGCCTTGGCTATCTACTCGCCCTTGAATACGAATGGTCGCTTCACCGATAAATTTAGCATCGATACCTTTGACGCGCGCGCCTGTTTGTGCAGACACATTGTTAACGATTTGAGTGCCAATTTCTTTGAAGTTGGTTTCAATAATCGACACCTGTGTGCGTGCTATTGGGTGTACTTCGTTGTACATATCATCTATGGATTGATCGCTTGTCGTAAGCCCTCGGATGTAGCACTCGCCATTATTAATCACTAAAGGGTGGAAATAAGGGAACATGAAAATAGGATCCCCTGGGTCGAATGCCGTTTCTTGCACTTCAATACATGAAGCTGAATGATTAGTATAAATTAGATCATGCATCGAGGAGCCAGTTGTTGAACTACTAACAAAGGTCGATGATGACTGTTGGGTATCTAGATCATTGGTCGAGCTATTGGCAAATAAAAGGGGGGATGCCAATAGCAATGCCATGACTGCGTATTTCATTTTCATTTCCTTATTGATGGATAGATATTATTAATTTATTTATAGCTGAGCGTTATCTCCACTTTGTGACGAGAAGAAATGCCTGTTTTTTAGTCTAATTACCCATGTGAAATGTACTTTTAATATGAAGAGCCTAGGGGCTGTTGATCTTTGCTGTTCTATTTTTGTTCTCTTTGAGCGTGGCTTTTATCGTGGCGCTTAATGTGTGGCTTAGTGATCTAAGCGAATATTAAGCAACAAAGAGAAAAGGGCGCTCAAAAGAACCAGTAGGCAGCGCTTGATTGGCTTTTCTACTATGTTATCGGCTGACTCACATGGAATAACCATGCTACGCAGCCTCTTTCTTGTATAAAATCCAACCAAACTGCTGGAAAAATGAACCTAAAAGATCAACAGCCCCTAATTTATTGATAGTTCATCGAGTATGAAGTGACGACTTTGTGACTTTGTTTCATAATGCTTACCTATCATTTTAATGACTTTTTGGGAAACACTCATGTCTCATATAATTCGATGTGCAGTTATGGCTTGTGCTATTGTGCCGGCTGTTACTCATGCAAGTACTGTTTTTGATTCAAAAGATATATTTTCTCTTGAATATGCCAGTGATGTTCAATTGTCACCAAGTGGTGACAGTGTCATCTATGTACGTAATTCAAATGATGTGATGCGCGACAGCAAAAGGCGTAACTTATGGCTAGTAGACACTAAATCGGGCGAACAAAGTCCGCTGTTTTCAGGCGAAAGTCAATATAGTCAACCCAGATGGTCAGAAGACGGTAAAAAAATAGCATTTGTTAGCAATATGTCCGGTAGTTCGCAAATTCATGTGCATTATATCGCTGAAAACAAAACGGCATTGTTAACTCAGTTGCAGTCTGGTGTGAGCAATCTAACTTGGTCACCAGACGGTAAGTGGCTAGCGTTTAGTCAATTAGTTAACGAAAAGCCTTCGGTCATTGCGGCAATGCCAGCTAAACCAAAAGGGGCTACATGGTCGGACCCTGCGATAGTTATTGATAAAGCATATTATCAAGCCGATGGACGAGGGTTAGTGAAGCCAGGGTATCGGCAGATATTCGTGTTGCCAAGTGATGGTGGTACAGCGAGACAATTAACCTCGGGGGAGTATCACCATAGTGGAAAGCTATCTTGGCGACGCGACTCAAAAAGCATTGTATTTTCAGCAAATAGAATAAAAGACTGGGAATATAAGCGATTAGAAGGTGATTTGTTTGAGGTTGATTTAAACAATAATTTGCAGCAACTGACGTCTGCACCTGGACGTGAACATACGCCAAGCTTTTCAAACGACGGTAAGAAGCTGGCGTATTTAAGTGCATCTAATGCACTAAACCCATACCGCAATCAAAAGCTTAACATCATGAAGTGGCAAAACAAGACCACAAAAATGATAGCTGGTGAATTCGATCGTTCGATTAGCAGTCCGACATGGATCAGTGACTCTAAGCTGGCGATTTCGTATGATGATTTTGGTAAAAGAAAACTTGCCACGATCACCACAAAAGGGAAAATCACAGATCTGACCGATTCGCTTTCAGGTACTACTTTAGGGCGCCCTTATTTAAGTGGGGAGTTCAGTGGTAACTATTCAGGTAAAATTGCTTTTACTCACGGGAGCAGTGAAAGGCCAGCCGATGTTGCTATCATTAGTAAAAGAGGAAAGCAAAAGCAACTCACCACGTTAAATGAGGATCTACTGGCCCATAAGACGTTAGGTAAAGTCCATGAAATTAACTACAAATCATCATTTGATGGTGAATCAATTCAAGGTTGGTACATTACACCTCCCAATTTCGATCCGACAAAAAAATATCCGCTATTACTTGAGATCCATGGTGGGCCACACTTAGCATATGGTCCGCATTTTTCAGCTGAACTACAGCGATATGCAGCCGAAGGTTATGTTGTATTCTATGATAATCACAGAGGAAGTAGCTCATATGGTGAGCGATTCGCCATGCTTCTGAAGTATAAATATAGTTCGAAAGAAGATTTCGCGGACCATAACTCGGGTGTTGATGCGATGATCCAGACTGGGTTTGTTGACAAAGAGAACGTATTTATTGCTGGTGGATCTGCAGGAGGAATTGCCACAGCGTATGCGATAGGTTTATCTGATCGCTTTAATGCTGCTGTCGTCGTCAAACCGGTCATTAATTGGCTTAGTAAAGTGTTAACAGCCGATAGTGGCTTATTGCAAATTCCAACGCAATTTCCAGGGATGCCGTGGGATCATGTTGAACACTATTGGCAGCGTTCACCTATGTCACTGGTTGGCAATGTGAGCACGCCGACAATGCTAATGACTGGCGAGGAAGACTTACGTACACCAATGGCTGAAACGGAGCAATACTATCAAGCATTGAAACTTAGGAAAGTTGATACCGTGCTAATAAAAATTCCAGGTGCACCGCATGGAATTGCAGGACGTCCGTCTCGTATGATCAGTAAAATTGAACATACGTTAGCGTGGTTTGAAAAGTATAAAAAATAGCGTGGAAGCCGCAAAAGCGGCTTTTTAAGACTCGTGCTGGTTTAAATTCTGGGCAGTGGCTTACTCTTGTCCTGTTAGAGAAAAGAATTCCAGCATTAACTTAAAGTGGCCGCTCCCTAAGTATTCATTAGAAAGTACTTTACCGTGGCCACTGACATAGTCACCTTCGAAAGAGTGGACGAGCTCTCCCTCCATAATCACTTGCTGCTTGTTTTTAGCCCAATAAATGCGGATCCCTTGTTTAGAACCCCTGAAAGTGGCAAAGTAATCATCAAACTCCCGTTCTTTTCCTTTAATTGGGTTTAGCTCGAAATCGACTTGATCTTCAATGTTCTGATCTGTAGAGCTAAAAACAGCCAATTGAAAGGTGTCGTTAATGATAGTGTCGAAGTCCCACCAAGGCTTGTTTAAATTGCTCGTTTCAGGACTAGCCGCGAGCAAAGGCACTTCAAAATGTATGCTCGGTGTTTTATGCTCCTCCTCAACATATTGCGTAAAAATAGAGTTAATGATACGCATATCGTGAACTGTGAGGTCGACCTGCTTTTCACGTTCAAATTCGCTAATAGATTGTGCAATTAGGTGATCTTCAAGCGACTTATACACCTTGTCTGTGATCTTAACCTTGTTCATACTGATATCGTCTCATTTAATTTATTACTGTGATTGAGAAAGTAAATGTCTAATTCTGCTAGCTGTGAGCTACTAAGTTCTAAGCTGAGTTCAGACGCTTTAACGCGTTGTGTAAGTTTGTTCACAAAGCGCGAAATATGTGTAATGGCGGTGTTCCCTTGAAAGCCATGAAGCTCTCCTAATTGTTTCTGGGTATGGCCTGTTTTTCGATAAGACAGAGAAAAGAAATCGTAAAATAGTGCGCGTTTCTTATTGTCAGGTTCTTGGCCGATGGTTTCTAGTAATAAGTTGATAAAAAGAGTCGCATTTTTATCTATAGCGGCAGCTTGTTCTGGTTTTGGCTGCTTGCTTGGGAGCATCTCATAGATATTAGTTACCTTCTCAGGACCATGGGTATGTTCGTATACATGTATTAATTGAACTGAATTAATTTGGTCACGTGAATGAGTTTGTTCACTCGAAGATTTACGGCGAAATGTCACATTGGCGCTCATGTCAAGAAAAACACTTTCGAAAGACCGGTATGTGTAAGCTTTTAATAAATGATTAAAATCAGTTTGAGCACTCAAGCGTTGGGCTGCGGGACGCTCTTTATCAGAGGTTATTTCGCTTTGAGTTGCCTTGATCACCTTAAGTAAGGTTTCTTGAATGAGTGCCTCAGTATCGATACGATGGTCAGAGATTGACTTTTTTTTAGTTAAGTATTTGATGTATCGGTAAGCTTCTTCTACAGAGTCTTTTTTGCTAAACCACATTCCCACCTCCTTATCATTGTTTGCACACGTCACGGTTGTATTGCAACACGTTTACATGAAAGTAATTCGATATAATGGTCGAATTTCTTAGCTGATTTATTAAAAGCCAAGTGCGTTTGTTCATTTGAGTATTTTTCAACAAAGTGCTTGCCAGCCAAAAAGTATTGACAAGCTTGTGTATTGTCACCGAGCTCGGTGGCGATATAACCCAGATTAAATAATGTTCTTCGATAGCTATTCTTATACTTAAAACTAGTGGTGTTTTTTTCAATTAAGGTAAGTAAAGTCTCTTTTGCTTTTTCAAAGTGTGCCAGTGCTTGTAACTTCTCCCCTAAGTCATAAAAGTTGTTTGCTACTTGGGCATGAACGCTTTGTAGTAAATAGGCAAAGTTCAAGTTGTTTTCATCAGTCGCGGCAAGGCGTTGTGCCGATGTGAGAGCAAGTTGATGATATTTCTTGCTTTGCGTATCTAAATTAGTTGCTGAGTAGTAATTGGCAAAAGCGGCATACAGCTCAATGGTATGACCTTGCCAATCAATATTAGAAATATCTAAACGTTGTAATTTATTGGCAATTTCCACTCCCGATAAAAAGTACTTTTGTGATTCAGGCATTTGTTTGTTAGCTAAGTACTCCTTGCCGAGCCTTGTGGCTAATAGCAGCTGTGCTACTTGCACATGTACATTGTCGGGATCTTTTATAGCGTATATTCGAGCCAACTCATCTGCTTTTTTATAGTATCGAGATGCAATCGATTTTGATGCACTTTTTTCAGCTAAGTTGATATACGTTTTTAATAAATTGTATTGTGATATAAGGTGGTTGGGGTCTTTATCAAGTAGCTGGTTTAATAAGGTTTCAGCTTGAACCAACATTTCCTTGGCGATTGTATTTGATGGAGCAGCTTTAGCTAGGTTGCGATAAATGTCCACACGCAAATTGTTGAATGATTGCGTTAAGTGTGTGGGTTGCTTATGTGAGTTTAAAGTGAGCAGTACCTTTTCCAGCTGACTGGTCGCTAAATCAGTGTTACCTGATTCAAGTGATATTGTGGCAACACGGGTGGTGAGTTGCGCATTGAGTAATGCCAATTCATGATGACTCTCAGGTATATCGGTTAACAAACTGATAGCTTCTTCAAAATACACTTTCGCATCTGACGAAAAGCCTTGTTTTAACAATAATATGCCTAATTCATAGTTGAATTGAGCGACTACTTTTTTGTGAGCAAGCTCTGGAGATTGAATTTTTGGAAATGTCGATACTTTACGTTGGATTTGCTCCAAAACCTGCTTAATTTCACTGCGGTGTGTCGAGTCATCTTGACGCAGAATTTTTACCTGTATTAATAAAAGCCTGAGCTTATCAATATCAGCAAGTGGGATACCGTCTACGCTATCTATTAGGTTTGATAAGTGCTTATTTAGCTGTTTCCTTTGAAAAGTGGGCAAGTAATCGGCAAGTATTGGCTCTAACGAATCAATATTGACCAATACGTTATCTTTTAAGTGCGTAAGTACTTCGGTGGTTTTTATCTGTTCTGCAATTATTTGCTGTTTTTGTACATAAGCAAATGAGCCCGCAATGAGTGTACACAAAAATAGCATGCCCGTTGTCAATAAGCGGCGTTTTTGCTGTTTATTTTGTAATTCTAACGATGATTGATAGTCATGCTGAGATTGCATTATGTAATTACGGACTTCTTGTAAGCAAATCGTATTTGGCTGGCTTAAAAATCTGCTCCCTTCATTAAGCTCATGTTTGCTTAAGGCGTAATGTTTTTGTTCTTCTATATTATCGTGATGCCTTATCCACTGCGTATATTTGGTTTCAACCCCATGAAACCATTGTAAGTATTCTTTACGATCGTTTAGCCAAATATAGAACCGAGGCCAAATTTGTTGGTCCAGTGATAGGTCTTCAACAACGGTGATCAGGCAGTCGTGTGTTAATTTTACATAAGGAGGTGATTTGTATACTTGGTGCCTGATAATGAGTTGTTTTTCTATAAGCTCATCAACCAAGTTACTGAGTTGTGGGTATTGTTGGCCCAGAGCTAAAAAATCAACATGTTTTGCATAGCAATTACCATTAATATTAACCCCAACAAATAATTCAAAAAACTGCTCAGTGAGTGGCTCAAATTGTCCAAATATTTTTTCCGCTTGTCTGTAAATTACACCAGTTAATTTATTTAATTGTTTGTATTGTGTATAAGTTAATACCTTTGGATGTTCACTTTTGTTGGCAAGAGTGTGCATTTGTGCGAGTAAATATTCTACCGCAGGAAGTGCATGAGACAGTTTAAGGGCTTCGGTTTGTATCGTCTGAGCTAAGCCTGTCTCCAGTGATATTCCAAGAGCAATTGCTTGGTTTTCAATGATATCAATCCAATTTTCGGCAGATAAGCTGTGTGGAACGTAGAAATCATGGCCTTGCATACCTGTGTAATGAAGGTATTCGCTGCGAATGCTAACAATAATGGATATGGGGGTAATTTCACCAATCAGCACAAGGCTTTGCAGAAGCTGGCTATTTGGTTGTGCGTCATAAAGCTCTTCAAACTGATCAATAAACCAGATATATTTTGTTTTATGTGCAGTTAAGTGCGCAGATAGCTCATCAAGATATTGTGTTTTTTGCTCTAATAGTCCCTCAATGAAGCTTTCGACAGAGACGTCAAGCATTTTCAGTATTATGTCAAAGCCAACCTCCGCCGACGTAATAAAATCTGTTAACAAAGCGGTACTATCTTCGAATTGCTTTGGTAGGGCTATGTGCCACTTTACGCTATCATATTGTTTGGCTATCGCAGGCAGCAGACCGGCTTTTACTAAGCTCGATTTACCACTACCAGATACACCATGGACTTTTATTAAAGGTGTATCTTCTTGGAAAAGAGCAAGAAGTTCCGAAGTTTGTTGCTCTCTTCCAAAAAAATAATATTCATCATATGGGTCAAAACTGCAAAGCCCTTTAAATGTAAGGGTTCCACCGACTTGAGAACCATCAAAATCAGGGCCTAACAATATTTCTAAGGCTTGATTAATATGCTCTACAGGATGAAGAGCCCCCCCTAAATGCTGCACTTCATCGATGAGAGTTGGTGTAATATCATGAAGGTTTGCTTTAGGATAAAATATTGCAAATGGCATGTCAGGGTGACTAGCCATTGCATGTAATGCACCTTCTATCTTAGTGTTGATATGGCCAATACTGTGTACATTACCGCTTGGAGATACCTCACCTGTTGAAAAAATATGCTCTAGTACTGGTGCTTTTTTATTTAACTGTTGACGATAAGCGAGCGCTGCTCCTAATGCATATCCAAGCCCTACGCTAGTGCTCTCTGGTTGTAAATTAATAAGCTCACTATCATGACTGACCAGGTTGAGTTCAACGAAGAATTGCTTGTTTTGTCTATCAATCGGATTCAACGACATAAAAGCAGCTTCGGCAGCCATTGCAAAATAATTCATTTGCTCGGTGAACCTATAACCGAGCGAAAGTACAAGGTCATTTGAAAACTTAACTTTCACTTTTTGTTGGTCTTTTGGCGTAATGAACCTAAATGTCGGTTTATAGGTATAGCGTTTGTCTGACAAAAGAATATGCATTGCGTTTAGCTCTTATTATTCGTGTGGCATTACGTGGTGTTTTGCGACGTTGTTACATCGTCAATATCAATCTTCTGTTGTGCGTCACTTAGAATTGATTCAATTGTTAGATACTAACGATAATTAATCGGAAAAATAACAGAAAGATAAAATAAATTTATTAAAGCAAAATGGAAAGTGAACTGGTTTTTTTTGCTTCGTTGTTCAAGAGACATTCGCATCGTTTTAATGACGACTTGCCAGTTGTGCTTTTTTTGCATGTCGAACTCTAATAGAGTGGCACTAAAAATGAATTTTTATTCATAATTACTCATAAGTATCCTCCCCCTTGTTATTTTTTAAGCATTTTCTCGTTTGATTAGTTATCCATGCACAAAGCGCTTGAAAATAACGTAGATTATTAATGAATAAATTTCAATAATCAATAAGATGATAGCTGAGGGATGACAGTATAATTGAGATCAGAGCGTTGGCCGACATGGATGAAATAGCAGTCCTAATACACAACAACACTATTACGGCGTTCATATTAACGGCTTTTTAGAAAGTAGAGATGACTTTTACGTGAAAAGTGGTCCGAGTAGGTAAACCTTAGTTGCATATGAGAGGGTGGCATAGAGCCTTCTGATGGCTCGAACATGATTTGTTAATTTAAAAAATTGACAAAAACAGGAAGATTCTAAAGAAAAATAAAATACACAAAGATAAAAACTACATGATTTTTAAAGGGGAAAATAATGAAGAGAAAGATCACTAGCTATCTTATTGCAGGCTTATTGACAGGTATTGGCTATGCTGGCAATGCCAATGAAATGAATACCCAAAACCTCTACTTAGTACAATATTCTCCAGGCAGTATCGATAATCAACTCATTAAATCATTCAAAATTATAGGCCGCAGTGGCAATAGTAATATCGCACAGGCGGTTTTGAGTGACAGTGAAGTCACTTTGTTGGAAAGTTTTTCAGGAGTTGTGATAGAACGAAACTATGGGCTTTCTTTAAACACCAGTTCTTTAGAGTATTTAGATACCAGTGAAAATGGCATTGACTTGTTGCAGTATAGTGAACTTGAACCCTATTGGTTACGCACAACGGGAATTAATAAATTGCCCAATGTATCAGACAGTGTGCCTGTTTGCGTTATTGACTCAGGCGTGGATGAACAGCACATAGATTTACCACAAAATATGCGTGGCTATCATAGTCAATATGCGGGCTTTTGGAATTCCGATGCGTTAAGTCATGGTACTCATATGGCGGGTATTATAGCTGCACAGGAAAATGGCTGGGGTGTCAAGGGCGCTTTGAGTGATGGTGCGGTTAACTTACATATCAGCAAGTTAATCAGAACAGCCAATGGAAAGAATTCAACCATTTGGGGCAGTAATTTAATAGAATCAATAGAAGTCTGCGCTAATTCTGGTGCTAAAGTAATCAATATGTCGTTAAGTGGTACGAAATATTCATCGATGACTATGAACGTAATCGACAGGCTTACTTATGATAGAGGGATTATTTTTGTCGGTGCAGCGGGGAATCATGGCACAGCTGAAAAAAAGCAATCTGGAATATATAATGATCCACTACATTACCCTGCTTCATATCATAATGTAATTTCTGTTGGCGCGCTAAACACGAATGGACAAGCTGCGTCATTTTCACCCACTCATAATAAAATTGATTTTGTCATGCCAGGCACGAAAATAGTGTCGACAGCTAATCGCCATTACTCTGTGGTACAAAAAGTTAAAGCAAAATCTATCGCTGGCTACGAGGTTGAAGTACCATTTTCTCAAATAGATACAGGGACTTTAATGCCACAAAGCGTCATACCATTGGTGACTTCTTGTTTATTTACGCTCTCAAAAGAAGATATAACAGAGTTGACGAAGTTTAGGCGTTTACCTAATGATACACACAAAGCGCTATTTGCTACCGAACGTCAATGCCAAGAAGATGCGGGGAAAGTGCTCCTCGTAAAATATCCAAATACAAATAGTGGGTACTTGTACGGGTTAGATTATTTAACTGATTTCCCCACTTTATTAGTGCATAAGTGGCCGTTTGATGAGTCTGCTAATGTAGAGTTACAAATTAAGAGCTATCAAAGCAGTTATTTGGTCGGAGCAGGCACATCTCAGGCAACGGCGATTATGACAGGGGGGATTGCCAAGCTATGGTCTCAGAATCAGCAATGGACGCGAGATCAGATCATCAATGCTTTGAAATATGCAAGTTATGACCTAGGTGCTGCTGGAAAAGACGGTATGTATGGTCATGGCCTACCTGATTTTGCAAAAGCTTTAGAGTACTTAAACGCGGGGAGCATCAGCCAGTGCCCGAGTGAGTGGTATTACAATAAAGCGTATGATGGTGGGGAAAATATCACCTATTTAGGCACGATATATCGTGCTAACTATTGGTCAAAAGGGAGCAACCCCACAGCAAGCAGCAATAATTGGCGCGTCACAGGCTTATGTGACGACAGTGTGAGCAATCCTTCTCACGTTAATAATGATGCTGCACACTTAATGAATCTAACAGGATTAGAAGCCGGTGAAGTGGAGTATGAATGTAAAGGGCTTAGTTTAGGCTGTGGGAGCTAGTTCTTTGCGGTAACATGATGTAAAGGTCATGGCTTTCTTGTGGGTAGGTGTCAGCTCTGTGCGATGCTTGCCTGCATGAACGCGCTTTGAGCTGGGGGTTTTACGGTTTAATTGCTCAAAAATAGAGTGCTTAAAATAGCGGGAATAAGGGACAACCTTTGTTAGTCACTAAACGTGACCACAACAAATTATAAAATACTTAAAAGTAAGGTTTGACTTTGTCAGAAAACTCTATAATATGTTCCGCAGCTTAAAAGTAATACCTTTTATACACTCCATTTCGAAGCTTTATTAGTATCTCGTCCTGTAGTTTTTAAATATCATTTATTTTTTGTGCTATTACGTCTGACTCTGATGATAGTCAGCAATTTTTCTTCATATACAGGATATACATTATGTCTAATACAGTTACTGGTACAGTAAAATGGTTCAACGAGTCTAAAGGCTTCGGTTTCATCGCTCAAGAAAATGGCGCAGATGTTTTTGCTCATTTCAGCGCAATCAAAAGCGAAGGTTTCAAAACTTTAGCTGAAGGCCAACGTGTAGAGTTCACTCTTTCACAAGGTCAAAAAGGTCCTCAAGCGGACAACATCATCGCACTTTAATTTTAAAGTGAAATGAAGAAAAAGGCAGCTTTAGCTGCCTTTTTTAATGCCTAAAATTTGGTTCATAGGATGTAAAACCGAACTGAAGTTACAGAGTAACTTCGATAGTCAGTAAAGGTAGCCAGGTAAAGTAGCCGTGTATTAAAGGATGACACGAACAATAAGCTATTTTAGTTGGTATTGGATGCCGATTACATAACCATTACTACGTTAATTTTTGTGAAGAGTAACGATACCCGGCGCCATAAACTGATTGGATAATTGCGTGCTCAATCCCAAGTGTTTTTATTTTTTTACGAATATTCTTAACATGAGCGTCAATACTACGGTCAGAAATATCTCTTAGATCAGGATAAGCAAGATCTAAAATCTGCATACGAGAATATACTCGCTCTGGTTGAGCGTACAGAAGTTGAAACAACTTGAATTCTAATTTAGTGAGCTCTACAGATTTTTTCTTATAAACGATTCTAAGCGTATGTTCGTCAATAATGAGGGACTGAGGGCCCAAAGTTAAGCTTGAATTAATGGCTTGTAGCTTCTGGTTATGGGCTTCTAGTGCTTTCTGCTTTGTTGTAATTTTTAAATGTGTTTCAATTCTTGCTTCTACTTCAAAAGTATTAAAGGGCTTACAGATAAAGTCGATCGCGCCAACTTGTAGACCTTTAACCTTCTCCATAGGATCGGTGATGGCGCTGATGAATATAATAGGAATATGCTGAAATCGATTGTCTTTTTTTAGTTGTTGGCATAAGTCAAATCCACTCACCTGTGGCATCACAACGTCTAGTAAAATTAAGTCAGGTAAACATGATGTACTACCAAGGTATTTGATTGCTTGCTGTGCGCTCAGTGCAACGCTGACAATATAATTGGGGGAGAGTATGGTGCCTAAGGCATTAATATTTGTTCTTTCATCATCAATGACCAATATCCTTGCTAAATTCTCTTGCATACGTGTTTTTTCTCTAGGTAAGAATTGTTGTAACATTGCACTTGTGAACTATTTTAACGTAAATGATAATTAGAAACACTTGGTATATTCTCAACCATACCGCTGAAATATGGATACTTTATAGATTTTATGATTTTATTTATCGGTCAATTTACTTGCATATTTGTATGGGGGCTTGTGAGCGCTTTTTGTTGT
Source organism: Pseudoalteromonas sp. MMG013 (assembly GCF_018100885.1). NCBI lineage: Bacteria > Pseudomonadati > Pseudomonadota > Gammaproteobacteria > Alteromonadales > Pseudoalteromonadaceae > Pseudoalteromonas > Pseudoalteromonas sp. MMG013. Next base: position 130,882 of record NZ_JAGJEE010000011.1, on the reverse strand, counting down.
TTTTCTGCTTATGCAAGTATGGCGAATAAATCACCCAATACGCATCCACTGTTCGTTAACGCACCTTTATATTTAGAAACTGTGGTTGATAAAGATCAATATGCCAATGGCTTGTTGTCAGACCTAACGCAAGATAAACATGGCTTTATGTGGATTGCAAGTCAGCGTGGATTGGTGCGATACGATGGGTATAAATTTAAACAATTTCGTAAGGATATTGCCAATGAAGCGAGCCTGATGAGTGATATAGCCATTGAGTTATTTATAGATATACATGAAAAAATATGGGTATCGACGATACATGGTTTATCACAACTGGACCCCACGACAGAGCTTTTTACTAATTTTGAGTATGATAACCCTGCCGTACCACTCCCATTTTCCTATGTATCTACGTTTGCTGCTTGGCAACAGCAAGGGTTTTGGCTTGCCACAAATAATGGTTTGGCATTTTTTGATTTTTCAGCGGGTGCTTTCACGAATAACCACAAAGACATTCAACTACCTGAGTCTTTAAAGCATGGAGTGATCCGACATATCATTACCTTAAATAACGGTGATCTTATTGTTGCGGGCAGTAAAGGTGTTTGGCGTTTATCTAGTAATAACTATAGATTTCATAAGCTTTTAGATCGTAAAGTGAATCATATTTATGAAGCCGATAATGGTGACCTTTGGCTTGCGACCGACGATGCCACATTACTCAAGATCCGCGATAATCAGCATATTGAGTCCAGTCGCCTACCTCAAGGCATAATCACATCAATAGTCCAGCCCAACAATAATGAACTGTGGGTAGCTTATAACTTTAACGGCATTGTGACGATAGACTTAAACACTTTAAAGATCACACGGCATTTACAACAAGATGAAAATGCGGTTGGTGGTTTACTCAGTAATACCATTCAAAAGTTGTTTATTGATCAAGATAAACAGCTGTGGATTGTGACTAATGGCAAAGGATTGCAAAAATTCTCAACAAAAAATCAATCATTTGCAACGCTGAGGCAAGTAGAGAACGACTCAACGAGTTTATCAAACCCAGAAATATATAGCGTCGCGGAGATGTCAAATGGCGAACTTTGGCTTGGGCATAGTGCAGGGATTGATATTATTAACCGTTTGGGCAAGCGCATACACACATTAGTGCCCCAAAAGAGTCAGGAGACAAACTCAGTTCAATCTTTGTCTGTTTCTGCAATAGCGCAAGGACTGAATGGTGATGTTTGGGTTGGATCAAGTGTAGACGGGCTATACCGCATTGATCTGGCAAGTAGGAAGACGCTAGGTTGGTACTCAACACAGCTCGGGTTGAGAAATAAAAAAATTCGTCATGTGGTGCCTGTTGAAGGAGGTGGTGTGTGGGTTGGCTCGTTTGAAGGGATCCAATACTTAACGCCTAAGCGAGACGCATTTTTAGATCCGACAATTATAAACGGGGCGCTGCCTGATACATTTGTCCGCGTGACTGACCACCAAGTTCTTGAAAGTAAAGATATTATATTTACACTTAACAATGGTTTTTTATGGGTTGAGCATAATAGTGGAAGTAGACAAGCATATCGGTTTGTACGCCAATCTGAGCACACTATTAACATGCCTTCAAATTTAATTACCGCGGTTACCCAATCAGACGCAGGCCAGATATGGTTCTCTGGCTTAGAGGGGGTAAGTTTAGTCTCAAAACAGAACAATCAGAGTATTGATTTTACATGGTTTGCTTCGTCAGGTGAGCATTCGGAGAAAAAAGCATTTACTAATCTATTAACGGATAATCAAGAGCGTTTATGGGAATCAAATCTCATGTTTTCGCCTGATGACAATGTCGTGTTTGAATTAGAATCATCTGATGGGGTAGATATTGGTAACGATTGGATCGGAACATCTTTCAAAATGCGCGATGAAACGCTGCTTTTTGGAGGAACGACTGGTTTGCTCATGGTTTGGCCTGAGTTTTTCCATGTAGACTCAGGCGCATCAAAGTTGCGGGTCACAGATATTGAAATTGAAGGGGAAAAACGCTTGGTTAATGGTGCAGATATACGTTTAACCGAGAGTGAGCGACGGCTTTCCATTGAGGTTGCACTGTTAGATTACAATCAACCGGTAGACACTAAATACCGATATCGGATGTTCAGTGAGAGTGATAAATGGCGCGACTTAAAATCCGGAAATAGGCTTATCAGTTTTACTAATTTACCTACTGGCAAACACATGTTAGAAGTTCAAGCTGGCAATAGATTAAATCAGTGGGGGGGGCATAATATAAAGTTATATATCGAAGTTACCCCAAAATATTATGAAAAAACGTGGTTTTTAATTACCGGCTTTATTTTGACCTGTTTGCTTATTTATATTGCTTATCGATGGAAACTAAATCAAGTATTAGCGCAAAGCCAAAATTTATTTACACGCAAGCTTGAAGTGCAGCGGCTTCAAAATATTGAACAACAATTAGAAGAAAGGATTAGATCTGAGTCCATCCTTGCAGAATCTAACTTAGCCCTTGAAGAGCAAAAGAAAAAGGCGGAGCGTGCTACGCTTGCCAAAAGTCGGTTTTTGGCGAATATGAGTCATGAGATCCGTACACCCATGAATGCGGTGATTGGTATGGCGTATTTAATGTCCAGAACGGTATTAACGCAACACCAGCAAAGTTATTTGAAGAGTATACAGTCATCAGCGGACGGGCTATTAAGTGTTATTAATGATGTATTAACTTTGTCAAAAATAGAGGCTGACGCAATGGAGCTGCATGTTTCTGTTTTTTCGATAAGGCGCTTGTTACATGAAAGTATCAGTGTTTTACATTATATGGCCTCTTCTAAAGGTTTATTTCTAAGAGCAATACTTAGTGATGACTTCCCTGAATATATTTGTGCAGACAAAGGAAAGCTAAAGCAGATTTTGGTCAACTTGATTGCCAATGCCGTTAAATTCACCCATGTAGGTGGTGTGGAGGTTATTGGCAATTGCGTTGCGCTCCCTAATGGTGAATGCCAGATCAGCATCGTAGTTAAAGACACCGGACAGGGGATTGACGATAAAAATATTTCAGAGATCTGTAATGCTTTTGTACAGGTGGATGATAGTCGAACGAGAGTAACGGAAGGTACAGGGTTAGGTTTACGAATAACCAGCCAATTACTCAGTTTGATGGGCAGCAGCATAGAAATAAAAAGTGCGTTGGGCAAAGGAAGTGAATTCAGTTTTAATGTTGTTGTAAAAGAGAGTACTGAACGCGAAGAAAACAGTCTCCCTCAACCTGAGAGTCACGATGAAAATCAAAAAGTCGCAAATGCGCAGGTATTGGTTGTCGATGATCATAAAATTAACCGTATGTTATTGAAAGCACTCTTAGATGAGGCTGGACTAATTGTAGTGGAGTCTGACAATGGGGTAGATGCAATCAATATGTGTAGAATACATCAATTTCACGTGATTTTAATGGATGTGCACATGCCAAATCTAGATGGGTATCAAGTCACGGCGAAAATAAGAGCGCTGCCAAGCTATCATGATACGCCAATAATAGCGGTCACTGCCAGTGCATTTGATGCGGATAGAGAGAAAGCATTTGTTGCTGGGATGACTGCTCATGTATCAAAGCCTGTTGATCCAATTGCGTTGTATCATTTACTGACGAGGTGGTGTGATATTGATGTAACCCAGTTAACAGTAGGGCTGGGCGCCGCCAGTAATGGCGTAGGGGCTACAGGTGAAATTACACAAAATACCGCTATGCTCAAAGCATTTGCCGAAGATTTCCAAGGCATTGTTGATGAATTAGAGAGTATCATCCAGCGTGGTGATATAACGCGTTGGCATGATACTTTACATAGCCTTGCAGGGTGTAGTGCTGCAATTGGTGCAAATGAGCTGTATGAAAGTGTAATACTGTCTGACAGTGACATCGAATTTTTGACCTTAACAGCGGTTCCTAAGGCACTTGAAGCAGGCATTGAACGGACATTATCGCAGGTGAAAGATAGGCTGGATAAGTCGCTAGTAACTGATAATACGAGTGGTTTTAATCGCCTAAATTCAACATCAGCTATAATAAGCAGTTTAACTAAAAGAATAGAAAATCAGGAGTTTGATCTTACAGAGGATATTAACCGATTAGAGCGGAACTTAAAGGTGGATAAAGTTGAGCTAATTCAAGATCTAAGACTTTCTTTGGAAAACTTCGACTTTGACAGTTCACTTGATATATGTAAAAAAATCCAAACTTTTTATGACTAGAATAGCGAATGTAGAGGTGTTTTTATTACTTAGTGGAATCTTAATATTATATAATTTTCTATTATGAATATATTTCATTTTTGCATTTTGTTTTTTTGTCGTACGTTGTGTTTTTACCTATTTAAGGAATTAATATGACATTTAAAGGAAATGTATTTTTGTCACTGATATTAGTGGCATTAATGAGCCTTTCATCTACATCATTTGCTAGCACTCACTTTAATAAACAAATATCAGAATATAATCAATACCAAGAGTTTAATTGGGGGCAGTGTCCAGCCCAGTTTAATACAACAGATAAACAAAATAACTGTTCTTTTGCTGAAGTACCATTAGATTGGGCTGACCCTACAGGCAAAAAAATTGAAGTACTCGTTGCAAAATACCCGGCAAGAGGTGGAGTGAGTAAAGGCCAGCTATGGATGATAAGTGGAGGGCCTGGTGCCTCTGCTTCTATTGCTTTCCCACATGTAATTGAATATGACATGGCTGACATCGTTGAAGATCATGACGTTTATATAATAGAACATCGAGGAATAGGTTGGTCAACAGAGTTACAGTGTGACTGGCGTGATTATTTTAATCCTCAAGCATGTTTTGACGCCCAGCATGAAATCTGGGGTGATGGTCTATTTGAATTTAATACGACCAATGCTGCACGAGATTTAGAATATGTGATATCAAAGAGTCGGGCATTGAACTGGTTACCGAGTTATATTTACGGGGTATCTTACGGTACTATGCTTGTGCAGCGTTTTACACAAATAGCCCCCAATGGTGCACAAGGGATAATTTTAGATTCAGTGTTACCGACTACGAATTTTGGCGCTGACATGTATGAGGAAAATGCGGACCAGGTTTTTACACAACTCGCCGATTATTGTGACCTTGATGAATATTGCCGTAGCAAGTTTGTTTCACCAGTTAACCAGACAATTCGAACCACACTTACAAACCATTTTGCTGGTCAACATTGTTCAGACGTGTCGATTGACCGTGAAAAGTTGCAGTTGTGGTCTATGGAGCAAATATCACGAAATGATAAACGGGCACTTTTACCATTTTATAGTCGTTTAGCTCGTTGTAACGCAGATGATATCGTTGCGCTAAAGAAGGCTGTAACATTTTATAAGTTGGGTGGAAGTACTTTTATTTTACGTCAAGAAAATAATGTGCCTGATGAGTTTAAGGCAACTTTTTCTGGCCCTTTATATGACCTTATATCAATGAATGAGATAAACTTTGTAAAAAGAAGTGTAGACCAACGACGCTTATTTTGTGCGAATGCTGTTGTATGTTTCACCTTAGCAGATCATGCATTATCGGCCAAATACCAAAGTACATGGTCAGAGCGATATATAGGAGAATATATTTATAAACGTATGAGGCACTATATGCCACTTATAGCCTTCAATGGCACATTAGATCACGCCACACCTATATTTCACGCAAAGCCGATTGAGTCATCTTTCACCAATATAAATCAACGGTTTATAGAAGTGCCTTATGCGCCACATGGCGTGGTGTTTAATACGGGGGTTAAAACGGCGGGCGAAGGTATTTGTGGTGTTGATATTATGGAGAGTTTTATGGAGAACCCTTGGACAAAACCGAATACGGATTGTTTAAATGATCTGACGGATCATACATTTAAGCTAGCTATAGAGCATAGCCAAGAAGTGTATGGGGAAGATGATGCATTTGGTTCATTTAAGTAACCTCAGTTCTGGATAAGCGAATTTGCCCAATAAAGCTATTTTTGTCACTCTCGGCGTTGCTTGCATTTGTAATAGCCCGCTATTACTGCATAAAAGCGCCTTGATATTGAACAAAATATCATCATTGGATTGGACGTTAGTGTGTTTGCAAAACATTTTCTACTCCAAAACCCTTATCCAAACCTGAGGTTAAGTAAGTTACTGTAAGCGTTACACAACGCAGATACATTTATAACATGCGCCAGCAATGCATTGTATTATTTCCTCGATAACCAGAATCGTGATTTTAATAGGGTCTATGGCTGGCGTATGCTAAGCATCTTGGTAATACACATTTTTAGTACCACTAAAAAGATACCCCAGAGTCTAAATAATGCCCAATACCGAGTGTAAATATCCATAATCCCCATAAACTATGCTCAAGGACACATACTAGGAGTGAGCGACTGTGCGCGTATGTATAGGAAAATAGTAAACCCCCACCAAATGAGAGCGCAATTGCAACCCAGTTATCATATACACAATGGGCTAACGCGAATACGCTGGCGCTGAGGATAATGCGCGTGGTTTTATTTGGTAATATTCGTTTGTAACGGTGAAAAAAGTAGCTGCGAAAAATAAGTTCTTGTGGCAATACCGACAGCAAAGGGTAAGCAATTAGGAGTATGAGCCACTGTGTGGTTGAATTGAGCGGGAAACTAAACCAATTACCTTGGTTTAATAATCCATACAACATGGCTGAAAATAATGCACCGGCAAAAAAGCTGGTGAATATGCGTTTTTTCACAGTAGAAAATTGCCCTAAACTGGTTAAGCGAAAACGTTTAAAATGTGGATCGGTGAGCAGTAAGAATGTACACACCGTCATAAGAATAATCAGAGCAGGGAACAACCAGTTTGAGAGATGATAGCGAAAAAAGTAAGCTAAAATGGGTAAACAAAAGAAAACGAGGAAGAGTTCACACCAACGATATTGACTTGCATTCAAAGACGCTTCTCACTTAGTTGTATAGTTTAAAAAAACTATAGCAGTAAAAAGCGCCTGCAATTATGACAATTTAACTTTGGTCTTCTGGTAAGTATTTGTATATTTTTGCCATGGTAATCAGTATAGCGACGAACGTGATCCCCATTAAACCAAATACTTTGAAATTGACCCAAAAGTCGAGCGAAAAATTGTACGCTATATATATATTGAGGCCTGCAATAAAAGCCAAAATAGCGACCCACATTAGGTTCAGTTGTTCACATATGTGCTTAGGTAACTCAATATTGAGCGGTGCATCGGTATCGCCTTTTTCATTGGCTGATTTCAGTACGCCAATAAGCGCCTTTTCTACGAGATTCTTTTTAAAAATATATCTAGAGATGATTAAGCTGACTGCCAGTACTGCGTATATGACCGTTGCCTTCCACTTTATGAATTGCTCATCTTGAAATAAAATAGTGAGGCCACCAAGAACCAAAGCGATGGCAAAGAATATCCAATGCCGAGTTGCTATTTTTCCATGCGCAAAATGATGGTAACCAAGTTGAATTGATGAAGTGACAATTAAAACACCCGTCGCCCAATAAATATCGACAAATTTATAGACCGCAAAAAACAAAATTAACGGAAGATACTCTAGCAATGCTGCCATTTATGTTTACCTTTTTGAATTCTCTACCATGGTTTTACCAAGAACTGGGCATAAGTTCAAGATTGACATTTATTACTTAAATCCTTAGCCTCAGCAACCCTTCAGTTAATGTGCTCTATACTGGCGCTTATGATTAAAGAAAAAGAGAATATATAATGAACAAAACGGAACTGATTGCAGCAATGGCACAACACAGCGACTTAACAAAAAAGTCGTCACAAGTGGTGTTAAATTGTATTTTATCCAGCATTACTAAACGCCTTTCCGAAGGGGATCAGGTTCCATTATCTGGTTTTGGTACATTTGCACTGAGTTATCACCCCGCAAAGAGTGGTCGAAATCCACAAACGGGGGAAGAGATTATGATCGAAGGAGCAAATAAAGTGCAATTTAAGCCAGCCAAGGCATTAAAGTCTGCCTTAGCTGAATATTGATAGAAATGGTTATTTTTGGGTCGCAGCTTTCATTTTGCTAACAAAGGCTTTTAGCTCACTTAGCATAGTTGTTGGATCATCTAAATTGTGCTCGATAATTTTTACAACCGCTGAACCAGATATTGCTCCGGCAGCCCCAGAGTCTAAAGCGGCCTTAACATGTTCAGGGCTGGAAATTCCAAACCCGAGTAGCGCTGGGGCGGCGTGGTACTCTTTGAGTTGCGTGACGATTGAATCAGCGGGCATTTGTACCGTTGATTCTGTACCAGTAACACCAGCTCGTGATAGCAGGTATGTGTAGCCTCTACCATAGCTTGCACATGCGCGTAATGTGTCATCGTTTGCATTCGGTGTCGCAATAAATATGGGGTCAATCTGCGCTTGCTGGGCTGCTTGGCGGAACATTTTTGATTCGTGAAGCGGTACATCAGCAACGAGAATAGAGTCTACACCCGCAGCGTGTGCTTGCTGGTAAAAGGCACTAATACCACGCGCAAAAATCAAATTAGAATACAAAAGTAAGCCAATAGGGATAGTTTGGTTATATTCTCTTACTTGTCTAATAATGTCGAAGCACGCTTCGGTGTTAACGTTTGCTGCAAGGGCACGAATATTAGCAGATTGTATTACAGGCCCGTCTGCGATTGGATCTGAAAATGGGATCCCGAGTTCTAAAGCATCTGCGCCAGCGTCAATTAAGCTTTTAATAATATCTAAGCTTAGTGCCTTGTTTGGATCACCTATGGTGACGAATGGAACAAACGCCCCTTGGTTCTGTGTCGCCAATTGGTCGAATGTTTTAGCATAGCGGCTCATTATAGTGCTCCTCGTTCATTCAGTACTTGGTGTACGTGGGCTAAGTCTTTGTCACCACGACCACTGAGGTTTACCACGATAACCGTTTCATCAGTTTGGTTTTCTGCATACTTCAATCCGTATGCCAGTGCATGGCTAGATTCTAAAGCAGGGATGATCCCTTCATATTTGGCAAGTGCTTGAAACGCGTCAAGTGCTTCAGTATCTGAAATTCCAACATATTGCGCTCGGCCGGTTTCATGTAAGAAAGCGTGTTGTGGGCCTACAGCCGGATAATCAAGCCCTGCAGAAACGGAATATGACTCTTCAATTTGACCATCGCTGTTTTGCATAATATAGGTATAAGCGCCGTGCAGTATACCTTTAGTCCCTTTACATAATGCAGCGCCATGCTCATCAGTTTCGAGCCCTTTTCCGGCTGGTTCAACCCCAATCAACTTAACACTTGGTTCATCAATAAAGTCACTAAACATACCTATCGCATTAGAGCCGCCGCCAACACAGGCGATGACAGCATCAGGCAAACGACCTTCATTTTCGAGTACTTGTTGTTTGGCCTCTTCACCGATCATTTTTTGAAACTCACGGACGAGGGTTGGGAATGGGTGAGGGCCGGCAGCTGTACCTAACAGGTAGTGTGCCGTTTGATAATTTGCAGACCAGTCACGCATCGCTTCATTTACTGCGTCTTTTAAGGTACCTGACCCAGCTGTAACAGGGATCACTTCAGCACCCATCAATTTCATTCTAAAGACGTTAGGTTGTTGCCTTTCAATATCTTTTGCGCCCATGTATACACGACACTTTAAATCAAGCAATGCGCATGCAAGCGCTGTAGCAACGCCGTGCTGTCCTGCACCTGTTTCAGCAATGACTTCTTTTTTCCCCATACGCTTGGTTAATAACGCTTGACCAAGCACTTGGTTCGTTTTATGCGCTCCACCATGTAATAGATCTTCGCGTTTTAAATATAATTTTACTTTTGGGTTTTTCACTAGGTTTCGCGTTAGGGTTAACGGCGTCGGGCGTCCTGCATATTCATTAAGAAGTTGCTGAAACTCTTGTAAAAAACCGGCATCTTGTTGTGCGTTATTAAATTCTTGCTCTAGCTGTTTAAGTGCTGGAACAAGTAACTCTGGGACATACATGCCACCAAAGTCACCAAAATAGGCTGCATTATTCATTTCCACCTCAGTAATTTCTAATGTTAGTAAAAGCGTCTTTCAGTTTGAACTGACACTTTTTGCCAGGGCTTAATTCCACCCCTGAATTTAAGTCTAAGCCTTGTGCTCCATAGTGTGCCGCGGTTTCAACATTCTCAGGTGTTAACCCACCGGCCAGCATAAAATTGCGCACTGGGTGGCTAGTTAATAATTGCCAATCAAATGTCACCCCAGTCCCGCCAAAACCGTTGGCTGTTTTCGTGTCATATAGGTGCTTATCAACCCCGTCAAGAGGAGAGGGTAAGTTGCTTTCTATACCTTGCGCTTTCCAAATTTGACAAGTGATAGGTAAGTTATCACGTAAAGAACGAATATATTGCTCGTCTTCCGAACCATGTAGCTGTACAGCACTGAGCTTTAAGGTTAAAGCGTGATCGGCAACGGTGTTTATATCAGCATCAACAAACACTCCGACATATCGAAGTGGGGCACTGTCAACTAATGCTTTAGCGCAGTCTAAGTCAACAAAACGGGGAGACTTAGAATAGAAAATGAGCCCTCCATACACGGCGCCGGCTTCATAGGCTGACACGACATCTTGGGTGCGTGTTAAGCCACAGACCTTGTTTTCACCTAAGATCAATTTGCGGCAGGCCTCGTCGAGGTTTTGTTCACTCATCAGTGAACTACCTACTAAAAAGCCATCACATAATGGTGCGAGTCTTTTCACGTCTTGGTGGGTATAAATTCCTGATTCTGAAATAACAACTTTATCATCAGGGATCAATGCTCTTAATCGTTCAGTCGTCGCTAAATCGGTGCTTAAATCTCGTAAATCACGGTTGTTAATACCAATAATATTGGCTTGTAACTCGAGTGCTCTGATGACTTCGTCTTCGTTACTGACCTCTGTTAGTATCGCCATGTTTAAACTGTGAGCCACTTTAGCCAGTGTCTTATACTGTGCGTCGTCTAATACAGATAACATTAATAAGATGGCATCTCCACCATGTAGCCGTGCTAGGTAGACTTGGTACTCATCAATAAAGAAGTCCTTGCAAATAAGCGGTTGGTTTACTTTTTCGCGCACGTAGGCAAGATAATCGTAACTGCCTTGAAAGTACTTTTCATCGGTTAACACGCTGATACAACTCGCGTGATTTTTATAGACAGATGTGATTTCGTCTAAATCAAATGTTTCACGTATCAACCCTTTAGATGGTGATGCCTTCTTACACTCGAGAATAAATTGTGTCCCTTTCTTGGCGAGTGCAGCATAGAAATCTCTTTTCGTGGGCTGCACTTTTTCAATAAAATCAGCTAGTGCGCACTCCGCTTTACGCGTGATTAATTCATTGCGTTTGTCAGCGACAATTTTTTCTAATACGTTAGCCATTGCTTACCTCTACAATTTCAGCAAGTTTTGAAGCGGCTGATCCAGATGCGAGTACGTCAAGCACTTGTTGAGTCGCATCTTTAAAGCTATCAGCTTTGTTATTCATGACTAATAGCGCTGCAACATTCACAGCAATTGCGGCGTTATGAGCTGTTGGTGCCTGACCGTTTAAAATTGCGAGACTGGCTTTAGCATTATATTCAGGTGAGTCCCCAGCAATATCTGTAAGTGGGAAATGTGCTACCCCAAAGTCTTCTGGAGATAATGTGTATTGTGTAATGTGGCCATTATTCAGTTCTGTAACATCTGTTGTGCCATGCAGGGCAATTTCATCAGTACCACTGCCATGTACTATCATCGCTCGTTGGGTTCCTAAAGTCTTTAATGTTTCAGCCATAGGCTTACACAAAGCAGGGTCATAAACACCCAGTAATTGCGTTTGTGGCAGACCAGGGTTAGCCAGCGGGCCAAGAATATTAAAAATAGTGCGGGTTTTCAATGCGCCTCGTACTGGCATTGCGTGCTTCACCCCTTGATGATATTGAGGCGCGAATAAAAATGTAAAACCGGTACTGTGTAAGCATTTACTGGCTTGTGCCGGCGTCATTTCTAAATTAATACCTAAGGTTTTAAGTAAGTCAGCTGACCCTGATTTACTAGACACACTTCGGTTGCCATGCTTGATCATATTTATGCCACATGCGGCAGCAACAATGGCTGCGGTTGTGCTGACATTAATGGTATTAGACCCGTCACCTCCAGTGCCGCAGCTGTCAGAGCAATGTAAACCTTGGTTATCAAATGCGAGTGCGTTACTGCGCATAGATTGTGCTGCACCTGCAATTTCATCTACTGTTTCACCTTTGAATTTTAAAGACACGAGTGCGGCAGTCAATTCGATGTCAGAGATATTGCCTAACATGATTTGATCAAACAGTGCACGAGCTTCTGAAAAGTTCAGAGAGTGTTGGTCGAGTAATTTTTTTAAACTATCCATGTTGGCTCCTAACGAGTGAGATAGTCGATGGTTTGCTTAAGCAATTTGGCACCATCAGGGGTTAAAATAGATTCAGGGTGAAATTGATATCCGATCACTCTATCTTTTGCATGATAAATAGCCATTGGAATATTTTCATACTGGGCAATAACTGTGAGTGTGTCAGGAACTGATGTTGCCATAAGTGAGTGATAACGCGCTACAGGGAATTGTGCGCCCAAACCCGCAAATACAGGGTGATCTTCTACCTGAATAATAGAAGACTTACCATGTACTGTTTCACCGGCGTGACCAATGGTGCCACCGTAGCTTTGCGTTAATGCTTGTTGGCCCAAACAAATGCCAAGCATTGGGAACTTACCTTTACACAATGCTATTAATTCCAATAAACAACCAGCGTGGGCTGGGTTACCAGGACCAGGAGATAGCACCAACATTACCGGCTGTGTTTCTTTCTTCATTTCAGAGAATATTCTTTGTGCGCTGATATTATTTCGGTAAATGACCAGCTCGTTGCCTAACAAGGTCAGTTCATCGACCAAGTTGTAACTGAATGAATCGAAGTTGTCGAGGAAATAGACTTTAATATTACGCATGTGCATCTCCTTGATATGTTGATTGCACAGCTTTGATCACTGCTTGAGCTTTTGCGCGTGTTTCATCGGCTTCAGCTTGCGGAACAGAATCATAAACAACTCCTGCACCCGCTTGTACGTAAGCGATATTATCTTTAACAAATGCTGATCGTATCACTATACAACTATCCATAGTGCCGTCTCCAGTTAGGTAACCTACCGCTCCACCATAGCTTCCTCTTCTATGCTGTTCTGTTTGACGGACGAGTTCTGCTGCTTTTACTTTAGGTGCACCAACCAAAGTCCCCATGTTCATACATGCTTGATAGGCGTGTAATGCATCAAGGTCAGGCTTTAGCTGTCCAACGACACGAGAGACTAAGTGCATCACTTGAGAATAACGATCAACTTTTAACAGTTCTTTGGCATGACGAGTCCCCGCGACACTAATTCGAGCGACATCGTTTCGTGCCAAATCAACGAGCATTAGGTGTTCCGCGCGTTCTTTTTTATCATCTCGTAATTCGAGTTCTATGCGACTATCTAAGTCTGGGTTAATCGTACCATCGGCAAATTTACCGCGTTGCCTTGTGCCTGCAATTGGGTATACCTCAACTTGGTTGCTATCTACACTGTACTTTAGTGCAGACTCAGGTGACGCACCGAATAGAATAAAGTTTTGGTCACGCATATAAAACATATATGGGCTGGGATTTTGAATTTTAAGCTGTTGATATGCAGATAGTGGTTGTTCGCACGGCAATGAGAAAGTACGTGAAGGTACAACTTGAAAAATATCGCCGTCAATAATGTTCTGTTTGAGTTTACTGACTTGGTCACAAAAAGTTTTGTCGTCAATGTTTACTGCAACTTTAGATTCACCTGAAATTAATGAAGGAGTATAGGGTATTGCTGCATCACACTGTGCATTTAATGTTTCTAGTTGTTTTCCGATCTCAAAGCAGTTTGCATGTACGTCAGGGCCATTAAAGACATTGCCAATCAGTTCGGTGGTTTTTTCTTGGTGATCAATAACAACCAATGTTTCGGCTAGGTAAAAAACGTAATCAGGGCAGGTATTTTTATCGTTATCTACATCGGATAGCTGTTCAAAATTAGCCACCATATCATAAGCAAAAACGCCGCCTAGAAACACAGAAAACGGCGTATCTGAGTTACTTTTTATTTCATTGATACAGGTTCTTAACGCACTAAATGCATTATCAGCTTTTAATTTACTATATTCGTCAAGCTGAGCATCATTGCAGCGATACTCTAAGGTAAGTAATGGACCCTCCAATTGGGCGTTACAGTTCTGAACATGAGCAACCAAATGTGCCAATAATTGCTTACCATTATTTGATAACGCAGTGACGTGAACTTGCTTACCCTGGCATTCAATTCGTAATGCCGCATCAACGAGGATCAGGCTTTTTACATTGTCTTTTGAATCAATTTCAGCTGACTCTAAAAGTAGCGAGTTACTTTTATCTAGTGTTGCATATAACGACAGTGGGCTACTTATATAGTCGCGCCGTTGTCGTATACTGGTCACCTCACCAGGTGTTGTTGTTATATGACTAAAAATCAAACCTCATTCCCCTAAAACAAAAAACCCCGCTAGTAATTTACTGAGCGGGGCGATTAAATACTTATAACAATGCCGTCCCGCTATATTAAGCTCCACCACCAAGAATGTGTCATTGCATTGTTATTTAACATATATAATTCCAACTTTTAACAATTATTTAGATATAAAAAAACCCGCGTAAGATGCGGGTTTAAACTTTCGTTAGATACAACGAAACACCCGACTTTACGAGCGCCACCACCAATTTTTTGTTGTTGTTAAGTTAAGCATGTGGTTAATCATCATTATGTATCTTTAATGCACACAGTAAACCCTACTAGGCATAATACTGTCAAGGGCAAAACAGCGATAGTGACAGAAAAATATAAAAAATATACAAAGTTCGTAGCACTAAGCGGTGTTATACTTAGCTTCTAATAAAAAGCTACCAGATATAAAAGAGTTAGTTTGATTAAATATGATTTACACAGCCATACCACTTTTTCTGATGGACGTTTAACGGTTCCACAACTTTTAGAGCGCGCAACGGAAAAAGGCGTAGATGTATTGGCGATTACCGACCATGATACAACTGCAGCAATATTGCCAGCTCAGGCCTATATTGAGCAACATGCACTGCCATTAAAGCTCATCCCAGGTGTTGAAATTTCTACACGGTGGGAAAGTTTTGAAATTCATATAGTGGGGCTTGCAGTTGATACAAGCTCAACGGACTTGATGAAGTTATTGAGCGAGCAACAATCTAAACGAGAAGAAAGGGCGAAAGAGATTGGTTTTAGACTGGCGAAAAGAGGCTACGAAGGGGTTTATGAGCAAGCAAAGCTCCTCGCTGGTGATGCTGAGATAACACGCGCTCATTTTGCGGCAGCATTGGTTGAAAGAGGTGTTGCAAATAACATTCAAGGTGTGTTTAAGAAGTTTTTAGCGCGCAATAAAACTGGGTATGTCCCAAGTACGTGGTGTGATATGGCAACAGCAATTAAGGCGATTAGAGCTGCTGGTGGCATAAGTGTTGTAGCCCATCCTGCTCGTTATCAAATGTCTAATAAATGGTTACGCAAATTGTTGCAGGAATTTGCAGACGCAGGTGGTCAGGCTATGGAAGTGGCTCAACCACAACAAGCGCCAAGCGAGCGGCAGTTTTTGGGACTATTGAGTCGTGAATATGGGTTGCTTGCAAGCCAAGGTTCAGACTTTCATTATCCAATGCCTTGGCTAGAATTAGGGAAAAACCTATACTTACCAAAAGATTGCCAAGGTGTTTGGCAGTTTTGGGAAGAAAACGAGGAATGTTAGTATGAGCCAATTTTTTCATATTCATCCAGATAACCCCCAAGCTCGCCTAATAAAACAGGCCGTGGAGGTTATTCAGCAAGGTGGGGTTGTTGTATATCCGACTGATTCAGGGTACGCCATAGGCTGTAGTATTGGTAACAAGCAGGCAAAGGAGCGCATTGAGCGCCTTCGTGGCATTGAAAAACACCATAACTTTACATTAATGTGCCGAGATTTATCTGAGCTTGCGACTTATGCGCGAGTGGATAATCAGATGTTTAGACTTATCAAAAATAATACGCCAGGCCCTTATACTTTTATTTTTAAAGGTACAAAAGAAGTTCCTAAGCGTTTGTTAAATGATAAGAAAAAGACGATAGGTATTAGGGTTACCGATCATCCAATTACTGCTGCTTTGTTAGAAGAGCTGGCTGAACCAATGATGTCGTGTTCATTAATTTTACCTGACGAGCAGTTCACTGAGTCGGATCCAGATGAAATTCGATTACGAATTGAAAAGCAAGTTGACTTGATCATTCATGGTGGCTACTTGGTTGAACAAGCGACCACGGTGATTGATTTATCGGAAGATGAAATCGATATTTTACGTGTAGGGTGTGGTGATACCGCACCATTTTCTTGATACTCAATTAATGACCGTTGTATCAGACACCCCCCAACCGTTTGCTTTTTTAAATGGGCAAGCGGTTATTGAAAAGCCAGAAGATTTATATATTCCGCCCGATGCATTAGAGATTATTCTTGAGACATTCGAAGGTCCGCTGGACTTACTGTTATATTTAATCAAGCGGCATAAACTCGATATTTTAGAGTTACCGATTCTAAGTATCACGCAACAATATGTGGCTTATGTTGAGTTGATGACAGAGTTTCGACTTGAGCTGGCTGGTGAATATTTAGTCATGGCAGCCTTGCTAGCCCAAATTAAATCGAGAATGTTGCTGCCTGTACACGAAGAGCTTGAGGAGGAGGAAGATCCTAGGGCTGAGTTGGTACGCAGGTTACAAGAGTATGAGCAATTTAAAGTTGCCGCAGAAAATTTAGACGAACTTCCCAGAGTTGAGCGAGATATTTTTGTTGCGCATGCTTTATTTGATGACAGTGACGCGTCGATTTCAGAGCGTCCTGATATTGACGTAAAGGAATTGTTATTGGCATTAACTGAGGTCATGGCACGTGCACGAACTTTTGATCATCATCAAGTGAGTGCCGAGTCGCTTTCTACAAGAGAGCGAATGAGTGACATTTTACAGTATTTATCAGATCATGACGGGCCGTGTGCTTTTACTAATTTATTTAGTATAGACGAGGGGCGAAGTGGGGTTGTTGTCACATTTATTGCAATTTTGGAGTTGATTAAGGAACAATTAATAGATTGTTTGCAAGTTTCACCTTCAAGTCAGATTTATTTAAGTTTACAACTACAAGAGTAGTCTTTCCTCTGTCATAATAGGGGATTGTGTTTTGCTTTTGGTGTAAAGAATGCGGCGTGTTAGTGATGAGCAGTTAGTAGAGCTAATAGAAGCTGCCATTTTTGTTTCAGATAAACCATTGTCAAAAAAGCGATTAAAAGAAACAGTATTGAAAGATATTGCAGCCTCAAATATGAGAATTGATGAGGCTATTAACTCTATTTCAGAGCATTATCAAGTTCGCGGTATTCAACTTGTAGCAGTTGGCAGCGGGTATCGCTTTCAAGCGTGTAAAAGGTTGACACCTTGGTTGAGTCATTTGTGGCAAGAAAAAGCACCAAAATACTCACGTGCAACCTTAGAAACATTGGCGTTAATTGCGTATAGACAGCCGATTACACGTGGTGAAATAGAGCAAGTACGAGGCGTTTCAGTGAGCTCAAATATAATGAAGAGCTTGCAGGAACGGGAATGGATTAAAGTTGTGGGCTATAAAGAAGTGCCGGGTAAGCCTGCACTATACGCAACGACCAACCAATTTTTAGATTATTTTTCGTTGTCTGGTTTAAGTATGTTGCCTGATTTACCTGAGCAGCATGACGTTAAAATTGACCAGATATTAAGCGATCCTTCTGTGAGAGAATCATCCGAATGAGTGAAAAGTTACAAAAAGTATTAGCCCGAGCTGGTGTGGGTTCGCGCCGTGAAATGGAAAAGTACATCGACGCAAATCGCGTCAGTGTAGATGGCAAGGTTGCAAAGCTAGGTGATAGAGTTGAAGAGGATGCATTGATCCGTGTCGATGGCCACATTGTTAAAATAGAGCAAGAAGTAGATCGTATTTGTCGTGTGGTTATGTATCATAAGCCGGAAGGCGAGTTGTGTACCCGAAAAGATCCTGAAGGCCGCCGTACTGTATTTGATAGGCTCCCTCGCATAGATGGTGAACGATGGATTGCGATCGGGCGTTTGGATATTAACACGTCAGGGTTATTGTTATTTACGAACGATGGTGAATTAGCAAATCGGTTAATGCACCCCAAGTATGAAGTAGAAAGAGAATACTCTGCACGCGTTTTTGGTGAAGTTACGAATGAAACATTACGTACATTAACGAAAGGCGTAGAGCTGGAAGATGGCCATGCAAAATTCCTTAATATTAAGCCAATGGGTGGCGAAGGAATAAATAAGTGGTTTAATGTTATGTTGACCGAAGGTAGAAATCGCGAAGTACGACGTTTATGGCAATCTCAAGATGTTGAGGTATCGCGTTTGATCCGCATCCGGTACGGAAAACTAGAGCTAAATAAACGATTACCGCAAGGTGGCTGGGAAGAGCTTGAGCTGGCGGATGTAAATTACTTAAGAAAGTCAGTTCGTTTGCCTAACGAAACGCAAACGAAGTTGTCTGTTATGCCTGAAAAACGCAAAGATAAGCGTGCGAAAATCAATCAAATTCGTAAGGCCGTTAAAAAACATAATCAACGGGCTCAAAAGCCAAAACGTCGTCAATCGTAAGTCGAGATGGTTCGAGATGATAAAAAAGCCGCTAATTAAGCGGCTTTTTTAATCACTGATTTGTACATCGAATCAATATTGAACTTATACTACTTTGGTTGAGCATCAATTGATTGACCATTTACAGTGGCTGAATCTTCACTCATTAAGTAGAGGTAAGTAGGCATTAAATCTTCAGCTGTTTTCAATGTGTCTTTGTCTTCTCCGGGAAAAGCAGAAGCACGCATGCTGGTTCGAGTTGCGCCTGGGTTAATGCAATTGATGCGGATATTGGTTTTACCGACTTCAGCAGCCCAAGTTTGCATCATGCCTTCAGTGGCAAATTTAGAAATCGCATAAGGTCCCCAAAATTCACGACCTTGACGTCCAACTCCAGAAGAAGTGAATACAACAGATGCAGAAGCAGATTTTCTCAGTAATGGGAACATATATTTAGTGATCATAGCTTGCGCAGTGACGTTTACTTTCATAATATTTTCAAAAGTAGATACGCAAAAATGCTCAAGGGGCCCAAGTGAACCTAAAATAGAGGCATTATTGAGTAGTCCATCTAATTGTCCAAATTGCTGCTCAATCGTAGCGGCAAGATCCCGGTAGTTTTGTTTTGTTGCGCCACGCATATCTAAAGGTACAATAGCTGGCTTAGGATAGCCAAGATTGACTATCTCATCGTAAACACATTCGAGTTTTTGTGTTGTTTTGCCCAGTAGGATTACAGTAGCGCCGTGTTTTGCGTAAGTAATAGCAGCTACGCGGCCAATACCGTCGCCTGCGCCAGTAATAAGTATGGTTTTATTTTCTAAGGCATTTGCCGCAGCTTGATAGTTGTGCATCGTGGACCCCAAATTAGAACTTTTGGACATTTTATCATAGCAATCACTCAAGTTATCGAATTTATTGTAAATATAAGTGGCGAAAGGCTACACTTTGCGTTAACTTTAACTGGTCTAATGTCTTATTAAAAATACGATTACAAAAATTTAACTAATTACAGCAAAATAATAATAAGATTCTGTCGGAGCCTAAAAAATGAAAAAAATGCTACTCTCACTCGCAGTCACTTCAGTCCTAGCTGGCTGTGGTGGTGGTGAAACATTAGAAGATGTCAAAAACGAAACAACCCCAGTACTTCCTTCTGTTTCAATTAAGTTCGATCCCTCAAATGGGGTTATATCTATACCAAATGATTTATTATTGAGTGGCACCAAAGATGGCACACTCAATTTACCCGGTGAGCTGGATGCAGAAGGCAACCCTGCAATCACACGTGCACACTACGCAGACCCATCATTGGCTTTAGGGGCCTTGGATGGTTGGTCTTCACAAATGCCTTATATCATTGATTTAAATATGGCCGCTGGTATGAGTGTGAATGGAGACTCAGTAAAAACCCCTGGCTCAGTCCGTATTTTCGAAGTGATAATGGGGGCCAGTTCAGCCGACAGTGAGTGTGAAACTAAACCCGTAGGGACTGCATGTAAGTCTATTGCCGAGTTAAGTAATGGGCTGACGGGGGACTTTATCGCTCAGCTAACCAGCTCTGGTGATGGAATTGCGATTCAACCGTTAAAACCTTTTAAACCCGGTTCAACTTATATTACGGTATTAACATCTGGTATCGAAATGGCGGATGGTCGGCCAGTGAAAGCGTCATCGACCTATACATTAGCTAGGCAATCAGCACCACTTGTAACACCAGCTCAGCTTGCGTTACAAGGAGCGATTAATAGTTATGAAGCGGCGGTGACCAGCGGGAGTTTTGATGACGCATTGGGTGCACTAAGCAAAGAAGACATTATTTATTCTGCTGCTGCGACTATTCAGTCGGTCGGCCCAGCAATGAGTGCGGTTAAAGGCTTATTAGCAGCGAGCTTAGCGTCGGGCTCGAATCCGAAGTTAGCAGTACCCGAACAGCCCGTAATTACAGTAAGAGATGTGTTGGTTATGGGTGGTCAAGATGCAGCAGCTGTTGCACCATTTCAAGCCATTCAATACATGAAAGGCAGTATTCAGTTACCTATGTACTCAGGTATGCCACAAGCCACAGGTGTAGAGAGTTTAGCTGATACATATTGGCAAGCCAGATGTGATAATGGTGCAGTGGTTGCCGGTTATAAAGCGGCAATTGGAGGTACGTTACCTGCGCCTGAAGCTGGCACTAATGATGCGGCTTGTGCAGCATTATCGGGTGGTTTACTAAGGGACTTTGGACTAGACACAGTCCGTCACGTCACAAAGTTTAACAGTATTCCTAAGCAGCAATGGCTAGCTAATGTGCCGGTGCAAATTACTAAACCAATTCCGCAACTACTCGGTATTGAGCAACCAGCAACAGGGTGGCCAGTTGTTATTTTGCAACATGGTATAACCACCAATAAAGAGACCATGTTAGGTTTAACTTTAGCATTAAGTGCGCAAGGTTTTGCCACAGTTGCTATTGACCACCCAATGCACGGTGAACGTGGTATTGATGTTGATAACGATGGCTCTGACGATTTTAATGCCACGACAGGGTCAATCCTGTCATACATGAATTTAACATCATTGTTAGTGGCACGTGATAACTTACGTCAATCAACAGCTGACTTACTTGCACTGCGTCTAGGACTTAATTTTGGTGCCCCAGCAATTGGCTTAAATCCAACAGATGTGAGTTTTGTCGGTCACTCGTTGGGTTCTATTGTAGCACCAAGCTTTATTGCACATACAAACTCCCCTTTGAACGAACAAGTAGATGGGTTGTTTAAAATTCAAAGTGCGGCACTTGCCAGCGGTGGTAGCGGGATTGCTAGCTTCTTAATTGCATCAGAACAATTTGGTTCATTTGTACAAGGCTCAGTGTTGAGCGCAGCGGGTAACGTTGCCTCTAAAGCATTCTTGGCATTCTTAGCCAGCGATGGCGTAGCTGGTTGTACCGCGGAAAACATAGTTCCATGTGGTTATGCTGCGTATATTAAACACTTAACTGAAACCGGAGACACGGCATCGTTAGCCGCGATCAATGGGATTATTCAGCAGTTTGCGGTTGCAGCTCAATCTGCATTAGATAGTGCCGACCCATTAAATTATGCTGGGCTTGTGCAAGCGGTGAACACACCAGTGTATATGAATGTTGTGACGGGCGGTGTTGATGGTAATAAACCGGATACTGTTATTCCACCGACAACGTCGAATCCACTGTCTGGTTCAACACCGTTGGCACGCTTTATGGGATTACAAACCGTGACAGAAACTGGACCTCAACCAGCAGGAAATTATGTGGTTAATTTCAGCCAAGGTCATCATGGGTCAATTATCACCACTGCATTCAGTGAAGGAGCAGGTGGTACAGCGCAAGGTCATGCGATGGCAACAGTTGAAATGCAAACTCAGCTTGTGTCGTATTTAAAATCGAAAGGGTTGTTTTTACAAGTAACTAATCCTGCAGTTATTGCTAATTAATTACAATTAGTTCACTATGAAAAGCCGCTAAATTTAGCGGCTTTTTTTATTGGCAAAGTTTATAGGAGTTCGAGTTGGCATTTTTATTTGAGTATGGCTTATTTTTAGCTAAGGCAGTCACCATTGTTGCTGCAATAGGGGTTATATTAGTTATGATTATTGGTGCAAGCCAAAAGCCAAAAGGGAAAGCTGGAGAAATCGAGCTGAAAGACCTATCAAAACAAATTGATGAAACACGAAACCAATTTATTGAACAAACATTGGATAAAAAAGCACTGAAGGCACATAAAAAAGCCATTAAAAAACAAGAGGAGGTTTCTCCGCAAGGAAAGGTCTTTGTGCTCGATTTTAATGGCAGTATGGATGCCCATGAAGTAGAGAGTTTACGTGAAGAAGTCAGTGCGATATTAACAATCGCAGATAAAGAAAAAGATCAGGTGTTAGTGAATTTAGAAAGTGGTGGTGGAGTGGTGCATGGTTATGGCCTTGCAGCATCACAACTGATCCGCGTGAAAGATTATGGCTTACCTCTGACGGTATGTATTGATAAGGTTGCGGCAAGCGGTGGTTATATGATGGCCTGCGTAGCAGATAAAATATTTGCAGCACCTTTTGCGATTGTTGGTTCGATAGGGGTTATTGCCCAAGTCCCTAATTTTAGCAAAATCTTAAAAAAGAATGATGTAGATTTTGAGCAAATAACAGCTGGAGAATATAAACGTACTTTAACTATGTTTGGTGAAAACACCGATAAAGGTCGTGAAAAGTTTAAGGAAGAAATCGAACATACTCATGGGTTATTTAAGGCATTCGTTGCAGAGCATAGATCTACATTAGATATTTCAGCGGTTGCTACTGGAGAGCATTGGTTTGCAACTCATGCTCAGTCGTTTAATCTAGTTGACGAAATAAAAACCAGTGATGATGTACTGCTGTCATTCAATGAACATTTTCAATTATTTAAGGTGAGCTATAAAATTAAAAAGCCGTTGGCTGAAAAAATAGGCCTTAATTTAAGTGTGATGATTGAAAGGTTAGGTATTTCATTATGGTCAAAATGCAACAAAATGCGACTGTAACACCACTGTTTGGTTAAACTTGTACGTGTATGAAGCAATGACAACTTCATACACGTACACTGTAACGAAATAATATCTATAGTATATAGCTACTCATGATCTTATATACGTCGTTAATATTATCACCGGCTTTAAACTCTTTTGTGAGCGGCTCTACGTCAGAGCCTACCCAAATCTTGAGTTCTGAGTCCATGTCAAAATGACCGGCGCTTTCTTTGCTAAACTTGGTTATTTTACTGTATGGAATAGAGAGTATTTCCATTTTTGAGCCAGTTACACCTTGTTTATCAATAAGTAATAGACGCTTGTTGGTAAAAACAAACATATCTCGTATTACTTGGTAAGCTTTTTCAATTTCTTCTGACTCAATTAATGTGTCAGCGAGCAACTCATCAAGTTTGTCGTTATCTACTTCACTGGCATTGCCGAGTAATCCGCTTAATAATCCCATGACTAATCCTTCTGAAAAAGTTGGTTTTCAAGAGTATGCCCATTAACTAATTGGCGATATTGCCAGCTTAATTTGTGACAGTATTTAAGCAAGTGTATATCAAATTGTTCAAAGTTGGCTTGATACTCAATAATATATTCTTTGTTTTGGCTCTGGGAAACGTGTAAAACACCATTAAGTTGCTTCAATTGTTCAATGGCATTACGGGGACTATCAATAAGCGTTAATGTAACGTATTGGCTACTGCCTGTACTGGTATCACGGTCATGCGTGGTAAGCTGTCCCTGGTTTAAATATAAAACGTGATCACATAGCTTTTCTAGTTCTGCAAGGTCATGAGAGCTTAATATAAAGGTAATATCTTCACTCAATGAGGCAATGACGTGACGTATCTCTCGTGCATTTAACGGATCGAGCCCAGCAGTTGCTTCATCTAGCAGAACTATTTTTGGTTCACCAATAAGCGCTTGTGCGATACAAACACGTTTTTTCATGCCATGAGACAGCTCACTAATTTTAGCGTGGTGATTATCTGCTAAACCAACCAGCTCTAGCACTCTGCTGGCTTCGTTAGTAGCATCAGCTAGGCTTAAGCCCTGTAGTCGAGCATAAAAACTGAGCTGTTTTTGTAATGAGAAACGTGGATCTAAGGTGGCATCCTGAGGTAGGGCGCTGAGTGTACCAAACAGTGAGGGGTCACCCAACGGTTTTCCCATAATGCTTACTGACCCTGAACTTGGTCGAAGATACCCACATAATATACTGAATAGGGTTGTTTTACCTGCGCCATTGGGCCCAACCAATGCAACCGTTTGCCCTTGCTTCACCTCAAAACTGACATCATTTAGAGCGTATTTATCACCAAAGTGTTTGGATAGGTTATTAACCTGAATTAAAGAGTTCATAGTGAGCGCCTTCTAAATGTAAATGCACTAAGTGCTAACAAACCAGCGCTCTGTCCTATAGGTAATAGCCAGTTGACTATAGATGTTGGGGTTTGCGGCGCGATATCCAACAATTGCACGCCAGGGAAAGCGTACAATAACCCTGAAATAATAGGCAGGTAGTAACTTAGGTATCCAATGAGTGCATTCGCTAAGGTGAATAACAAAATGGCTAACACAACAGTTAAGCGTGAAGAACTGGATATAAGGTTGAGTAGCGACATGAGCGCGATAAACGGCATAACAATAATAACAAGCTGAAGAATTAACTGTAGGCTAAGTACGAGCCCCGAACCAAATAGGCTCATATCTCGATAAATCATTACGAGAAATGTGGCTAATACGGTGAGCGAGATAAGGATCGCGATAATGAGTAATTGCCCAAGAAAACGGCCCAATAAGATTTCATCACGTGTACAGCGTAAGCTGATAAAGCGAAGTGTCCCTCTTAACCTGTCTCCGACAGTTTGGTCTGAACAGACGAAAATGCAAAAGCCAGGAAAGCTATATAATGCAATTAACCAAAATACCGCTAATTCAGCTTGAGGCCAACTCACGAGCTCTTGTAGCCCGATGTTACCAGCAAGTTCTTGTGCAACCTCAGAAAACTCAGGGCTACTGATAAATGGCACAGCTTGCGCAATTAGATAGTTCAGGATCATAAACCAAACCATGGCAAACGCACTGAGTGCAAGTAGGCCACGCTTGGTAGCGAAGAGGCGTGTTAGCTCAAACTGAGCAAGTTGCCACACTCTAAATAGCGACATAATTTCTCCTTTTTTTGAACAGTACCCTGTTGTGTACTGAATTTAAAGCAGAAAACTGTTTCAGAGTGTGGCAATTGTGACAAATTAATTCACAGTACTTAAATTACCAGCCGCATTGGCGGTCTTTATTTTGTTCATCTAAGTAAGTTTGTAGTGGTGCAAAGTAATCAAGCATCGCGGTTGCATCCATTTGTTTGCTGCCAGTGACACTTTCTAATGCTTCCTGCCAAGGACGGCTACTGCCCATTTCTAACATGGTGTTTAAACGCTTACCCGCTTCTTTTGAGTTGTAAACAGAACAACGGTGAATTGACTCTTTGCTTCCGGCAATTTCACACAATGAGCGATGAAATTCAAACTGCAAAATATGGGCTAAGAAATAACGAGTGTAAGGTACATTACCTGGTACGTGATATTTGGCACCTGGATCAAAATGGGTTTCGTTACGTGCGATAGGTGCTTGTACACCTTGGTATTTCTTACGGAGATCCCACCAAGCTTGGTTGTATTGCTCAGGTGATATTTCCCCTGAAAATACCTGCCAGCGCCATTGATCAACCAATAAACTAAATGGAATAAATGCGACTTTGTCGAGTGCCATTTTCATCAATAAGCCAATGTCTTTTGATTCGTCAGGAACCTGTTCTAGTAATCCAATCTCTTTCAAGTAGCCAGGCGTAACGGATAAAGCAATCGTATCGCCAATCGCTTCATGAAAACCGTCATTTGCACTTTCTTGATAATAATAAGGTAGGGTGTTGTAGGCACGTTGATAAAAATTATGGCCTAGTTCATGGTGAATAACTGAAAACTCTTCGCCAGTGCGTTGAATACACATTTTGATACGTAAATCATCTTTGTTATCTAAATTCCAAGCTGAAGCGTGGCATTGTACGTCACGATCTTTTGGCTTGGTAAATAAAGAGCGAGTCCAAAATGTGTCTGGCAACTTTTCAAAACCCATCGAGGTAAAGAAGGTTTCTGCCCCTTGTACCATTTTTAACTCATCATAATTATGCTTGGCAAGTAATTTAGTTACATCGTAGCCGGGATCTGCATTTTCTGGTGCAACAACATCGTAAATATTACCCCATGTTTGCGCCCACATATTGCCTAACAAGTGCGCAGGAATTGGCTGGTTCTGAGGTACTTTGTCTTCGCCATACTTTTCACCAAGTTTTGCACGAACATGGCAGTGTAATGCATTATATAAAGGCTTAACTTGGCCCCAGATACGATCTAATTCAGTGGCAAAGTCGTCGGCAGGCATATCATATTTGCTGCGCCACATAGCGCCGGTATCAGCGTAACCTAGTTGATTAGCACCTTCATTTGTTAGGGTTATTTGTTGCGCATACAAAGGGCGCATAGGTTGTGAAACTTGTCGCCATCCTTGCCATAAATCGAGTAACTCTTCATAGTTCCGACTTGAAGCCATTTTTGACGTCATGTCACCTAAACTTAAACACTCGTCTGGCGTTTTACAATAGGCACCTTTTGCATACAGGCCATCTAACTCGGCTTTAAGTGCGGCAAGCTTTCTTGACTTT
Source organism: Pseudoalteromonas sp. MMG013 (assembly GCF_018100885.1). NCBI lineage: Bacteria > Pseudomonadati > Pseudomonadota > Gammaproteobacteria > Alteromonadales > Pseudoalteromonadaceae > Pseudoalteromonas > Pseudoalteromonas sp. MMG013. The sequence goes on along the minus strand of NZ_JAGJEE010000011.1, from coordinate 103,849 downwards.
TCTGGGTCTTGAGGCGCAGGCAACGTAAGGTTTAATTTTAATTTATTCATTTTTCGACGATTATCGTCACTGAGCTTTACGTTATCAAATCGAGCTGCATCACTGGCTAACTTCACTATTATATCGGTTTGTTCCCTGTTCACATCAGCGGCAAGGCTGGCTGTATCTTCAGTCACAAAGTTTGCGTATATCCATTCTGCGCGGCCAGAGCGTTCAGACAAATCAACTAAGGTTTTTTCTGATTGAGCTAGAAATAGCTCTGCATCTTGCTCTGTTACTTGTTTGTTTTTAGGTGCTGTATTGTTACAAGCTGTCAGGGCTAATGTGCTTGCGACAATCAATGCCCCAAAGCTAAGTTTAAATTGTGGTTTCATGAAATTATCACTTGTTGTTGTAAAAGCAGGGAAATGATAACAGTGAAGGTGATGAGCTACAATTACTGTACGATAAATGCAGTGTTAAATTGAGTTTACGCTATATTTTAATTCAATACATAAACTGTGAACAGGAGGTCAAAAATGAGCTTTATTGTGTTGGTTATTGTTGCTGTATGTGTGATTTTTATGGTGCATTCAATAAGATATAAATTGGTGACTTTACCTACCATGAAATATTTTAAATCGGCGCTGCCTACTTTGAGTCAGACCGAGCAAGAAGCGATGGAAGCCGGAGATACTTGGTGGGATACGGAGTTATTTTCAGGTAAGCCCAACTGGCAACAGTGGCATCAAATAGATGCCCCTAAGCTGAGCGATAAAGAGCAAGCTTTCATTAATACAAAACTTGCTCACCTACTCGATATGCTCGATGAAGAACAAATTCAAGCTGATAAAGATTTGCCTGAAGCAGTTTGGGCGTATTTAAAAAGAGAGGGGTTTTTTGCTTTTATTATCCCTGAAAAATTTGGGGGGTTGGAGTTTAGTGCACAAGCTAACTCGACTATCGTCGCGATGATTGCCAGCAAAAGCCTCTCTACAGCAGTCACTGTTATGGTACCTAATAGTTTGGGTCCAGCGGAGTTGCTTTTACACTACGGTACACAGACACAGCAAGCCGATTGGTTACCAAAGCTTGCATCAGGCGACGCGTTACCTTGTTTTGCATTAACGGCGTTAGATGCAGGCTCAGATGCTGGCAGTATCCAAGATTTTGGCATTATTTGTGAAGGAGAGTATGAAGGAAAAAGCAGGCTTGGCTTACGTCTTACATGGTCAAAGCGGTATATTACGTTAGCACCGGTCGCCACAGTATTAGGCTTGGCTTTTAAGGCCTATGATCCTAATAAGCTATTGGGAGACACTGAAGATTTAGGGATCACATGTGCGCTGATCCCAACCTGTCATCCAGGAGTCAAAGTGGGTGAGAGGCATAATCCCCTTAACCAAGGGTTTATGAATGGCACAACGCAAGGAGAGGATGTATTTATTCCTCTGGATTGGGTCATTGGCTCGCAAGCAGGAGTAGGCAAAGGGTGGCGTATGTTAGTGTCTTGTTTGAGCGCCGGTAGAGGGATCTCTTTACCGGCATTAAGTGCCGGCACGGCGCACTTATGCACGCGAACGACTTCTGCATATACACAAGTTCGGTCTCAATTTGGTGTACCTATAGGGGCTTTTGAAGGCGTTCAAGCAAGCTTAGCTCGAGTGGCAGGGCTGACTTATAGTATTGAAGCGTGTAGGCAAACAACGGCGCAGGCTATTGATATGAAGAAAAGCCCGGCGGTTATTACGGCAATTGCCAAATATCACCTCACTGAGATGTCGCGAGTTGTAATGAATGACGCGTTAGACATTCATGCTGGAAAAGGCATACAAAAAGGACAAAGCAATTATTTAGCAAATAATTATATGGGCATTCCTATTTCAATTACGGTTGAAGGGGCTAACATTTTGACGCGCAACCTGATGATTTTTGGTCAAGGTGCAACACGTTGCCATCCTTACATTTTTCAAGAGATACAAACGATTCAAAATAAACCCGCAGATGAAGCGGTTAAACCATTTGACAAACTACTCATGGCGCATTTACAGCATGCTGGTGTCAATGCAATAAAGTGTATTGGCTATGGGCTGACCGGTGCTTTATTTTCGGCCTCCCCTGTATCGGGGCCCACAAAAAGGTACTATCAGAAATTAAACTGGCTGAGCAGCTGTTTATCGATAAGTGCAGAGCTCGCGATGCTGAGGTTAGGTGGTGAGCTAAAGCGTAAAGAGATGCTTTCAGCGCGATTAGGAGATGTGCTAAGTCATTTATACTTAGCATCATGCGTATTGAAAAAGTATGAACATGATGGCCGCCAGCAAGGGGACTTGCCAAGTGTATGCTACGCAGTGGAACACCATTTGGTGCAGGGATTTACCGCATTAGATGAGTTCATCGATAACTTTGCCAATATGCCACTTGCTTTCGTATTAAAACGGTTAATGTACATTGTGGGTCATGGTTGCAAACAACCCAATGATAAATTGGTGATACAAGTGTGTTCAGCATTGCGCCAAAGCGATGCATCTAGAGAGCGAGTGAGTCATTTATGCTGCATAGGAGATCAAGGTGCTATTCATACTATGGAGCATGCGTACAACTTGAGTCGTGCTACTTTTAACTATAGGGCGCTGTTTAATAAATGGGTTAAAGGTCGTGTAGATACTGTTAGTTTGTCATTTATCGAGCAAGTAGAGCTGGCAGTGCAAGAACAAATATTAACTCAAGAGCAATCGGCGTCTCTTTTGGAAGCCGAGAAGTGGCGGATTGCTGCGATTTCAGTTGATGTATATTAACATAAATAGTGGGGTTAAAAAGCACGCTTTTTAACCCCAAATACGCACTAGAATATATAGGTCAACCATATTCGTAAGGCAATATCACTTTGAGCATCAACTAGTCTTACTTGGCCCCATGATAAAATGATATCCATTTTCACTCTGTCACCGCTTTGATAACTATCTAATTGTGTAATAGGCACAATAGAAGAATTGCTAACCGTTACGTTATGTTGTACTGCTTGTGGTGCTTTGTTTATGACATCGACTCCAACGAATTTGAATACGTCGATAACGATGCGACCAAACTCTCTTTGTAGTGTTTCAAATATTTTAGGTGTCAGCCTGTCAAGTAGGTCTAAGAAAGAGGGAATATCAACATCTACCGCTACATCGGGGCGGAAGTTGGATAAATTAGAATCAATATTTAAAGTTCGATTATGTATGTTGTATCGACCTTTTAAATTGACACTCGCATAGGTGATTTTAGGGTAAATGTGTACATTAGAGAAAAGTATTTTTTTCGTGATTTTACCTATTGTAACCGCGTCAAAGCCATGAATTTTGACTGGTACATCGCCATTTGAATTGACCACACCGTCTATTGAGATGACAATATCACCCACAATGGTGGTGTCTATTTTTGATATTTTTCCATCAGATTCATAGGCGATGTTATTCACGATCTGCGTATTTATTTCTTGAAAGTTTTGTCTAATAAGTGAAAATTGGTCCATCGCGGGTTCATAGATGTCTTGAAGCATACCGTCAATGGCAGCATCGTTGGTCGTCAACCCATTAATGTAGCATTCTCCATTGGTCATCAACATGGCATTTTCGAGCCAGTCGTAATTAAGTATATCGTGTACACTGAACTTCCACTCTTCGGCCTTTTTACACGACGCACTATTATATTGATGCGGGTAAATTTTATAGTTGCTATTTGAGGATACAGTTGCTGTTAGCACGAAGTTGGAAAGCATAAATCCGTGAGCATAGCTTTTGTGCGGTAATGCAAAGACACTCAGCAATAATGCAATGGTAAAGCTTAGTCCTTTAAATAATTTCATATAGAGTCATTTTCCTATTTTTAAACGGTTATGTTTTTTTTGTAAAAAACGTTACTTAAACGTATGCGGGTGTGTTTTATTTAGTCGTTGAGGTGTTTTTTTGAACAAGGTTCTATCACGGAAAGTTTACAAAAAGGCAAAGAGAAGTCCATTTCTAATTTTAGAAGAGAAATAATAAATGCAGTAATACGGTAAAACTGTGAGTGTTTTACAGATAATAAGGGTGTTTAGGGGGATTTTATATCAGCCGCTTAATAAAGCGACCGACAATAATGCTAGTTGTTGGGAATGTAACAAATAACGGCTTTTTGATCTGGGTTATCTTGAGTATCTTCGATTAAATAACTGGCTTTTAAGCTGTTTTGGCAGGTACACATATCAAAATGGCTTATCATATAAGACTGACCAAACTCATCTTTATCTGTTTTTGTAATACTGCAGGTTGGTTCCCGCCACCTTGGGTCAAAACCACTTTGTCCTATTGCGACAATTTTTATTTTTTGGCTCAATAATTGTGTGTTAATCTCATCTGATTGCGCAGATACGGTTAACGTCGTGGCTGCAATCAATGCAGCGATTAGCTTTTTCATAATTCATCCTTAAGGTTTATTTTGGTTTATAGAGTTACAACTTTATAACGAAGGTGATTTTATTCATAAAATATCGTAAATCAAGGGTTATTTATTCTTTTGATCAGAGTTTAAGTGAATTGAGTTTCATCAAATGCAATACTGAAATGTATATTGCATGCTATTTGTATTAATATTGCTAATGTATCTAATGCAAATATAGATTCTAATTATGTATTCTCATTTACTTACAATTATCTAAATAATTTTAAGTCGTTTTGTGAAACACGACAAAAGATAGGCTGTAGAGTGCTTTAAATAAGGTAACAAGAGACTCACCAGGCGCGGCTATGTACCTTTAATGTTAAAAAAATGCGAATTTTAATGCTGTGTGGGGTGTGGTTTTTTTAATCATTCCATTCAGTAAAGCTAAATAAAATAACTAAAGGTACATGTTATAAGGGCTAATTACTGTTTTTTTGTTGTCATTTTGTGTACGTGGTTTTTGTTTTTGTTGTAAATATGTTGATTTGTTTGTCTTTTTAAATTGTGATAAAACTCTATGTGATTAATTAAAACAATAACTTACACTACAACAGGGACAAACATAATGAAGACAACATTTAAGTTCAGTGCATTGTCAGCAGCAATCTTGCTTGCACACTCTGGTTCAGCGCTTGCTGCAGAAGAAAATCAAGTGGAACGAATTGAAGTAACCGGTTCGCATATCAAGCGAACAGATATGGAAGGCCCATCACCGGTTCAATCATTGTCTGCGTCGGATCTTGCGGCAACGGGCTCAACCGATTTAATCGGTGCCCTGCAAAAGTTACCCGTATCAGGCGCTGGTACATTTAGTACACAAGGTAACTCAAGTGATGATACAGCCAATGGGGGATCAAGTGTTGCTTTGCGTGGCTTAGGTGCATCTTCTACGTTAGTTTTAATTAATGGCCGCCGCGTTGCTGTGAGCCCGTTTGCAAAAGACATCGAAACATCATTTGTAGATTTAAACAGTATTCCTATTTCATCGGTTAAACGTATCGATATTCTAAAAGATGGCGCGTCGGCAACGTATGGCTCTGACGCGGTAGCTGGGGTAATTAATATTATCTTACGCGACGATATTGAAGGGTTTGAAGTGTCGGGTAAAGTGTCTGATACAGCCGATGGCGGCGGAGAAGAACACAATTTCACTATTTTGTGGGGCTCATCAAATGACAAGGGCAACCATAACTTCTCGCTAGACTATTTCAAACGCGGCGATATCTTTTATTCAGATAGAGACTACGCGGCTACCGCTGATCAGCGCTTTCGCGGTGGTAACAATGCCCTAAGTTCTTCAGGTATTCCAGGTAGCGTTGAAGTGGTGCGTAGCATGCTGACTGAAGCTCAGTGGAATGCATTGCCTGTGGTACGCGTTGAAGATGATGGCACACAAGTTAGGCAAACGATTTTTGCAGATGTGTGGGGGAATGACAAATGTGACCCTTCGCTGATCATTGGTGATATATGCCGATATGATTATGCACCGCACATGAGTTTAGTGCCATCAACCGAGCGCTATAGCTTTAACTATAATGGTGTGCAAGAAATAATGGATGATGTTGAAGGCTTCGCAGAGTTTTCGGCACAGCATACGTCAACTTTTATTCAAGGGGCTGGCAGCCCAAGTTTTACAGAATTAACAATGAGTGGGACCAACCCAAATCATCCTCTTGCAAACGACCCAAGTCATTTCCTACATGGTGTTGATATTTCAATGCGCCGTCGTACGTTTGATATTGGCAACCGAAAGAAAGATGTGGACTCAGAATATTATCGAGGCGTACTAGGCGCCCGTGGTAACTTTCAAGAGTGGGATTGGGAAGTGGCTTATTCCATGATCCGTTCAAGTGCGGTAGAGCGCGGATTTGACGGTTTCCCGAATAAAGTTAGGGCGCAGCAAGCAATCGATACAGGTTTATGGAACCCGTTTGAACCCAGCACAAATACAGCGGAAGGGTTAGCATTTTTCGAGACCACAACAACACGTTATGGATCATCTACGATGCAATCTTTAGATGGTACTATTTCTGGCGAGTTGTATGAATTAGATGCGGGCTATATCGCTGCGGCATTTGGTTTTGAGCATCGCTATGAGAAAATCGAAGATAACCCAGATAGCCAGTATCTACGTGGCGAGATATTTGGCACAGAAGCAACACAAGCCAATGGCGACCGTGACAATACCGCTGTGTTCGCTGAATTTAGTATTCCGGTACTTGAAACCCTTGAGCTGCAATTGGCCGTACGTCATGAAGATTACAGTGACTTTGGTACAACTACCGACCCAAAAGTGGCATTTCGTTGGTCACCGATTGATGAGCTTGTTGTGAGAGGTTCTTGGGGTACCGCATTTAGAGCGCCTTCGCTGGTTCAGTTACACTTAGGCCGTACCGATGAATCCCCAAGTGTGATTGATAAAGAGCGTTGTCGTCAAACAGGTGCTGAAGTGGATTGTGAACCAACAGAGTACACTGCGGTTGTGGCGGGTAACAAAAACTTGCAGCCAGAAGAGTCTGAAAACTTCAACTTAGGCGTGGTGTGGGAAGCAACAGATAACTTCAGTATTGGTGTTGATTACTGGAACTATGATCAAGAAAACCTGATCAAGAAAATTGGCGCACAAAAACTGGTTGATTGTTGTGGCAGTGATACAAGCCTTGTAGTACGCGCACCAAATCAGGGCAGTACATTGGGTCGTATTTTACAAATTAACGACACCTTTGTGAATATTGGTGGCCGTGAAACAGATGGCTTTGACGTTAATTTAGAATATAAATTAATGACCGACAATTTAGGTGAGTTTAAATTCAATTATAACCTAACGTATGCGCTTAATTTTGAAGAGCAAACGTTTGAAAGTGACGACGCAGGTAATCGTATTAACGTGATTGACGACCGTAACGGTGAATACCAACACCCTGAGCTGCGTTGGACCAGTGGTGTAGATTGGAATCGTGACGATTGGGTGGCAACCTTAAGTGTGAGCCACATTGATTCATATAAAGACTTAGAAGACAGCGATGGCAATAAGTTTGAAATTGACTCTTGGACAACCGTTGATACCACCGTCAGCTATGTTGGTTTTGATAAACTGGTACTGACAGTCGGTGCAGCCAACTTATTTAATGAAGAAGCGCCTCAAGCACCATCAGAATCAATGGGAGTAGATAATAAAACCCACAGTGCACTAGGACGACAAGCGTATATTAAGTTCAATTATAAATTTTAACTAAACGCATATAGTAATACGCGTTGATTAATGTACATTAAAAGCCCAGCGATAAGCTGGGTTTTTTATGAAATAGTTTCTGTAGGTCACCTTAAACCTCTAAAATGGTAAATAGCGAAATATTGAGGAACGTTGTTGAGCCGCTGAAGTTTTGAGCGCACACATTCAATATATTCATACGTTAAGGTTATATGGCGGCTATGCTGTACATTGCCCCTGCAGCCCAAAAAGAGGCTAACTCCGCTATTTGTACAGTTTACTGTATCGCTTTATGCATTTCATTTTGTTGTTGGAAATGACTGAGTTATATGAATTTACCTATTTTGACACCTAACGATATTTTGATTAAAATGCGGCCCCTTTAACTTAGCACTCTACATTATGTCTATTAAATTAATAGTAAAAGCGGTAATGCTTATAAAATTGCTTATTTTAAGCGCTTTTTTCAAGTACTACTTTGGCAAATATATCAAATGTAAAAATTGTCGATGACATTGTATATTTTATGTATTTAAATCAAACCCCAGCAGTATGTGTGGAAGCAGGCAATAGCAATGTTTGGGCGTTTTCTTTAAACACTCAAAATGGCCCTGATTTATATCGGGCTTTGCTTCATGCTCAATCGTCTACCTTAAAATTAAGGGTTGAATCTACCCAAACCTGCAGTGATAAAGCAGATTATGAAACACCGCGCTATTTCGGTAAGTTACAACTAACTCAGTAAGGTTATTCAGTGTCATCTCTAGGTTATTCTATCGGCAATCTATTGAAGAAAAAGCTCAAGTTGTTAAGGTAGAAGAAACTTCAGATAGTAGTTCAGGGGTGAAATTAGCAGTAAAAGTTCACAATGGTAATAGCTCAATGGCAGCTGAGGGTAATAAAGTTAAGACAGAAGTTACAGCCGTTTTTGTAAAAATTTCAGTTGGGGTGGATTTGGATAAGTTGAAGTGAGAGATATAAATATGGAGTTAAGAAAAATGAAAGTATTTTGGCTTCTCTTAATCGTGTCGCAATTTACTTTATTAGCAATTTTTTTAGTTGTTTCATCTTTAGATCCAGCAAGTTCAGCTGTACATTCTATCGCTGGTTCTTTTATCAGTGTGGTTTTGTGTTGCTACTTGTAGTTCCTTTATTCGTTTGTAATAAGCTTCAAAAGAACTTTTTTGTTGCTATTGGAACCTTGCTGTTTCTGAACGTTATAGGGAGTGTAATTTTATATTTTTTATACAAAAAAGAGATGAGACAAATTTAGCTGAATTTCGCTTGGCAGTCACTCCGAATGTTTAACTTAATCGAATTTAACAAGACATACTGGGAGTGTCCATATGTGTCATCTCTAGGCTTTTCGTATGATACATCACTTAATCGTCTTACATCCGTAACGGGGACGGGCACAGATGGAAAGTATGCAGACATCAAATATGATGCAGGGTGTACCATTAAGCATAGCGGCAAATTTGACCTGAACTTTAATGCAGTAAAGCAGCTTAAAAGCGCCAAAGGCAATACCTATTTATATGACGGTCACAACCGCCGAGTAAAACAAGTGGATGGAAAGGCATGAGCTACTCAATGTCCAGCCAAGATGGCACATTATTATATCGTGAAAAGGACAGCTTCATTGGTGAAGGGACAAGTTACATTCTCCTAGGTAAAAAACTGATTGCTAAGTATGGCGATGTAACACCGAAAACGGTGGCAGAAAGTCGCCAACACCATAGGCCATTTGGTGAAAGTATTGAAGCACCGAAAGATGATGTAGGGTATACAGGCCATAAGTTTGATACAGATTTAGGGTTAAGTTATATGCAGGCACGATGCTATGATCCAGTTATAGGTCGTTTCTACTCGAATGATCCTGTTGATGCGATGGGGCATATCGCTCGTGGGAATCCTGTCCAAGGTTTCGGACGCTACACTTATACTAATAATAACCCTTATAAATATACTGACCCTGACGGTCAATTCCCAATCGCACCATGGATTATAGGGCTGGCCTTGGAACTGTATCAGAATATGCGACACAAGTCGGAAAGAATTTAGTTAATGGTGAGTCGATAGGTGATGCGGTTGGGGCAAGCGGGTTAAAAGTTATTAACTCCGCCATATCTGGTGTAACAAAAGCAGGGAAAGTAGATTCAAAAGCGGCTAGAAGTGTTAGGCAATTGATGGCAGCGCCAAAGTTGCTTCAGCTGGAGCAATTAAAGGTGCAGCTAGCGGAGATAACCCTGGGGTAGAAGCTGTAAAAAGTGTTGTAGATGGTATATCACCAATTCCAATTGCAGAGGATGCAATTCAATATTTGACTGAGGATCTAAAAAATGAATAAAGCAAGTTACTTTAAAAATAACCTATTAGATATAAATGTTTTTTCCTGTGGCTTTCTAAAGATAATTAAAGAAATTTACTTATACATTTTTTTTATCTCAGGTGGAAGTTTGTATTATTATGAACAGACTGTAATGGCAAAAATTACAATTTTTATTGGCGTGTTTTTATTTATAACCACTTTTATTCTTTTGATTTCATTCTTGATATTTCCATTTGTGAAAAGGGAGAATGCAGTTAAGGATTTCAGTGATTATTCAAAAAAAGAAAGGGGAGAGATGATTGGTGGTTTACTTATTGGTTCTTTATAGGAATCTGAATCAGAGCAAGATGGGACAGTGACAACGAATTTCACAAGACATACTGGGAGTGTCCATATATGTCAATCATAGGTTTTCGCTATGTGGGATATACAGGTGATTCGAAGTAATTTTTATACTAATTCAGCAACGTTTGATAGCTTCTTTGATGAACATAGGTTTTTATTGGTGGGTAAGAATACAGGAGTTTATAAATGAAATACTACCTATTAACTATAGTTTTTTTATTATTATCGGAAAATACCTATGCGTATGACGTTGTTAAGTTAAATAAATGCATTTCTTCAGAAAAATATGGAGGCACTATTATCTATGAAAATTGTAATGGTGGAAATGCATTAGTAATTGATCTCCATTACTCGGAATTAAGTGTCTCAGATGTAATGGAGTTGATGAAAAAAGGGAGTTACGACATATCATCTTTACAGGGGAAATTAGAAGATGATGTTGTCGCAGCAATTTATTCAGTATTATTAATCGAAAAGAAGTTTGAATATTTTTTTGCAACTCAAAATGCTGTTACTGTTTTATTAAAGGATAAAGGGCTTGTTATTTTTGAACGAAGTGAGGGAACTTGGCGGCAGCTATCGATTGCATCAATGGAGTAGCTAAGAAAGTAAGATGGGACAGGCACAAATTTTATCACTAAACAATATCTTAAGCGGTGGCCTTTAACTGGCTTGAATATTTAAAATCTATAATTCCGTATTATGAATCACAGAGCAACGTTCAGATAATCTCAGGTTTGGCACACTTAATTAAGATTTACATCAATGGCTTTAATGTCACTACTTTACTAAGCAAGCATTCATTTTTTGTATCGTTTTGTTGAATATTTCATCAAATTGTTATCTACATGCAATATTTAAATCACCGAAAAGTAATAATCAATGTTTATCGTTTTCTGGTCTAGTCCAATATTTGATAGACCAATTAACTCACAGGAAAAACGATGAAAAATAAATATTCAACGCTTTGTTACCAATTCAAACAGCTATTAAACACAACACTGTGCTGTACGGCACTTGGTATCTCTTCAGCACCTTTGGCCAGTACACACTCATTACTAATTGCAGTTGATGGGTTACGTGGAGATGGAATTGAAAATGCGAACACGCCTCATCTTGATACATTAATCAATGGTACCTGGGCCGCGGGTTATAAAGCTGCGTTTGCCCATTATGCGCAAACGATGACAGACGCGGCGCCAAACAGTGGCCCGAATCATGTTGGTATTATGACCGGTGTAACCGCTAAAAAAAGTGGGGTAACTGGTAATGGTAATGTTGCGGGTGGCAATTATTCAACCTATCCCCATTATCTAACACTATTAGAGCAGTCAAACTCTTCTCTCAATACTGCGTATCTGGTGACTTGGGGAACCGATATGCAAATTACTAACACGGCGGATCTTAAAATTGATGCAAATGATGCAGTTAACACCCAAAATGCAGTGAATATTATCAAGGGTACCTATAGTGCATCAAACTGGCCACAAGGTACCGACATAGATGCACTATTTATATTTTTAGACGATGTGGATGGGGCAGGCCATGCCTGTTGTTTTACGGCATCTGATGATGGTTATGTAGATGAAATTAATGACGTTGATAGTCAAATTGGGCAGTTGTTAGCGGCGATTAAAGCCCGTCCTAATTTTACTTATGAAGATTGGCAAATTGTGGTGACATCAGATCATGGCGGACGAGGCTCATCGCATGGTATTCATGCTGCTGATAACTACACAATTCCTTTTTTAGTCACATCAAAGGTGGCTAAGCAGGGGTATTTGTCTGGTATTCCGCGCAATTATGATGCGGCCCCCACTGTACTGGCTCACCATGGTTTGGCTGTGCCAGCAAATATGGATGGCACAGTACAAGGGCAAAATACTCGACCGGAAAGTGATAAAGGAATTAATCACGGCCTGACAACGTACCTTCCTTTTGATGGTAACTATGAAGATGCATCGGGTAATCACACTCATGCTCAGGTAGGCGGTGGATCACCAGAGCTTCGCGCGAACGGAAAGTTTGGTACATATGTGAAAATAAATGGCAAAAAAGAGCACTTAACTTTAGGTAAACCAAGTGAGTTAGATTTTGGCACCGACACCGACTTTACCCTTATGACATGGTACAGAGTAAGCGGTGATCAAGTGGGTGATCCTGTTATTGTCGGGAACAAAAACTGGGTAAGTGGTGCAAACCGAGGTACGTTACTGCTTGCTAATGAGGGGAATGGGGATGATTTTGGTATTAACATCGCCTCATTACGCTCTGATAGAAAAGACATAGACCCTATTGATTACACTTTTAATGGTTGGTGGTTATTGGTGGCATCGTTTGACCGCCAAGGCGTGGCAACTTTGTACGCAGGTAGTCCCTCTGGTGAGTTGAATATTATTGCTGGTGATATTTCAAACGTGGGTGATATTAATTCAGAGCTTGATTGGAACATTGGTCAAGATGGAACTGGCAGATATCATTATAATTTAAAAGCGGATTTAGATGATTTTGCAGTATGGCGTCGTGCTATTACGCTCAGCGAAGTACGCGCGATATATAATAGCGGGCACGGCTCTGAGCTGCTTTCATTGATGAATGTAAGTCATTAGGCGTGGGGTTTACACCTTCGATATAGGAAGAGGTCAACTTATTGAGTTGGCCTTTTGCGTTTTGATCCAGAGGCGAATTACCTCCCCGATGCTGGTTAAGGCTCATAATGTTTTCGGGGGAATGATCTACAAATACAGGCTAATAGAGCCTTCGTATTGTCACCCTGATGCAGGCCAGGGTCCTTGGTGTTTGTGGAATAGTAATGTGGAAATACAGAGTATAGAACTCCGTATTGTCTCCCTGACGCAGGTCAGGGCCCTTGGTGTTTTTGGAACAATAATGTGGAAATACAGAGTATAGAACTCCGTATTGTTTCCCTGACGCAGGTCAGGGTCATTAGTGCTTGTAGAGTGATGAGAGTGGACTCTGAAACAAGTTCAGAGCGACGAAGTTTAGTTCCGAGCGACGAAGGGTGGTGGCTCTGCGCAATGAAGTGTTGCTTCATAACAACGAAGTTTCTGTTAAGCCGTCGCTTAAGCACTGAGTCATAATGCTTTAGTTAGTGTGCAAGTACTGGAAGATAGCACCTTGGCGTAGGTCAGGTTTATTGAATAACGATGTGGAAATACAGGGGGAGAGCCCCGTATTGTCTCCCTGACGTAGGTCAGGGTCTATGTGTTTTGTGGGATAATGAGAGTGGACTCTGAAACAAGTTCAGAGCGACGAAATTTTAGTTCAGAGCGAAGAAGGGTGCTGGTTCACAGCCATGAAGGCTTTTTCAACGCAACAATGCTTTTATTCGTGTGACAATTTTTTGGTTTAGGGCGGCGAAGCTTTATGGTTCAGCTCAATGAAGTGTTGAACTATAGCAATGAGTGCTGAATGTTTACGTGATTTGACGATATGCCTGAGTGCTTTTATACACTTTATATTTAACGTGTTGATTATACGTTTATTGGCAATGTTGTATTTATTTCATTCTTTTACTACGTTTATTACACCAAGGGATGCTTGGTAACTCTATAACGAAGGAATATAAAAATGAAAAAATCTATGTTAGCAACAATTGCAGCCGCGGGTATTGCAGTACTGACTTATGCCGCACACAGTTACGCATCGAGTGATTACTTTACGTTTAAAGTATATGGTTACTACGATTCAGCGGGTAGTCAGGTAGGAACTTATTATCGACCTTGTTTTGGCCGAATGGGTAAACTAGTGGGCCAAAGAACATCGGTTAAACGTTTAATTGAAGTCGGTACTTGTCGTTAAAAAGTTCATGATTAGCGCTGAGCTTATTCAGCGCTTTTGCTCATTTTACCCCCATCTGAATGCGCATATCGCGCGCTCATTAATGTGTGTATTGATCGCATGTTCTGATAATGAATATAGACACTGTTTTTAGTCAGCATTAGGCGCGTATACTTTGCTTTTTTAAGCCATATTTATTGCTGCGTCGTGTGCAGCGACATGGTGTAAATTACCTTTAAGCTATCGTCAGGATCATTAATGATAAACTGAGCGCATTAACTATCGAAAATACCTGCTTCTTCTGGACGTAAGGTCAGTACTTCAAAGCCTGAATTGGTTACCAAAATGGTGTGTTCAGCTTGGGCTGAGAGCTTTTTATCTTTGGTTACTACAGTCCAGCCATCCTTTTTTGTTTTTATTTTGGCCTTACCTTGGTTAATCATAGGCTCGATGGTAAAGGTCATGCCAGCTTGTAGTTTCATGCCTGTATTGGGGGTACCATAATGCAAAACATTAGGGGCTTCGTGCATTTCTACACCAATACCATGACCGCAGTATTCGCGCACTACACTATACCCTTTGGCTTGTGCAAAGCTTTGAATCATGTGGCCTATGTCTCCAAGTCTAACGCCTGGCTTGACTAACTTAATCGCATTGTATAGTGCAGTTGTGGTTGCTGATACTAACCGCTTAGCTTCAGTGCTTGCATCAGGCATCACATACATTTTGCTAGAGTCAGTAATATAACCATTTTTCTCAAGCGTAATATCAAGATTGATAATATCACTGCTTCGTATAATTTGGCTTTTACTTGGAACGCCATGGCAAACCACGTCATTAATTGAGCAATTTAGAACAAATTGATAGCCATATTGCCCTTTTGACGCCGGTCGGGCTTGCAGTTCTTCAACAATGAATTGCTCAACACGGTCGTTAACTTGCATTGTGGTCAGACCCGGTCTTACATACTCATCGAGCATCATAAACACTTGTGCAAGTAACTTACCTGATTGACGCATAAGCGCAATTTGACTGGCATTTTTGATTGAAACGTCAGACATTATTTTTTGTCTCAGCGTCTATGTGTTTAGTGAGCTCCGCCTGAATAAGCTCAGCAAAGGTTTTTGTTGGATTATGCTCGGCAAGCTTGCCTATTTTAATCCAAAATTCGGCTTGTGCATTAATAGAGCGAGACATAACGTGTGATGTTGAGCGTAGCTCTTCATGTAATTCATCTGAAATTTTTACGATACCCAAAATATATGTTCCGTATATGGTTTATATATATATCGTATCATTGTTGGCGTAAAAAGAAAGATGAAAATAGAGACGTTGATGTCATGCTCCTAATTTAACTTTAGTTTAGTCTCAAATTTTTCAATCAACTTCACTGGCTTGTATATTGTATTCAATTTTTTGGGGTGTAATTTAATTCCGATTTAAGGTAATACGCTACAGAAAAGCGGTTTTGCGTTTACTAAGTCGGTTTTCTTACCTTAATTGGTATTTTATTTCTTAATTTAGAAAAAGGAAGTTTAATGAAAAAAGTTAAATCAAAATCACGAGTCCTTGAAATTATATCTATAAAGCACTTAACGCAGATCTCAGGTGGGCGTAACATTCTTTGCCCAGCGGTTCACGATGGTAAACCGGGTACGCCACAAGGGCATTGCATCTGTCGTAATGTGCCGCCATTTAGAGGCTAATTAGCATATCAATGGCAACTAATAAGTTGCCATGTTTTATAAAGAGTTAAAATTATTTACTCACCCTTTCTTTACTACATTTCACTATTTTCTATACACCACGCGCTGCGGTGTACAACTTTTGGTCTTGGTTATACGTCAATTTCTCAATGATATTAATAATATAAAGCGATGAATTGGATGACTTCAAAAGAAATAGTTTGCAGTAATACTCTATATTCTTACTTCAATAGAAGAATGCCCTAAAGTGAATAGGGCATCGATTTCAGAGTATGGACGTACTTATTCTTTTAAACCAAATGGATCATCAATGCTGTGGCTCGGCTGAGTAAACCATTTAGGGCCTGCCTCGGTCATGTAAAAATGGTCTTCTAGACGAATGCCAAACTCATCAGGAATGACTAACATAGGCTCGTTACTAAAACACATACCGGCTTGTAAAGGTTGCGGGTTATTACGAACTAAGTATGGCCATTCATGTATGTCTAAGCCAATACCATGGCCTGTTCTATGCGGGCAGCCAGGGACATTATAATCTGGGCCTAATCCGACAGAGGTTAGGTAGTTACGCGCTGCATCATCCACAGCCCCACACGGTTTACCAATTTTTGCAGCGTTAAACGCGGCTATTTGGGCATTTTTCTCATGATCCCACATAGTACGTTGTCTTGGTGAGGGGGTACCAAAGACATAAGTTCGGGTGATATCCGACAAATAGCCTTCAACTTTACACCCTGTATCAACGAGTACGACATCACCTTGTTTAAGCGTTTGTGGCTCTTTAACGCCATGCGGAAATGAAGAGGCTTCACCAAACAGAACAATACAAAAATAGTTACCCGATGCGCCGACTTTTTTGTGTGCTGTATTGATAAAAGTTTCTACTTCTGTGGTGGTGATCCCTTCATATAACATACTGGCTGTTGCTTGATGTACTGCTAGAGTCATATCCATTGCACGTTGAATAAGAGCAAGCTCAGTGGCTGATTTATGCATTCTGCAGTGTGCGGTAACTGTATCAGCATTGATCCAAGTATGTTGTGGTGCAGCTTGGCGTATGCCATCGAAAATGAAAAAAGCAGTACTTTCATCAATACCAATCGTCGCTGCAACGGTAATATCAAGCTCTAATAGTGTTTTAGCAAACAGTTGATAAGGGCTCTCATGCTCTTGCCAGCAATGAATAGGGCCTTCAATTACTTGGTAGTCAATCAAAGTACCAATTTCAAAGGTTGGTGCAATAAATTGTACAGTGCCTTTGGCTGGTAATATTGCTCCGACCATACGTTCGCTCGCGTACCATTGCATACCTGTAAAGTAAGTTAAGTTAGTGCCAGCGTTCAGATATATTGCTGCAATATTATGTTCTTGCATGTACGCTTGTGCACGGTTAATACGTTGTTGATATTCTTCATAACCAATTGCTTGCACATCAGTCGTCATGTTAGTTAACGACTCTAGCGCTTGTTGTTGGCTTTGTATGCCTACACCATGGGTTGTCATAATTTCTCCTAAAATCTATCTATTCGATATGGGGTCAAATCCAAACTAGGTACTTCACCACTACAAAGTTGTGTTAATAGTTTTGCTGTAATTGCCGCTTGAGTTAAGCCAAGGTGCTGATGACCGAACCCAAAGTACACATTGCGATGCTTTGGACTGCGGCCGATTACGGGTAATGAATCGGGTAATGATGGGCGACATCCCATCCAAGTGTCAAATGGGGGTTTTTCATCAATGCCACTCAGTAGTGCCTTTGCGTGTTTCAATAACATTGTCGCGCGGTGATGGTTTTCTGGTGCATCAAGCCCAGCAAATTCAACCGTGCCTGCGAGTCGTAAGCCTTCTGACATGGGCGTTATAATAAACTGACGTTCTGCAGATGCAACTGGACGAGACAGGGTACTTTGATTTTTGATCATGGCGTGGTAGCCGCGCTCTGTATCTAATGGCACATTAAAGCCTAATTGGCTGGTGAGAGATTTACTCCATGCACCTGTGCATATAATGACTTTATCAAACTGATGTGTGGTATTGTCGGAGGTGGTAAGTGCTATATTTTGGTCTGTTGTTTGAATCGCTTTAATGCCCACTTGTTGAAATTCGCCGTGCGCACGATGAAACAAAGAAAAAATATGCTGGCATAAATGATAGGGGTTTATGCTATGTCCTACATCCGTAAATAAGAGTGCGTTTTTAACGCGTTTATCTAAGTTAGGCTCAATAGAGAACACACTTTTCCCTTTAAGCCATTTCACCGCAACATTATGTTGCTTATATTGTTGGTACAGTTTTTCAATATCACTCTCAGGGGTGTCTTCAAACGTCAGCAAACTGCCATTTAAGGTAATTAGGTCGGTAAAATCTTGATCGCCTAATAACGCTTTATAGGCTGATAAAGCAGGCTCATTAAGCGCTTTTAAGGCATTGGTATTTTCGGTGAGCTTGGCTTTTCTCATGTTACAAACAAATCTAAAAAACCATGGAAAGGCTTTATAAAGATAGCGCCAATCAATCCTTAGCGGGCCGTTGGGGTTGAACAACATACCAGGCAGCTTTTTTAATAAGCTTGCTTGAGCCAGTGGAAAAACTTGCTCTGTGGCAAAGTGTCCCGCATTGCCTTTTGAGCATTTTTCAGCAATACCTTGTTGGTCGAATAAAGTAACAGAAAAGCCTTGATCTTGTAAATTCTTGGCTGTACATAAACCGACGACACCTGCGCCAATAACAGCAATTTTAGGTTGATTAGACATGCACTTTCCTCTTTTTTAGCTGAATTGACTATCAATATTGTAAATCTCAGTAGATTGTATCTACTCCATTGCAGTCAAACTGATGTCTATTATTATTATTTTTATAAATACAAATTTCATATTTATCCGTAAGTTACCCATAGTCTCTGGATGAAAAGTTAAGATTGTTATTATCCATGGTAATATTTTCTTAACTTGGACATTGATTATTGTATACAATATACTTAAGATGGTAAACATAAAAACCAGATAGAGGAAAAACCAAGATGGCAAATTGGCAAGGGGTTTACTCATTAGTAATAACTCAATTTAACGGTGACGGCAAATAGTATGCGCAGAGGGACATTTTCATGTATTGATGGCCACACATGTGGTAACCCTGTGCGGTTGATCACCAGTGGACACCCAAATTTATTGGGGTCCACAATGAGTGAGAAGCGTCAGCACTTCATGGCTGATTTTGACTGGATCCGTCAGGCGTTAATGTTTGAGCCAAGAGGCCATGACATGATGTCAGGTGCATTTATTTATCCACCGACCACAGAAGATGGTGATGCAAGCGTATTGTTTGTTGAAACCTCAGGGTGTTTGCCTATGTGTGGGCACGGCTTAATAGGCACGATCACATTTGCGCTGCAGGCTGGTCTATTACAACCAAAAGTAGAAGGCGAGTTAAAAATAGATACGCCGGCAGGACGGGTCAATGCACAGTATTTACGCAGTGGTGAGCATGTTGAATGGGTTAAATTGTTCAATGTTCCCGCATTTTTGGCGTATGAACAGGTTGTGATAGATGTGCCTGATTTAGGTCAATTAACCGTCGATATTTCATATGGTGGTAATTATTACATCATCGTTGAGCCGCAGCAAAACTTTCCGGGCATTGATAAATGGAGCGCCAGTGACATATTGACGTTCAGCCCGAAAGTGAGAAATGCGGTGAATCAAAAACTCAAATGTGTTCACCCAGAAGACCCTACAGTGCAAGGCGCATCGCATGTGTTGTGGACCGGACGGCCTAAACAATCTGACTCACATGCTGCCAATGCCGTCTTTTACGGTGAAAAAGGGTTAGATAGATCCCCTTGCGGAACAGGAACCAGTGCCAGAATGGCGCAGCTACATGCTAAAGGCAAACTGTTAGCGCATGAGCCGTTTATTCATGAAAGTTATATTGGCAGCCAATTTATTGGATGTATAGAAGGTATTACAGAAGTTGCTGGGCGAGTAGCGATACAGCCAAGCATCCGAGGATGGTCAAAAGTAACTGGTACTAGCAACATTAGTGTTGATGATAGTGACCCGTATGCTTTCGGATTTCAAGTAGTGTAATTAATCAAATTTTTGGAGGTAATATGCAAGTTACTGGAGCAAGTCTTATTGCGGGCGATTGGGTGATAGCAGATCAAGCCGAGGCATTTTTTGGCTTTTCACCTAAGTTGAATAAAAGTCTAGAAGCACCTATTTACGAAGCAAGTTCAGATATGTTGGCGAGTGCGATTGAGCAAGCTGGGTTGGCATTTAAAACGTATCGGAAAACCAATTATCAACAACGTGCAACGTTCTTACATGCTATTGCAGATGAAATTGAAGCATTGGGCGATGTTTTAATCGAAACGACGCATCAAGAAACGAATCTACCCATTGCAAGACTGCAAGGTGAGCGTGGACGTACAATGAATCAGTTACGTGCTTTTGCCCATGCATTAGAAGGTAGTCAAGATAGTATTGCAAACTTTGGCTGTGCTGATGCTGCGATCCCTGATCGTTCTCCTTTACCAAAACCAAATACAGCACTTGATTATTTACCCCTAGGGGTTGTTGGCGTGTTTGGCGCATCAAACTTCCCGTATGCATTTTCTACCTTAGGCGGTGATACTGCTGCAGCACTGGCAGCTGGATGTCCGGTGGTAATGAAAAGCCACACAGCTCACCCTGCGACGAGTGAATTAATGGCCAGAGCAATGGAAAAGGCTATTAATAAGTGTGCTATGCCAAAAGGCGTATTTTCAATGATCCAAGCAAAACGCTATGACATTGCGCATGAGTTAGTTGGTGCGCCGCAAGTTAAAGCAATTGGTTTTACAGGATCATTCTCGGTTGCACATAAACTGTTAGACACAATCGCAAAGCGACAAGAGCCGATCCCGTTTTACGGAGAGTTAGGCAGCATAAACCCACAGCTTATTTTAAAGGAAAAAGTACAAGAAGCGGGTCCAACTGTGGCAGATCAGCTAAGTCAGGCTCTGTTAATGGGCAATGGACAGTTTTGTACGAGTCCTGGTTTATGGTTGGTGCCTGCAGCCAGTCATGAGTTTGTTGATCAAGCGATAAAAAATATTCAAGTGAGTGCATCAGACACATTATTGTCACCAAACATTGTGGCGAGTTTTAAACACAGTATTGCACAATTAACGTCTCGAGATGACGTCACTTTGCTTGCACAAGGTGAATTAAGTGAACAGCACCATGCGAATGCCCACTTGTTCGCGACAGATATCGATACGTTCACAAATGATGCTTCTTTACGTGAAGAGGTGTTTGGACCTATGGCTATGATGGTGACATATGATAAAGAAAGTCAACTACAGCGCTTGGTCGAACTACTTGATGGGCAATTAACTGCATCGGTTCATGGTACTCGTCAAGACCTGAAGAAATCAGCAGCAGTGATTGAAGCGTTAGAATACAAAGTAGGGCGGATCATTGAAAATCAGATGCCAACGGGTGTTGAAGTGTGTCCATCAATGAACCATGGTGGCCCATACCCATCATCGACAGATGTTCGAAGCACATCTGTTGGTTTAAATGCCATGCTTAGGTTCTTGCGACCAATTTGTCGTCAGCGTGCTAATTAATGTAACAAACGTAATTATTTCTTTAAAAAATACGTGAAAAAATGCCCAGAGCACTCGCTTGCTCTGGGCTTAGGGGATAGCTCCAATGGAGCCAAAGCGTTACTAAAAAACACCTTTCTTCTGTAGGGAGAAGTAGAAAGTAACTTAAGTGTAGTTAATATTTCACAAAACTTACAAACAACTTAATGAAATATTAATTTATTTAAAATCAATTACTTAATGTTCATATAAGTATTTAATCTAAAAAATATAAAAAGATATATTCATGTTATACCCAAGTTATTAACTGACTGTCACTAACAAGGTCTCTGGGTAAGCTATTCTTGATTTTACTCTTTTGCCATTTCCCTAACCCAACAGGCGCACCGCACAGCGTTAAGATGACTTCGCCCGTTACATTTACAGGGTCAGCCAGTCGAATATCCTTACCATTGAAATAATCACGCGCGTCACTATTAGACATTGCATAGGTGTTTTTTGTGGCGTACTTTCCAAGTGCTGTTGCAAATTCATGCTCCAATCTCACACCATTTTTATGAGTAGTACCTAACTGTATACCCAGTCGGGCATATTTAATTTTGTTCTCTATAGGTTGAAACCCATCAGGGAATAGCCAGAGCTCTTTGTCTCTACTCATAAGCTGACCAGGCAACGACACATTGAGCCCAAAATGCGTGTTAATATAGTCGATAAAACTCTTTTGTAACTTATGATCTGAGGGGGAAAATGGAAACGCGCCTTTCTTATACTTTTGCTGATCATTGTCTACCGAATGTGTTTTGATGAAGCGGGCAATGAAAAAGCCTTCGCTATCGTAAATTTGAGGCCAAACGTGTAAATAACCTTCAGGTGTTGTTGCTTTGTCTGCATCGGGAAACAATGATGATAACGGATCAACTTTAATTGCATCCGTAAATTCGTCGAGTAAGGCATCGCACACTTGCTGATTTTCTAGAGGGGTTAATGTACAGGTAGAATAAACCAATGTACCACCCGGTTTGAGTGCAAGGAATGCACTACGAATTAACTTTTTCTGAACCGCTGCAATATCAATATTTGAGTCAATAGACCAATTTTTTAGCGCGTCTGCGTCTTTTCTTACTGTACCTTCGCCTGAGCAAGGCGCATCGAGTAAAATACTGTCAAAACTTTCAAACATATAATCGCCAAATATGGCGGCGTCAAAATGCGACAGCGCACAATTTGCAACACCCATGCGCTTCATATTTGCTGCGAGTACTTTGAGTCGAGAAGACGATAGCTCATTGGCAACTAACACACCTTGGTTATTCATTAGCGCGCTTAATTGCGAGGTTTTTGAACCTGGCGCTGATGCCATATCTAACACATAAGTACTGTTACTAAGCGCAGGTTCTAATGCAATAGGTGGCAGCATTGAACTGGCTTCTTGTACGTAAATACAGCCGCTTAAATGAATATCAGTATTGCCCAAAGCTAAGTTGTGTTCTTCCTCATTTGGACGAGTGAGCCAAAAACCGGTTTCGCACCATGGTACCGCGGTTATTTGCCAGTCATGCTCAACACAGTAAGCTTTGAATGCACAAATCGACATTTTAAGTGTGTTAACCCGAACAGATCGCCTAAGTGGGGTTTTACACGCATCTAAAAAATCCGTGAGCGCCAAATGTGAGGGAATATATGTTTGTACGTCATCAATAAATGCATCGGGAATATAAGTTGAACTGTCCAAGGTGCGCTCTGTGTTACTGGTTTGAATTGAGTGACACAATTTTATCATTGCCTGAGAGGCGCTTAAAGGCCATTTTACACTTGACGACAATTAAGCACTTAGATTTGGTAAAACACTTGGCGTGAAATATACCTATTGTGTATACATTCGATAGATAAAACAAAACCAGCCAATAAATAAAGTTAAAGAGCTCATAGCGAATGCGATGGTACGTAAGAGTAAATTGCGGCCCATAATGTGCTCTGCACAATGCCAATAACGTGCAACGACAAAAAAACAGCTGATCACATACCATAAATGTCCATCAAGTTGATGCAGCTGCAAGGTGATCAGCAAGATAGTGAATAGCACAGGTTGTTGAAATTGATTGTCGTAACTGTTACCCGCCAAAACCGTTAATTTCGAGAGGTTGTGTTTGTTAATGAAAGTGATATCAGTGGGTGATACTGACTGAGTTATATAAGCTCGCACGCGTAATACTGTGGTTAATATCCACAAAAATGCGATGAGTATCAGTAAGAAGAATAGAGGGTATTGGATCCACATAGGTGTGCTCCTAAATATTGATGATGAATTTACTTTACCAGCATTCACTGTTTGGCTAAGGTGTCATATATGACAGTTTTTAAGCTAAAAGTGACACATTGAAAGTCTCGATCATTATTCCAGATAACGTACTCGCCAGTGGTCTTATGGGCGTTATCGATGTATTACATGTGGCCAATACGTTGGCCAGACGGCCTATATTTGAGTGGCAATTGGTGAGCTTAACAACTGATACAGTGCGCGCGAGTCAAGGTATGGTGTTTGAAAGTTGTACTCCATTGGCTGGTATACAGTCATGTGATGCGATGATTTGGGTCGGGAGTCAGTACTTAGGGCAGCAAGCGTTATGGCAACAATGCCAACAAATTGCACCGCTAAAATTTCATATCACAAAGCTTATTGAGCAAAGTGAAGTTGTTTTGGCTGGGTGTACCGGAGTGAGTTATTTGGCAAAATCTGGTGTGTTAAATGATATTAAGTTAACCAGTAGCTGGTGGCTGAAGACATTTTATGCCAAATATTTTCCGCATTTAAATGTCAGTCAAGAAGCGATTTATATACATGACGATAAGTTCATTACTTCAGGAGCTGTACAGTGCTATTTTCCTATGATGTTGTATTTTATACAACAGGTGCTTGGCGAGCAGTTTGCAGATGATGTTGCCTCATGGCTTGCCATTCCAAAATCACGGGAGTCTCAGCTTTCGTTTATGGCGTGCCATGCGTTTGAGTTACATCAAGACCGTAAATTATTGGCGCTACAACACTATATTAAGCAATCTTTGTCAGACGATCTTACATTACCCGTTTTAGCCGATAGGTTATGTGTTAGTGAGAGAACACTGATCCGACGATTTAATAAACATGTGGGATTATCACCATCGGCTTATGTCCGCTTGGCGCGACTTGAAAGAGCAAAGCAATTGTTGCGCTCAACTGAGCATCGATTTGATGCGATTGGAGAGTTGGTCGGCTATCAAGATTTGAGCGCGTTAAATAAGCAATTTAAAGCACAGTATGGACAATCTATGAAACAATGGACGGCAAGCGAAAGGGGATAACTTTCAGCGAGGTATAAAATAGTGACAGTTTTACTTTGGAATATATTATATACACTAGGGGTTGTTAATCTTTGCTGTTCTACTTTTGTTCTCTTTGAGCGTGCTTTGATCGCGGCACTTAATATGTGGCCTAGTAATCTAAGCGAACATTAAGCAACAAAGAGAAAGGAGTGCTAAAAAGAACCGGTAGGCAGCGCTCGATTGGCTTTTCTACTATGTTATCGGTTGACTCACATGGAGTAACCATGCTACGCAGCCTCCACCTTGTATAAAATCCAATCAAACTGCTGCAAATATTCTTTTGTGTATAAATATAATGGACTTAGTTGAGTGAACTCATAACATAAAGGATAATAAAATGCGGTTAACCTTAAAGAGTCAAAGATAAAGTTACTATAAAAAAACGCGGTTTTATCATTTGAAATTACCTAAAATATCGCAGGTGCAGGCTTTACAAGGCGATGTGATTACTCACAGGATACGCGTTGTTTAACACAAGTAGAAGCCAAAGCAGGTGGTATGGGGCATCACTGTGGCGGTGTTTTTTTAACATTAAATAGTGAACGTTATCCAGCTCTTTGTAGGCTGTTATCTCAGTTCAACGCATTTTGATGTACCAGCAATTAATAGGTTCATAGAGTTGGTTTGTGAGTGAGGTTTATCATCTGTTAACTAAGGCTCATTCAACCAAGTAATGGCAAGTTCTTCACTATAAAAACTTTTAATTTCTAAAGCATTGTTATCTGCAAACAAGTCTATTAGATCACTTTTAAAATCGGCTGGGCTCACGACTCTTGCGATACGCACATGAAGCAAGATATTTTCTATTGCTTTCATCACCTTTAAAACATCACTGCCGTTGTAATTTAGCTTTAAATTAACCACATTGAGTAATAAGTTTGGCTTGTTGTGCAGTTTTGCGACGCGATTAATTTCATCATACATGTTGATGACTTCTGTTGGGGTTCCAGACCCTTTCACCGACACCTTTATAATACTGGTTGGCAAGTCGGTTAATATGTCATATTGAAATTGATGTGTTTTATTGCTATCGCTCATGACCGTTACAAATCGTTACATCATAATATAGGTTTAGCAAAGTCCCAGTGGATTAGACAGCTTTCAGAACAACATAATTTGCGTTACTGCTGACTATTTAACTCATGACTGGCCTCAATAAAGGCATTTTTGAGTTTAGTTACAACGGGCTCTGGGGTGTTGAGGCTAAGCGCAACATACAGTTCATGGTGTTTAATAACATGCTCATGTGGAAAGTAACCATATTGACTATTTACCAACGCGTTAGCAGGTATATGAGAAGCCCACATAATATCAGCTCTACCCATTTCAAGACTACGCCACGCTGCGGTGAAATTACCAACAATGAGTAAATTTTGGTTTTCTTTAAACCCCATTTCTCTTAACGCGTTTGCTTCGTAGCTGCCCCTTACACTTACGGCTATGAGAGACTTGGCATCATCAATATTCCCAATTGTCACAGTGCTGTGTTTTGTTGATGAATAGAATTGATATTGCAAAGGTTGTAGTTTGAAAAGCCAATGGAAAAGGGGCGCTCTTTCTGGTGTTTTTGCAATAGAGAAAATTAAAGTATTCGGTTGTGTTTGTGCAATTTTATAGGCGCGTGCCCATGGTAGCACTTCGATATTTTGCTGGTATTCAGCAATTGAGAGCGCACGTTTGACTATTTGAAATGAGCTCCCAGCAACTATCCTTGTATCTTTTACAATTTGATAAGGTGGCAAGTCTTCGGTCACAACTCGGATACTTGGGACTAAAGCTGCCAAGTACCATGGTGCAATCAACAGCAAAATTAACCGAATACGATACATGGCTAAGCTTAGTTGGTTGATAATGCTTAAGTATAGATCTGCTTGGTCAACTTGTGAAAGCTGGGTATTTCTATACTGATGATAACTGTGTAAGAATTGACGCTTCGTGGTCACTGTATACCTTCATAAAATTGTTTCTCCATATTGGTGGTTTGCGAGGCAATGTATCAGGTAGGGCTGCGTTTGCTTGCTTTAGTTGGGAAATAAACTGCGCTAAATCAATATTGCGATACGTAAATATCGAGGGTGTAGCTGCGCGTTCAGGGATCTCGAGGGTTGATTCATCCACTGCGAATGAAGCATGTTGAAACTGGGCTTGGCTGTTGCTAAATATACTGTTCCAAGTACGGAGCACCGCAGCATTGGGGATCGCTTTAATTCGCAATTGAGAGCCATTTTCTTGCCAACTTATCCCGCATACGCTGATATGCAAACATGACTGTACACCGGCGATTACTTTGGGTGTCAATTGCGCATTGCCTAGTTCATAAATATCTAATATCAATGAGGCGACTGTCTCTTCTGATAAATTTTCAAAAGTAATATCGCCATTGTTTGAAACGTAACTTATCTTGAGGGTTTCTAGCACATAATATATTTTGCCAGTGTCTTTCCACTGTGAATGCGTGCATGTCTCTGTTGCGCGTGTACCTTTATCTGGCCTCGGCCGTGACTTTGCCATTCGACTCGTAAACCAAGTTGTTAGCAGTGTTTTCATAGCGACTCCATTATTTTTTAAATATAACATAAATGATAATGATAATGAGTGGGATTGCTATTAAGATTTGTAGGGTGTAAGGTAATTAACATTCAAATTAGCATCAATAATCATTCACACAATAACTGGAGGCTAAAATGAGCTTTATAATCGGGCTGAGGAATTTTTTCTTTAAGGTTCTTTATCGTATTTCACGACCGTTGATATTCTTAATGGACCTTGAAGAGGCGCACTATATGTTCAAACGTGTAGGCGTATTTCTTGGGTCAAATTTTCTGACACGACTACTTACTTCTATGTTGTTCAATTATGGGCACAAAAGTCTTAAATCAACGGTTGATGGTATAGAGTATCGAAATCCTCTAGGTTTATCTGCGGGATTTGATAAAGATGGAGAGTTGACAAAAATATACCCATCAATAGGTTTTGGTTTAGCAGAACTTGGCTCGTTTACTGGTGAAGTGTGCCCAGGGAATCCTGGGAAAAGACTGTTTCGAATGGTAAAATCTAAGTCAATTTTGGTATGGTTTAAATAACCAAGGCGCAGAAACCATATCAAAGCGTTTGAAAGATGTGGATTTTGGTAAATTAAAAGTGGGGATCAATGCGGCTAAATCAAATTTAACCTCAGAATTTGATTTACAAGATTCTATCGATGATTACACCAAAACACTGTCTTTATTTAAAGACATTGGCGACTATTACACGATTAATATTAGTTGTCCAAATACTCAAGATGGCGAACCTTTTGTTATTAAAGAAAATTTAGATGCGCTTCTTATTGCTGTGAATGCACATCGTGTCGCTGGCCGACCAATTTATGTTAAGCTCGCAGCGGATCTTTCTAACGATGAAATAAATACAATTGTAGACGCGTGTATTGAGCACCAAATGGATGGCGTTGTTTTAACTAACCTCGCTAAACCTTCACATAACAAAGAGTTTATAGAAGCAGAGTTGCCTTATCATAAAGGGGCGATGAGCGGTTTGCCGTTACAGCGTATTTCCACCAATGTTATTAGGCATGTATACCGTCGCTCACGGGGAAAGCTTACTATTATAGGTGTTGGTGGTATTTTTACCGCCAAAGATGCCTATGAAAAAATCACATCAGGCGCGAGCTTATTGCATATGATCTCGACGCTCATTTTCGACGGTCCACAGAGTATTAATGAAATTAATCGTGGGCTGGTGAAGTTGCTAAAAGCGGATGGTTTTTCATCGATTGAAGAAGCTATTGGGTCTCGTAACCCATTACCAAAGTTAACACCTGAAAACCCTGTCGCAACGAAACAGGATGCCGCGTAACAGATTCTTCGTTCCACCAGTTGAAGGCTGAGTGATCAGCCTTTTTTTTGATTTAAATTATTTAGCAAAATTAAGCTCAATGCAATGAGGGTAATATTCGTTGTGACTGGATTAAAAGCATCAATTAATACAACTGGGTAGAGTAAGGCGACCAACATTAATAGGCCTGTAAGCGCCAATATATTTAAATAGATCACCCAACGTACTCGAAAGTAGATAAACACGCACAATCCAAATACCACTTCGGCCACCCCAGCTGACTTTGTGATCCAATAAGAGGTTGTTTCTGACAATCCAATGCTTGCTGTCATGGCGTGTTCGAGTGGCGCAATATGCAGTAACTTTGGGAAAATGCCATGATAAATCCAGCTGAAACTAATAATGAATCGAGCAATGTAAAGTGTAGACACGCCTTATCCTTTGGTGAGTTTTTGTGACGTTTCGTTGTCATTCTAATGAATGTGCGCTGCAAATCCTACCGCCATGTTTGTATTAATCGATCTTTGTGTGTGATTGATACGTAGTCTTAATGTAGAACGTTAACAATGGGTTGAAAGAAGCTAAAAGAGGGCATGGTGCATAAAATGAATCCTAGAAAGTTATTGAACAGTAAATGGACCGCTATTTCTCCTCAGCATAAAGAAAAACACTTTATTGTGTCAGAAGTGGAGTTTGATGAAGAAGGGCGTATTACGTTGTGTATTATTGAGGCTGTGATGACAAAACGTGCAATTGAAGTTGACTGGCGTACGCTAAAAGAAGGGGATATGTGGAAGGTGGGTTGGCGATAGTGAGGAAAAGCTGTGGCATTTGACTAATTATTGGAAACTTGGGTTATTCACTGAGTGCAGCAGCGTTAGTTAAAGTATGAGAGAGTGGTGTTCATACAGTCCATGGCTAAGCTGCCAAAGAAAGTAGGCTATTAAAAGCCTACTTTAATTTGGATTTATTCACGTTTTTATTGTCCTAGTGCCTGATATAAACATTGGCACTATTACGGCGTGATAACTATCAAGGCGTAATAAAATATCGGTTGTCAGTTTCAGTACGTAGCACAGAGTCGTTAAGGTAAGACAAAGTCATAGGCCTTTGCGCAGCATCTAAGCTTCCATCCGTTTCAATAGTATTTTGATAAATGGCATTCGCCGTAGCGGTATTGATAGCGTAGAGTTTAATCCCGTAGCTCTGACTTTGGATAATGTGGTTATACCGATAGATATGAGGTAGACCGTTGCTGCGAGTAATATCTTGCTGCGCAGGGTTACGTGCAAATATGCCATTTTCGCCAGCCTTGATAATGGTGTTGTGCTCAATCGTTAAATTGTCTCCATCTAGCATCATACCGTTACCACCGCTTTTAAAAATCATATTACCTGTAACAACAACGCCTTCTCCTCCTACTTGAATACCGGTGTTTTGCCATGCTGGTGAGAAAGGGCTTAACCCAGTTCGATAGATTTTGTTATGGGCTATTCGTGCATTGTTTTGCACCGAGTTTAGTTGAATGCCGTCAGCGGCGATGTTTTCAAGTATATTGTTGGATATATCAACATGGGTTACCTTATGTGGGTAGACAGTGGTTGATTTTCCGTCACATTCGAGCGTTCTACTGTGTCCTGTATAGCCAACGTACATACCTTCACCGGATTCTGTATCGTGTATAAAGTTGTTGTGTATAGACAGCCCTGACATAGTAAAGTTTTCGGCCCATGTTGCGCTGTCACAGTTGGGGTCAGTTTTGATTAGCAAACCAGCAAACCGTGCTCGGTAGACTTCAACATGATCAATTTCTATATGGTGACTGAGTTTGCCGACACTCAATGTGCCCCCTAGTTTGAGTTTGTATGGGGAAGCAGAGTCTTGTGCTGTGGATGTCACTTGCAGGTAACTTGAGTTTTCTATTGCGATACTATATTCATACTCAATGGTGGTTACTGTGTCGTCTTGGTTAGTTATGACAATATTATGTTCAGGCGAACCATGTAAATTAGTTACTCTGAGCGGTCCTCTTTCACCTTTCGCTAGACATAGCCTATCACCTGGGGATGTTTGAAGTTGTGAACCATCAATTTTGTATTGCGAAGAGGGGATAACAAAATCACATACTTGTGTTGCGAGAACAGGTTGTGTGATGAGTGTGGCTACAACACACAGAATGGATGACTTAGTATTAAGTCGTGTTTTGAGTTGCATTTCATATGCTCCTTGTATTAATTTTCCTTTGAATTACTGCGAGATTAAAAAGGTAAACGGCGGTTGCACACATCAGCTTGTTATTTATTCAAACCAGCAGTAAGAGGCCACACAAAGCTTACCTTCAAATAAATACTAAACGTATTAATATGATTAGTCTTTAATAATTGTTATTAATTTAATTATTATTAATGATAGCCTGTGGCGGTTGTACTCTGAGCACAGTAAAGGTAAATAAACTGGCAGTAAAAAACATGATTAGACTATAAATGCTGGGCGCAATAGACATAACAGGGTTGTTAAGCATGCCAGTTGTGATCAGCAGTGCGAGGGTGCCATTTTGAAGCCCCACCTCCAATGTAATGGTTCGTGATTGCGCTCGGTTGTGTAAAAAATAGTGGGCTACTAAAAAGCCAATTAGCATTGTGCTGATATTCAGCGCTATCGCTGCAGGGCCAGCCAAAAGAGTATATTCAACAATTTTATTGTCTAACGTAACACAAATACTGATGATGACTAATGCAAGAATCGTCATTGAAAGCCAGCTGACGTATGCCTGAGCGCTTGTGGCGGTGGTTGGCCATTTTTTACGTAGTATCATACCGAATACGACAGGAATAACGGTGATTATCATCAATTTGAGCCAAGTTTCAAAAAGAGGAAGTGAGAATGATGAATTGGTGCCTACGTAAGTATTTATGGCCCATATACTGAGTAGCGGTATGGTAAAAGGGGTAATAAAGCCAATTACAGCTGTTAATGATACCGATAGCCCCACGTCTGCTTTAGCTAAATAACTAAACAAATTTGATGTGGTGCCGCCAGGACAAAGTGAAAGAATAAATAAACCAGCAGCTAACTCACCTTTCATACCCGTTATAAATATAATGCATAGCGCTGTGCAAGGCAGTACTAAAAGTTGACAAAAAGCGCCAAGGAGAAAGCTTTTTGGTTGTTTAAACACTCGTTTAAAGTCATCGAACGTTAAGCTGAGACCAACGCCTATCATGATAATAATAAGCGCAATTGGCAATGCGATAGAAATTAAGGTATTAAGCATAAAGGCTCCGAGCTAAGTGGTATCGAAGTGATGGTAGTGTAAGTATGGCGATTTTAAATTATAGCCAAGAGCGTTACGATAGCGAATTAATTAAATGGTTGCTTAGCCTTATCAAACTAGGTAGTTTTGCTCTATTTAATTCATAAAATATAGGCCCTTAGGTAAGTATGGAACACACATTAATTCAGGCAGTGATAGATGCAGAGCAACAGTTAAGATTGGCAATGGTCTGTTCTAATATTGAGACATTGCATGATTTACTCGCCGATGAACTCATTTTTATTAATCATCTCGGACATCGTGTTTCAAAACAAGAAGATATCGCATTACATCAATCGGGTTTATTATCGATTACTTCAATTGCCTTGAGTGGCATGCAAGTGCATGCTTATGGAGATTGTGGCTTGGTCCATGTGAATGCTGACATAACCGCAAAGTATCAAGGCGCAGAGTCTAATGGGCGTTTTGCATGTTCAAGAGTGTGGTTAAAAAAGGGGCATAATGTGCAAGTTATATCAGCCCAATCAACAGCTTTTGTAGCATAAAATTACCAAAGTACGTAATTTCGAATTGATATTGTCAAAATCTAAAGCCTTTACTTTATACAAAGTATATTGAGATCATTATTAATCGCCTGTATTAAGTCGGTGTGCTAGTAGGTACTAAGGTGTTAGCTGAGTTTATTCGAGAGAGGCAACCTTTCGTGGTGAAGCAGTGATTTTAGTCGATGCGCTGGCAGTATCACGAGCGCATCGTTATTTGGTTGACCATTTAAACTTTAGCCGATTGATAACTTGCTTTTGTTCATAAATCTGAAAACAAGCCATCCACACCAAAGAAACAGAGTTAAACCGATGGCTGTAAAGATTGCTGGCATGGGATTATCCCAGTCACTAATAGAACCGGCATACGACGCAATAATTGTGTAAGGTACAACGTTGACTAACCATAATATTAAAAACTTAAAAAATGGCATTTTAGTCATGCCTGACATACAAGCAGATACCTCTGGTAATATAGGCGTTGCGCGCGACAGAAGTAACATAACCGGGCCATGACTATTAAACAGTGCTATGACTTCGTCACGTTTATGAGGGTCTTTGACTAAAAAATGAAAAAGCACATGGCCATAATATCGGCTCACCCCATAACCACACGTGCCAGCTAAAAATAGTCCAACCGTGCTCGCAATGGCTCCATAAATGGGCCCTAATAGATAACCACCTATTGTGATGACTGTTAACGTCGGCACGGCAATAAACAAATCAGCAAACAGCAGTCCTACGACAATCAGCATGACATATGCAAGATTGGCTGACTTGGCAGCATCTAGCCATAATTGAATTTTTTCAACCGTGATGATCCCTGTGAATTTCAGCACAATAAATGTGCTGGCAAAAAACAACGCCAGAATTAATATGACTTTTAATAAAGATTTCATCGCGTATTCTCATGACATAAATTAGGGGTAGATAATCGGAATCACTATTTCATCAACAGACTGAGCAAGTGTGAGGTGCGCTTTTTTGAATGATGGCGGACCTTGCCAACTCAATGTTGCGCCATTGCTGAATCCAAGACCTTCGGCAGGAATAATGCCCGTCCAATTTTTCGTTGTCTTACCGTCACCATTTTCGTCATGTAGAATTTTAATCGCGAATTTTTCTATGTTTATGGTGAAATCAAACACGGTTTCTTTCGCGTTTATCTCCTGTTTTTTTAAAGTAAGTGCTTGATCATGCTGTTTAGGAAACCCTTCCATGGCAAACAGCATTGCAATGATATTTCCAGGTTTTTCAGTGTTGATATTGGTCACTCGAACAGACATTGTCTTTGCAGCAGAAGTGTTTGTTACACCCATTAAAAATACTCCAATAGTTAACATGACTTGGCTTGATTTTATGTTCATACTTATCCTCCTTTAAGAATTTTTTTAGCAATGAATGGTGCAATTAACAGTAATAATCTTAATAACTTAACCTTACCAAGATCATTAACTACGATTTCTTTTTCAATGCCAGCTAAAATGTCTGTGGCGGCTTTGATTGACGTTATTTTTGCTTTACCTCGACCTTCTGTCATTGGCGTATCGACCAGGGGCAAAAATGCTTGTATCACCTTTACGTTGGTTTCTTCCAATTGATAGTTCAGGCTTTGAGAAAACATATCCATAGCGGCTTTGGTCGCGCAATAGACGGCTGAGTTAGTCTTTGGCACCAGTCCTAATCCTGAATTAATATTTGTGATGAACGCTGTTTTTCCGTTGTTTAATAAACTGGGCAACAATAAGTAACTTAAGGCGCAAATAGCCGTAAAATTAAGGTTAATTTCAGGGGCGATGGCATCGTAATTAAAATCATCCGCTAAATAAGTTGGCGTGTTTTGAATGGCGGCGTTGTTAATTAAGATATCGATACGTCTATGTGTTCTGGTTAAGGTATCGGCCACCTTTTCATATGTTGCCGGTTTTGAAAGATCGCAGGGGTAAAGTTCGATAGTTGGAAATTCGGCAAGTAGTTTATCCAGCCGTTCGCTTTGCCGTGCAATAACCAAGATAGTATTTTCAACGTGCAGGTGCTTAACCATTTGATAGCCGATACCAGATGTTCCCCCTGTGATCACGATGGTTTTGTTCGTTAACTTCATTTTTCCTCTCAGGCTGTGTGGATACGCGTGATAGATAAATTAATTCATACCAACGGTCTGCGCATTAACCTAGGTTAAAACGTGATGTATCATTAGCGGTTATCCTAATGAGTAGGTAGACTGACTTCGCAGCAGCTAATGAGGATAAATAGAGATGAACTTTGATGAGTTTGTAAAAAGGACTGGTATACCTGTTTCCTTTGAAAAAGGAGCGCATGTCTTTCACCAAGGGGACTCAAATGATTCTCTGTACTTTGTCATCAGTGGGTTGGCAAAAGCGTATTACCTCTCTATTGATGGCAAAGAGAGTATCAAGTCTTTCATAAAACCAGGAAATATGATCGGTAGCTTAAGCTCCGCTCACGCGAGGTTACCTTGTACTTTTAATTTACTCGCTCTTGAAAACACCCAGTTGCTAGAAATCCCTTTTAAGTGCTTAACAAAAGCGGCAAAAGAACATCACGTCATCGCCAATCAATTAATTGACAGACTGCTGATGCTTTCAATGAAGAAAGAACAACGCGAATATGAATTGTTAACGCTTAGTGCAGAAAGTCGTTATCTCAATTTCATGGAAAGAGAGCCTATACTCGCCGAGCAACTCACACAAAATGATATTGCTAAATATCTTGGCGTCACTCCCGTCGGGTTAAGCCGCATCAAAAACAGGCTCAAATAGTCGTTGGCTGGTTTTCGATTATAGGAGACTAAAGCGAATGCTAAAAGTGTTGCCGTTACACAAAAACACGCTATATAGCGGTTGATAACGCAGGCTTACGGATTGAATTTCAACGCAAGAGTGATTCACCTAATGACAATGAATAAGCCAGAAATTTCATTAATAACTGGCCCGTTTAGAGGGCTATTACTCTTCACCCGTTTTAGTGGGTAAAGGGTATGACAGAGAAGCTGCGCTGATATAGACTGGTGCTTATGTAAGTATTGCCAGTTGGCTTTTCATGGGAGTATAAATTACGTTTAACAACGCTTAAGCGCTATTTAATCTCAATAGTCTCAACGAGTATTTAAATCATGGAAAATTATGAGTACACCCCATATCATTATTTTTGATGGCGTTTGCAATTTTTGTAATCGTTCAATCAATTTTATTATAAAACGAGACCATACAAATAAATTTGTTTTTGCACCGATGCAAAGTCCTGCAGCGCAAAAGTTAATCGCTGATTATAGCGCTGAAAATGTCGGGGTAGATACGTTCTTACTTATTAAAAACGGTCAGTGTTTTTACCGCACAAATGCCGCAATTGAGATAGCTCAAGATTTATGCGGTGGTTGGCCTTTAGTTCGTGTGTTTAAAGTACTTCCTAGACCAATTCGCGACTATTTTTATCGTTTTTTTGCAAGAAATAGATACCATATTTTTGGTAAAACTCATGCGTGTATGCTGCCTACTCAAGCATTAAAAAACAAATTTCTATGGTAAAAATCCAATAATAAGATACTGGCGTTCAATATATCGGAGTTTAAGTGAAAAAGATCTGTCTCATTACACACGCTGAAGCAACCCACTCCGTCGAGGGTAAAGTAGGGGGTGGTTTGATTCAAATTTAACGGACAAGGGCAAGGTTAAAGCGGCGTCTTTAGTGAAAAATATTGCGAGGTTGGGTTTTGAACTCGATACTATGACTGTGTACTGTTCAGATTTAACGCGTGCTGTGCAAACGGCTGAAATAGTCTTAGCTGACTCGAATTTGCCACTGAATCTAGACTCACGGTTGAGAGAGATGTCTTTTGGAACCCATGAAGGAATGTGCCAAAAAGAGCATGATAAAATTATCATACCAACAAGCCCGATAGGCGACCGTTTAGGGCATCGGATCTGTGATGGTGCAGAGTCTCGGCGTGATGTTGCCATACGCGTGGCTGATTTTGTCGACGAAATTATGCGTCTGGACGGTGATGCATTAGTCATCACACACGGTTTTGCTGCAAGCTTTGTCATAGCGGCATTTCAAAAGCTGGATATTGAAAGTATGGGACACCTTGCTTTTAAGTTAACCTCAGCTCTGGATAAGCGAATTTGCCCAATAAAGCTATTTTTCTCACTCTCGGCGTTGCTTTCATTTGTAATAGCCCGCTATTACTGTATAAAAGCGCCTTGATATTGAACAAAATATCATCATTGGATTGTACGTAAGTTTGTTTATAAAACATCTTCTATTCCAAAACCCTTATCCAAACCTGAGGTTAAGTTAACGCCCGGCAGTATATCCGTTTTAGTTGCCGATGACTTATTTGAAAATCGCACTGTGAGTCTTTTAAACGCTTAGCCAAGTTCCACCGTGGCATATTGGATAGTACCAAGGTTACTGGACCTGCGCTGATTTGGCCCGTTCAATGAAGTAAAAAATAGATTCAATAAACGGGCGGTTATTAATGACTATGATGACAGTCTATTGCCATAGAACTTTGTAGTGCTTATCTTTTTTCCACTGTTTAAAGTAGGTGTTAAACAAAGTGTCCCACTGAGGGAAATCAACATGGTAGGTATCGACGAACGCTAAGAAGTTGTCTTTGTGATAAGGGTCCATTGGCATGAGGTAGGTTTCAAACAGGTATTCGTCATATCCTGGGCGAGAAGACAATAAGCCTTGCATGATAATTTGCTCATGCTCATTCTTTATTTTAGCCACATACTCTACACACGCGTCAATAAAGTTGGCTTTATCACCATTAGTGAATGACAAATCATGAGCCTCTGCAAAGACATAAAATGCAGCTATGGAGAGAGGCGTTTTATTGGCAACGTTGAACACCTTGTTACGTTTTTGTGTGTCGTTCATGCCAAAAACAATGCTTTGAGCTGCTTTATCTACCGGGATCACATCAATTAAGTACGATGCTGTATCGTCACGAGCCGGCACACTGAGCATCATGCGCAAAATACGATGAAAAATATCGTCAGTGTTACCAATGCCTGTTGCGGATGAACCTGAAATTTCAGAAAAGCGATAAATGGTGTATGGCACCCCAGTCAATGATGCTTGTCTGATGTTTTCCTCTTGCACCCATTTAGATTGCCCATAACCGCTACAAATTAAAGCGGCATCGTCTACGTCGATAAAGTCTTCAATAGGGTTGATTGAAAAGTGTGAATTGTTCACCTGAGTACTGACCGTTGTGCTTGACACAAAGTGGATCATTTTTAACGTGTGTGTGCTGGCGATGGTCAGTAGCTCATTGGTACCACTGACCGACTTTTTAAAGGCAAAATAGGGTTGTATGTGATTGACATATGAGGCGGTATGGACAATATGTTGCACCTGCTTGCACAGCATGGCCCAATTTTTCTTGGATAGTCCTAATTGTGGTTGCTCCATATCACCTAAGACCGGCACAATACGATGCAAATCAATAGCGAGACGATAAGATTGGGCGGCTTGTTTAACACGCTGTTGTGCTTGCTTAACGGTATTGGCTCTGACTAAACAATAAATGATAGCGTCAGTTGAGTCTAATAACTGCTTAAGTATATGGCTCCCAAGAAAGCCAGTGGCGCCAGTCAGAAGCACAGACTTAATGTCGGCTTCGAATGCTATAGGCTGCGAGTCGGCTAAGTTAGGCAAACTGACCCCCGCATCTAATATAAAATCAGGAATAGTGGCGGTGCCACCGTTAACAAAAGAGTTATCTGAATTCACATTAAGTGCATTACGCTGATATATACGCTCAATCTCATCAATCAATGCCTGTATGGTGTTCATATTTTTGAATGCATCAGCCTGAATATCTATTTGTAATTGTGTTTTAAGTTGCTGAAATGTTTTTAGGAGCGAAATAGAATCAAAACCGTATTCATAGAGATCACAATCAAGCTCAAGTTCTTCTGCTGTTACGCCGATCACATTAGCAATAATGTTAACCACAATATCTGCGACGTTGTGTTGGCCTGAATCGGTGACGACGTCTTGGTGATTGACTGGCACTTTGGCTTTATTTGCAACGCGTTTGAGGCGCTGACAGGTATTTTGGTAAATTTTATCTTTATCATGGCTCATGACAACACAGAGCGTACTTTGCTCAGATGCAAGTAGGGTTGTCATATAGTCAAAAGCATCACACATAGTGATAAGGGCATACCCTTTTTTCTCAGCAAAGCCGTTTTCAATGCGCTTTAGTGCATCGTCTGAGTGCCAGTATCCCCAATTGATTGCTAGTGTTTTACCATGACGTTTGTTATTGGCAACTAAGGCATTTCTCATTGTTGCAAAGGTATTTTGAAAACCATTACCGTATGAATATGATAAATGATTCAAAGTGCCGAACACTGCCACCGAAGAAAACATTATAAAGAAGTCCAGTGGCTCGTCACTAAATGCTTCATCTAATAATCGCGAGCCGGACACCTTAACGGCCATCGACTGTTCAAAGTCTTTCCAGTTGTTCTCTTGCTCGGAAAATGCAGTACCAAGATGAAATAACCCATTCAGCGCAGAGTCCGTTAAGTGGTTTTCTTTTATTATTTTTGCGACCCGCGTCATGTCCTGCTCAACAGCTATATTGCAAGACAAATAGTGAATGTTACCAGGCAGTGCTGTAAGTGCCTCTAAGTCAGTTTGCGCATCATTTTCAGACTTGCGACCAAGTAAAATAAGCTTTGCACTATATTGCGTTAACAAATGTTGACTGAGCTTTTTACCGAGTTCACCCAGTGCGCCCACGATGAGATAGGTACCATTGTGCTTAAATTGTATCGAGTTGGGGATTAGGCTTTTTGCATCGCTGTTACTCGTCATAACGAGCTTTGATGATAGATCTGTTTTTACCAGTTGCGCACACAAACGGCGGTCACCTTGATATTGCACATAGTTAAATTGCTCGTCAATAGAGTGCGTGAGTACAGGGGCTATGAACTCTTTTAGCAATTGAGATTGCCAGTTCTGTGAATCGTTTTGGGGTACCGACGATGTCATGAATTCCACCATAGCCCACTGGTGCTTAGGGTTACGAAGTGAATAGCTTCTCAATAAGGCGGTGATATCTTCTCTGGCAGCACAGTGCTCAGATATAAACGAGGCATAAAATAGCTGGATTGGCTGTGAATCAAAGGGTTCAATTGCTTGAATAAACTGATACAACGGTTGTAGTTGTCTATTGACGTGATTTAAGTCGGCAGATTGACCAATAAAAAAGACAACGTCAGGTAGCGTTTCAGGTGTAAACCGGGCGCTGCTATTTTCAATATCATCAAATAGCATAGAGACGATACTGGCATTGTTCACGTCGTGTGTTGGTTCTGTATTATTTAGCAACTCATGCAAATACGTTTGTTCAAGTGCTGTTTGCGAAATAAACAACACACGCTGAGTCTTGAACACGTTTATGAGCTTTAGCAGCCAGTCAGTCGGACACGCTAATGGTGTATGTTGCCAATGGTTTTTTAGCACTAACCAAGGTGTTTCTGGCGTGTTAGTGGTGTTACTCACAGGCGCTATGTTGGTGTCATCACACACAGCCAGCTCCTTAGGGTGAATAAAAGGGGTCGTTGGTAAATGCATTTTCATTGGCGGCCGAGCAAGCTCACGATAAAGTGTAGGCCAGTTGATCTGTTTTGCAGTCAACCAAAACTGCGCAATGGCTTGCAAATTACCAGAGTTAATAAGCGTGATTAGGTCGTGGTCAGTGATCTTTTCTTTGTCAGCATTTTTTACTTTTGACGCTTTAAAGTCACCAAATTTAATCTTTGAGAGAGTGTCTAATAGTTGTGTGCTTAACCCATCTACAGACGATACTATCCAAGCAGCACGGTAGGGGTGATGTTTTCTACCAACCTGTAAAGTATACGCTAAACGAGTTAAATAGCTTTGAGCTGACTTAACTGCATCTGCATTGGATGTATCATGGTTTGATGCGGTTATAAAGTCATATAAAGTCTGAATTTTTGCATGTAGTGCAACTTCGCTGGTGGCAGAGAGTAAAACGATTGACTGAGCTGAGCCAGAAAGTTGCTCGCCATTAATTTTAAGGGAAGCAGACTTTGCAACTTGTTGCATGTGATGAGATTCAGTTTGGTAAGTTAGCTCAACGGGATCTTCATCAGCTAGGTATTCCTCTAATACAATGTGCGCATTTACGCCACTGATCCCAAATGAACTCACAGCGGCGCGACGGTTACCTTTACTGTGCCACGTGGCCTGTTCGGTTTGCACATAAAATGGCGAATTATCAAGTGCAAGGTATGGGTTAAGCGTATCGACATGCAATGAAGGTGCAAGCGTTTTATGCTTAAACTGCAACAGCACTTTAATTATTCCAGCAATACCTGCTGCAATTTCTAAGTGACCAATGTTGCTTTTTACAGAGCCAAGCGCGCATGGCTGAGCATGCTGCACTGCGCTGTTACTCATTGCGTGTTTAAGAGCTTCTACTTCTATTGGGTCGCCAAGCGATGTACCAGTGCCGTGGCATTCAATATAGCTAAGTGTTGTAGGGTCTATATTGGCGTTTTGCCATGCTTGTGTTAGTAATCTGGTTTGCGCTTTAGCATTCGGTACGGTAAAACCATGAGATTTACCACCATGGTTCACCGCAGATCCTAAAATTGTGCCGTAAATCGAATCGTTATCAGACTCTGATGCCGATAGTTTTTTAATAAACATCATTCCAACGCCTTCACCGCGCACAATACCATCGGCGTTTGCAGAAAATGCTTTGCAACGTCCTGATGGGGACAAAGCACCAATGTCGTTCATGGCAATAGATGCGTTAGGAGAGTCAATGATATTGACACCACCAACAATAGCTTGAGTACATTCACCTTGTTGTATTGATTGAATGGCTTTGTGAATTGCCACTAACGACGAGGAACACGTTGTATCAACCCCTTCGCTAGGGCCATGTAAATCAAGCAAAAAGCTCATGCGGTTAGGTGCGAAAGCAGATGACGTGAGCAAGCCATCAGAGTAATTAGACTGACAACCAATAAATACGCCGGTATTTGTACCAGCCAGAGACGTCGGGTCGTAGCCGGCATCCTCAATACATTTCCATACATGCATCATTAAGAGGCTTTCTTGTAACTGTATTCGCTTACTTTCCGCAGGGGCAATATTGAAAAACAAGGGATCGAAATGTTGTGTGCGGCTAACGCGCGCGAGCCAATTGACTTGCTCGGGCAGCTGTTTGCCGGTTGCGTTTGTCACCTCAGGCCAAGTGTAGGGCCCGACGCAGTCTTTACCTTGAGATAGGTTTTGCCAGAAAGTGTTTATATCTTTTGCTTCGGGGAATTCACCACTGACCCCAATAATCGCAATACGCTCGGAGGCTGCAACTTGCGCCGGTCGTTGCGTCACTTGCCCTTGCTTATGCGGCTCATCAGCGGTGTTTTGCTGGGTTGCGTCAGTATTGTCTAGCACGGTTACGCTGGCTAATAGGTCGGTTTCATGTTGCTCTAACAAGTGCATTAAAATGCTATTGAGTGTTGAGTGCATAAACAGCAAGCTCGGTGACAGGGATAGCTGGTACAATTTATTTAGCTGATTAATAAACGATATAAACACAATTGAATCAGCGCCTAAATCACCCAGGTCAGCATCAGGGTCGATGTCGCTTGCATCAACACCGAGTAAAGAAGCTGCGATATAGCTTATATCTTTGCGTAATTGTACCGATAGCTCGGTTTTATTGGAAAAGCGTGGTGTGGCCGTGATTTTGGTGGGTGTTTCAGTTGCTTCGGTATAGGTGTTTGAGTCCGTCATACGAGCGTGATCTTGTTGATACTCAACGACAGTTTGGGTCTGACTGAATGCTTGATAAAATGCAGTAATCCCCGCAGCCGTTGGCATAGGTGAAAACCCTGTTTGAGTCAGCAGGGGGGCAAATTGAGGGTTGATTTTCATACCACCATCTTGCCAGTATGGCCAATCAATGCTGCAACTGTTTCCGCTGCGTAACCCTTGACTTACCAGTGTATGGCGATAATGCATATAGCTGTCTAAAAATGCGTTTGCAGTTGCATAGTCAACTTGCGTTAAAGCGCCATTAACGCCGCTTAAACCGCTAAAACACACAAAGAAATCTAATGGGAGGTCTTGAGTTGCTTCATCAAGGGCTATCACCCCTTTAACTTTAGGGCCTAGGACGTGCGCAAACGTGTCATGATCTTTGTTTATAAATAAACCGTCTTTCACTACGCCAGCCGCATGAATAATACCAGAGAGCTTTTTAAATTCAGTGAGCAGGTCTCTGACGAGCAAAATAACCGCCATTTTTTTCGTTACATCCACCTGGTAGTATTTGAGGCGGGTGTTTGGGTGTGCTAATGCCGCTAGCTGTTTTTGTACATGTGGGTGACTGCTTGGCTTCGTCCCCGTTGTGATCACGGTTCTATGACCTGCTTGACGATTGAGATCATGAATTAAATGCGTACAAATACCTCCTAGGCCACCGGTTATTAAGTATACGCCTTTGTCTACCCATGGTGGTTGTGACGCCGGTGTTGGGCACAGGGTTTGAACTGGGTGGTAATCCAGAATATAGCGATTACAGTGTCCATTCTCTATTTGGTAGCGGATCACATGATCATCACTGTAAAGGTTGTTGGTTATATAAGGCGTGAGCAGGCTCTTCACGACAGTGCTGGTCGATACGACAGCACTTTGTGTGGTTTCATCATCAGTTTCAGCACGATATGTATGATCACTTAATAAAGCACTATCCAGCAAAATAAGCTGTGTTTTGAGTGTTGGGCATTCTAAACTGACCGTTTTCAATAAACTGTGCAGGCAAAAGTATACGTTGGACTGGCTTGAGCTGGCGCTTGTGGTATTGCGGTCATTGAGTACCAATTGACATACGGCTGCTGTTTTCGACTTAGCAATCCCTTTGAGTATGTCTAACAACTGGGTCGCATATGCTTCTACTTTTTGCTCAATCGTATAATGACTACAAAGAAG
Organism: Pseudoalteromonas sp. MMG013; assembly: GCF_018100885.1. Taxonomy (NCBI): domain Bacteria; kingdom Pseudomonadati; phylum Pseudomonadota; class Gammaproteobacteria; order Alteromonadales; family Pseudoalteromonadaceae; genus Pseudoalteromonas; species Pseudoalteromonas sp. MMG013. The sequence continues at coordinate 60,392 of NZ_JAGJEE010000011.1, read as the reverse complement.
TGACTGTGTGATTGCGCCGTTAATATTAAATTCAGGGACTTCACAAAAAACCACATGATGTTGAGGGGGGATTGGATCACTTTTGGACACATTTGAAGGGGGTTTAGCGACCCATGTTGGTGTTTTCAATTGCAAAGCAGTTGTATCGGTGTTCTTGCTGACGCGATTTTTTGATTTATCAAAGTCTTGCTCATTCAGAACAGCAGGCCTTTTTGGATCAGTAATCTCATTTAGTGCCGTGTTTTTTAGCCCTGAATGGTTTAGTTGACTATGCTGCAACGCATAGGCTTTTAATGCAAAAGGTGCAGTGGGTAAACTCAATTTCGAAACTTTTGCACCTTGATATAAAAACTGCCAGTCACTAAATCCAGTTTTAAGCCAAAGCTGCAAAATATCGTCATATGCATGTTGCGCGAAAAGATGTGTTAACTCATTTTGCGTAATACTCATTGCGTCCGTATTTATTGGCTTATCCAAGGTGGTACGATGTAAATGGTTTTGTAATTGGGTTTTTAATTGCGTTAAAGAAGACACCACAAAACCAGTACGATGTGCCATGACTTTACGGCCAGTCTGTAATGTATACGCGAGATTTACTCTCTCTTTCTCGCTTATCAGGGGTGAGTTGAGATGGCTCAGTAGGGCCGCCATTTGCTGTTTCAATACCGGTGCACTGATAGCTGAAATCACCACAATACTGGGTTGTTGTATTAAACTGCTATGGGCAATATCTGTTGTATTCGTGTTGTTGGGCACGTACTCTTCCAAAATGGCATGTGCATTGGTGCCGCCTATCCCAAATGAACTTACCGCGCCGCGTCGAGGTAAATAGGGAGTGTGCCAGTCTTGGGGCGTGTCGATTATATAAAAAGGTGAGTTAGCTAAATCGATATGTGGGTTTGGCGTATTAAAATGCAAAGACGCTGGCAGCTGTTTATGGTGCAACGACAGTGACGTTTTAAGTAATCCTGTTAAGCCAGCTAATGTATCTGTATGGCCGACATTAGATTTTACCGCTCCTAAACCACAAAACTGCTTATTTTGCGTGTATTGCTGATAAACCTGTTGTAAGGCGCTAAACTCTATTGGGTCACCTAAAGCCGTTCCTGTGCCATGGGCCTCAACATAACTAATACTTTCAGGGTTAATATTCGCACTGCGAAGTGTTTGCTCTATTACCGTCATTTGGCCTTTAATGCCTGGTGCAAAAAAGCCAGCCTTATCTTTTCCATCATTATTGACTTTAATGTCCCTGATCATACTGTAAATGTTATCAGCATCGTTGACAGCATCATCAGCGCGTTTAAGAACAATGACTGATACGCCGTTACCGCCAATCATACCATCGGCATGTTCATCAAATACTTTGCAGCGAGCATCAGGGGCAAAGTTTAAGCCTTTTTCGTATTGATAACCGGTATAACGCTGCGGATACAAACAAGCTGCCCCAACAATGGCATAATCTATTTCTTTTGCTTTGAGCGCCGTGCATGCCAAAGCAATGGCCGACATAGATGATGAGCAGTTGGAATGCACGAATAGGCTTGGACCTGTAAACCCTAAATGGTAAGACAGGGTTGTGGGCAGTGTGCCGGGTTGGTTAAGTGTTGAGGCAACATAGTCTTGAGCATTTAGAATGAACTGGTCATCTTTGATTTTATCATGCAAATTTAAGTCAGGCGTATCGGTGGCAGAAGCGCTGATATAAACCCCTGTATTTGGAATATTATCGCAATTGTAGCCCGCATCTTCGACTGCTTTCCAAGCATGAAGTAACAACTGACGCTGAGAATAGCTCATGGTTTTGGCATTTTTTTCTGAAATATTGAAAAACGCGGGGTCAAACAGGTCTTGCCCTTCAACCCATGAGTCTAACCAAGTGATTGGTGATGCTTCACTGGCTTCACTCAGCCTTTTAATGAAATCTTTGCCTTGAATGAGGTTTTGCCAAAATGCTTGGTGCGTATCTGCATCAGGGTAATGGCAAGATATCCCAATCATGGCAATGCTTGAAGCGTAATAGGCAGGGGAAGGTGAGCTAGCTGGCGGCTCAGTAGATGGCCCTGTTAATGATTTGGACGATTGTTCATTTGTTGGTATATGTGCTGTTGCACCCGTGTTATCGCTTTTGGTATGTATTCCCTGACGATCATTTTGGCTTGGCAAATTAAGACTTGACCCAACGAGGTTAGTTGCTTGTAACACAGGATGAGTGAGACCGTTGTCTTGTATATGTAAGGCCATCGCTCGAATCGTACTGTATTGAAATATATGAGTAATTGAAAACTCTACATTCAATTGTGCCGCGAGTTTTGCAGATAACACATTTGCAAATAAGGAGTTACCCCCAACCTCAAAAAATGGGTCATCAGCGCCAACGTGGTCAATGTCAAGTACATCTAACCAAATTTGAGTAATGCTTGTTAGCAATTGAGACAGAGGCGCTAGGTGATTGATATCAGAGGCTTGGGTAACTTGGTTGCCTAGCGTCTTAACGGTGGTTGATGCGGTGCGAGAGTTTGCGACACGTGCCTCTGCGTAGGGCGTTTTATCGTTTTTAGCGAGATCGCATAATGCATTTTTATCAACTTTACCATTCGCCGTAAGGGGAAACTTATCAACAAACATAAAAAATGCGGGCACCATATACTCGGGTAAACAACGCTGTAAGTCGCCTCGAAGCGTAGTGACAGGTATGGGCCCTGTCGTAATAAGGTATGCAGTTAACACATCACCGTGTTGTTTATGCTGTGTGAGTACGTATGCATCGGTCACATAACTGAGGCTTACTAGTGCATATTGTACTTCTCCTAATTCGATTCGATGCCCACGGATCTGCACTTGGTCGTCACTTCTTCCGACATACTCAAGTAGTCCATGTGGATTTAAACGTGCAAAGTCTCCGGTACGATATAAGCGAATTGGATGTGACACATCCGAGCAGCTGCTTATTGCAAGCGAGACAAACTTTTTAGCGGTTAACTCAGGTTGATTTATATACCCTCTCGCAACACCGGTACCAGCCACATACATTTCACCAACCACGCCCTGTTTAACCGTGTTTTGTTGCTCATCCAATAGATGGATCTGATAACCAGGTAATGGTTGACCAATGATGCTTTTATCACTGTGCTGCGATACCAGTTCGGAAGTTATTGTGGCAGCTGTAACGTGTATGGTGGTTTCAGTGATCCCATACATGTTGATCAATTTTGGCATGGGCTCGGGTGACGAAAACCAAGGCTTCAAACGTGATAGGTTGAGTGCTTCACCGCCGAATATAATTGTGTGTAAGTGCGATGTTAGAACGGGGCTCGCAGTAAAAATATCCATTAAGGGGTAAAAAGCAGACGGCGTTTGATTTAAAACCGTCACTTTGTGCTCAGCAACAAAATCTGCAAAGGCTGTACAATCTTTTTTGGTAAAATCATCAGCAACGACTAATTTACCGCCATTGAGTAATGCCCCCCATATTTCCCAAACGGAAAAGTCAAAGGCATATGAGTGAAATAGACACCAAGTATCTAGTGCTGAAAAGTTAAACAATTGCTGGCTGTTTTGTAGAAGCTGTGTGACATTTTGGTGTTCAACAAGCACGCCTTTAGGCTGCCCTGTAGAACCTGAAGTGTAGATGATGTATGCCACATTACGTGCATCCACAAATATCCCTTTATTAGGTGTGGTGTGCATGAATACCGTGTCACAGGGCTTGCTCGAACACTCAGCACTTTCTATTAGAGCAGTGTCGAGCGATATAATTTGAGCTGCACTGATACTGAGCCTTAGTGCATTTTTTAACGTACTTTCATGGGCAAACGACAAAGCAGAGTCGATTAGAAATAACGCTGGATTTGCATCATTTAAAATAAATTCAGCTCGCTCTGGTGGTGAGTTTGAGTCAATCGGCACATACGCTGCACCTGTTTTTAAGATGGCTAAAATAGTCACTATCAACTCTAACGAGGGTGCTGCACACACAGCTACGCGTATATCTTGCGTTAGACTGTGCTTAAATGCATCTTGGTTGCGTAAATAAACAGCCAAAGCGGTGGATTTTTGACTCAGTTCGCCATACGACACCTTACGCTCCGCAAAAATGAGCGCGGTATTGTGTGGTGCTGAAATAGCCTGTTTTTCAAACAGGTCGACGATACTCATCGGTGATGATGAATATTGAGGGGGCGTTGTGTTGCCAACGTTTGGTACGCTGTAATTATTGGCAGAAGCGCGTATTTCACGTGTGTTAGCCGCGAGCGCTGTATTGACAGAGTACTCGGCAATGGCTTTATCATGGGCTCTCGCACCCGCAGTTAAAATATCGACAATAAGGTTTTGATACGTTTGCGCGAATTGCTCAACCGTTGTTTGATGGTAAATCGCTTGGTTAAACTTAAACGTAGCCCGATATTGGTCTGATATTGGGGTAACTTCTAAACTTAAATCAAGCGCAGGGTTTTGTTGAAACTCGTCCCATACCGTATTCACCAGTGCTTTATTGCGATCAAGCCATGAGCTTTGAACAAAGTTATGATACGCATAACCCACTTGAAAAATAGGGTGGTGAGAGACATTTCTCGGTGTACGTATGGCACTGACAATGTCAGAGAACGGATATCCGCTGTGGCGAATGATGGAGTTTAATTTATCTTGGTTGCTCAGTGCTAATTCAACAAATGTGCAAGATGTGTCAATGGTATTGCGCAAAGGCAGTTGATTAACGAATAGCCCTAACGATTTACTCATGTCTGTTGTTGGACGATGTAAAACAGGGATACCAATTAGCATTTCTTTCGAGTGACTAAAATGCTGCAATACTAACTGATACACGGTTAAGAAAAATACTGATGCACTCACGCCAGTTTGCTTTAAGTAATTATCAATCTTACTGTGAGTGTGGGGGGCAATGGATACATTCACCCCTGAAACATTATGGGTGGGCATTGGTGCAGGGGGTTTTACATGGTTTAGTGTCATTACGGGCAATGTACCTTGCAGTTCATTTTGCCAAAAATGCTGCATGATGACACCTGACTCACTGTTTAGCATGGCTTTTTCCCATTCTAAGTAGGAGAAAAATCCTAAGTCAGGTTCCGGTGCAGTGAGTACTTGATGGTTTAGCGTGTGCGGTGCGTGCGTATTAGAGTGCAATAGTTCGGTATATGTACTCATCAGTAATTCAAGAAACAGACTGGCTGACACGCCATCAATGATTATGTGATGGAAGACAATGACCATTAAGTCCAGAGAATGTCCATTGTTGTTAACATGCCAACAACTGGCTCTAATGAGTAATTGCTGATTCAGCTCGAAGGGAATATTTATCGTATTATCAATCTGTTGAATTAACTCTGTTTTAGAGCCACAGTGTGCTAGATGCGTACTAATTATTGGTGTCAGGTCTAATAAGGCTTGTGTTGGAAAGCCTTCAATTTCGCGCATTGATACGGTCAAAATAGGGTGCTTTTGGCATACCCAATCGAGCGCATTTTGCATCGTTTGTACATTCACATCGGCAACTTCAAATACTAAAGGGACATTATTGGCAGTTAAACTTGGTTGTTGTTTTTGTTGTAACCATAGGCCTTGTTGTGCTTTTGATAATGCCATTGTGCCCTGTAATTGCGAAGCGTCTTTACTGAGGTTGATCTTTGGCGTTGCTGTTTGATGGTGTGATGAACACACTTGATGTGTTAACAGATAGGCATTTAGTGTGTCGATGGTATCTACTTCAAAGAGCAATGCCGGTGGTAAGGCTGAGACACTCAAAAACCCGTCTGATTCTATTCTTTGTGCGATAGACATGAGCATAATTGAGTCAAACCCCATTTCGCGGAAGTTTTCATGTATGTCTAAATCACTCGGTGGGATCTGAGTGATATCATAAATGACGGATTTAAGATATCGCATGACTTCTTCACTGCTTTTTTGTGCTTTTGAATTGGCATGCTCCTCACCGTTGTGTGGTGCGCTGTTAAGTGTACCATTCGATGACGCGGTTGAATTTGGCCATATAGGCTGGTGCCATAATTGGGAAAGTTTGTCAGGTTCACCATATAAAAAACAATGTTGCGCAGCTTTACTTGCATGAGAGAGCGCTTGATAAAAAGCATGAATGCCCGTTTCAGTTGGGAGTGGGCAAACGCCTTGTTTGCGTAACATTGAAAGCGTTATGTCGTCAATTTGCATGCCACCATCACACCATAAAGGCCAATTAATCGACACACTGATGCCTCGGCGTTTGCCTTGTTTTTCTAGCGTACGTCGATGTGACATAAACAGGTCTACAAAGGCATTAGCGCTGGCATAATTGGCTTGACCTAGATTACCCAAAACCCCTGCAATTGACGAAAAGCACACAAAGAAATCAAGGTCTAGCGTTTTACTTGCTTCATCTAGCGCAATAGCGCCGGAGACTTTTGGGGCAAAGACTTCATTTAAGCTGGAATTGTGATCGTTTGATGCGTTATTTGTGCGTTTTTTCTGTATAAGGCAGTCTTTTATGACCCCTGCACTGTGTATAATTCCCGTAATGGTGCCATGATTCGAGCTTATTTGGCTGAGCAATTGCGACACACTACTTACATCACTGATATCGGCGCTGACGTAGTGCACTCGTGGCGCGTTGCTAGTTTGACCCGAACGATATTGTGCGTTATTCAGCGTATTGAGCTGGGCATTGATGGTATTGTTTAGTGGCGTTCTACCAATAAGAATGATTTGACTATTGGCGGTATTATGCAAAATTTCTTGTGCGAATATACATCCGAGTTTTCCCATTCCTCCTGAAATGACATAAACCCCATGCTCTTTCCAAGGTGTTTGCTCATCATTGTTCGTTGTATCAGTACTATCATCGCAGTTAACACCGATATAAGTGAGTATTGAACGGTTATCACCGTGGTAGCGTACTATGTTGCTGATAGAGGTTTCGTTTACGCCAAACAAGGTATCAATTGAATTATCAATCGAGTTACCCCGTGTTTTAACATGGGAAACGGCAAGTTGAGGCAGGGTCGCTTCATGATTTATCTTAGCTATAACCGCTTCTTCACTGAATGTGGTGTAATGACCTTGAGGGTTTTCATTTGGTTCAAACATGATCAGTTGAGTGTGCAGCTGAGTATACTCAAGTGACGCTGTTTTAAGTATCCCAGACAACGACAGCAGTAAGTCAGAGCAAGAGAGCCGTGATGCTTGAGCGCTATCATTGATCACCAGTTGTAATAAAGTAGGAGACGTGATTGGGCTCAATGAGTGTAAGTAATCTAACAGTTGCGAGGCATAACTTTGCACCAGGTTTTGTGCAATGATGTGCGCGTGGTTGTTATCTTGAAATGCGTCTGTTGTAGCGGTATTTAGCGCATGCAAATGCAGCACCGTAGTATTGTCAGCTATCATGTTACGGGTATGAGACTTAAGCTGAGCATCACCCACCGTGATGATATGACGAATGTTATGTGTTGGGCGGTGCGCGTATGTTTCACTGCGGGTTTGTGTTATGTCAGCAGCAACCCATTGTGGGATGTAATGCAGCAAGTGGGCTGCGGCGCTTGTTAAGTATGGTGTTTTATTCTCTTTTTGCCCGCTATGTCGTGTATGAGTAAAGTTGCTCGTTTGATAGTTGTTATCAGTGTGAGGCTCTAAGCCAAGGGCTGTTGTTGCACTAGCTGCCACCATCTCACTATTAGGCGGTGTGATATGGTCCGCTTTATCACAGACAACATGTTGCTCGTTTCTTTTCAAGGTTAATTGAGGAGAGTGAGCATTAGGCAGCCAGTGCCGCTCTTTTGCAAACGGATAACTCGGCAAGCGTATTGTATTGGGGGTGTGAGCTCCATAGAGCAAATGCCAATCGATTGGTGCGCCAACCACCCATAATGAGAGCAACTTAGTATACTCTCGCTGTTTGACCCAACGGTTAAAGTCACTGCTATCTAAGGCTGATAGAATCGTTTTTCCCTGCTTTACTTCCCCTTTTTTCCAAAGACCCTGTTCTTTATGAATAAAAAGGTGTAATTCGGCTTTGATTTGTTCAGTACTTGATGCCACAAACCCCATACGATACTCCATTTCTTCACGTGCAATCTGGAGTGTGTATGCAATGGCTTGACAACATTGTGTGCTGTTCGCGTGTATCCAATTATGTAATTGTTGCGCTTTTTCTCGCAACGAATAGGGGGTTTTAGCCGATAAATTGATAATGAATGGTTGTGATGCACTCATCACAGTCGCTATCGGTTGTGGTGTAAACTCCTCAACAACCAAATGGGCATTGGTGCCACTGAATCCAAACGAACTTATCGCAGCTCGTCGCTTTTGACCCACATCCACATGCCAATCTCGCACTTGTGTGTTCACAAAAAATGGTGAATCTTGCCAATTTATATGCGAATTGCCGATGTTAAAGTTAGCCGAAGGTGGCAAGGACTTGTGCTTCAGCGCAAGGAGGGTTTTGATCACGCCAGCCACACCCGCGGCAGTTAAACAATGACCTATATTGGTTTTAACAGAGCCTAACGCACAAAACGCTTTTTTTTCGGTATCGTGTCGAAACGCGCGTGTTAAAGCTTGAAATTCAATGGGGTCGCCGAGCTTTGTGCCTGTCCCATGTGCCTCAATAAGACCAATGGATTCAGGGGGAATATTAAAGCGATTATAGAGATCACGATGCAGTTTTTCTTGAGACACTGAACTGGGGGCGGTAATGCCACTGGTTGTGCCATCTTGATTGGTCGCTGAGCCTAAAATAACGCCATAAATGTGATCTTTGTCGGCAATGGCATCAACTAAGCGTTTTAATATCAATACGCCAACCCCTTCGCCGGGGACAAATCCATTCGCTCTGTCGTCAAACGTATAGCAAGTACCGTCAGGGCTTAACATACCCGCTTTCCCCGCATGTTTCGAGAACTTGGCGGTGCATAATGTTGCGACTCCACCAACAATGGCACTAGAGATTTCGTTATTAACCAGCGCCTGACATGCCATATGAATGGCCACTAAAGACGACGAGCAAGCTGTATCCACAGCGATGGCTGGACCTTTTAGGTTTAAAAAATATGATACACGAGCCGGAATAACCGAGCCGGCATTCCCCCAAAATATTTGAGCAGGCGCGTCATCAGGCGCTAAACTCGCATAATCTCCTTGAGCACATCCAAGGTACACCCCAATATTTTTACCCGCTACCGAAGTTGCCATATTGGCATCATCCAATGCTTTATAACACTCTTGTAAAAATACCCTTTGCTGAGGATCCATGTACATGGCTTCTTGTGGCGTAATTGAGAAAAATCCAGCATCAAAAGACGAAATATCATCGAGTAAACTGGCATAACGACACCACGCTTGCTCTTGTTCTGCGAGGGTATTGAGACTCCAACGCTGTTGTTCTACCACAGAGGTTTGTTGGTTTTGGATCAGAGACCAATATTCATCTAAATTTGTTGCTGTACCAAATTGACCGCTCATACCGATAATGGCAATTTTGTTATCCATATCAGGGTCTGGTGCCGGTGGCGAATGCGTTTTCTCAGCTCTAAAAGCGGTTTTGTTTGATGGCGTTAAATCAATTGAATAAGGCTTTCTATATGTTTTTTTGTTGCTTATTTCGCCCATACTGGCTACTGAATTCGTATTGCCGTTAATAATATTGTTGTTTGGGTCAGTCTCATTTACATGTGCTTGTGGTGCACAGTCCGGTAATTGGTGCGCAAGATGGGTGTGATGCTCTGTGGCGATGTACTGACTCAATGACGCAATAGAAGGATAATCGAACAGCAAGGTTGCAGGTAAACTCAAATCAAATTGTGCATTAATATCGTCTAGCATTTGTATCGCTAAAATGGAATCAACACCATAGTCAGCAAACGATTCTTGGGAATCTAACTCGTCTTGTGGTATCCCCAAGGTGTTGCTAGCAATAGCAAACAAAGTTTGCGTGGTAAAAGTGAGTGTGCGCGAAGCAAGCGAAGTCGTGTTATGTGTATCGGGCATAGCCATGGTGTTTTCTTGGTTGTCAGATCTGGTTGGAGGTACTGAGTTGTTAGTTTGTTTATTATTTGACTGAATTGTGTCGACGGGCTGAACGATTTTCCCATTACTGCGCGCTCGAATAATGTGTTGTGCAGAGCTTTTGTGAGTTGACACATGGATATGTGTAAAGCCTTCTTCAGCCAGCACTTGCTGCCAACCCTCAACCGATAGCATGGGTGACCCATCAATACGAAGTGCTTTATCTTCGCTTAACCACCAGCCTTCAAGTAAGCCAAACGTAAGTTGGGTAAATAGCGATTTTTCAACGACTTCGTTAATAATTAACGCCCCACCAGGCTTTAAACAGGCCTTGGCATTTTGTAGTGTTGTTCTAATATGCGCCGTTGCGTGCAGAACATTGGTCGCAATCACCACATCGTAATACGCCAATTTAATATTTTGCGCTGCCAGTGGTTTACTGACATTAAAATATTGCGTGTGTAAGAATGGGTAGTCATTTTGAAAGCGTGCTTTTGCGTGATTAAAAAATGCTTGGGATAAGTCGGTATAGGCGTATTCACCTACAGACCATGCATCTAAAATAGGCAACACTGCGTGGGTGGTCCCCCCCGTGCCAGCGCCAATTTCAAGTACATTTATAGTACTGACGTTAGTATGAGTGAGGTAATGCTGTACTTGTTCAACCAAAACGCGATTGGCATAGTCGGCTTGGGCATTGTTTTGATAGACACTCTCTACTAACGTTAATTTACCCTGTGGAAATACCACATCAGTGGCCTTTTGATTACCGGATAAAATATCCGGCAATTGCGCTAAACAAGCAGCAAGGAGCGGGTTTTGTGATGCAAGCGCCTCATTGTATGTGTCATCTAGTATGTCGGTGTTAGCTGGTTCAGCACTAACAATTTCACTATTGACAAGCAATTCAGCGTCAGTTAAATATGTTTGTGTTTCTTGCCACCAGAGGCTGAAGTGCGCAGGCAGTTGGCAGAGGGCAGCAGTGCGTTTATCTTCAGTATCCCACTGGGCTTTTGTAAGTGCATGACGCAACAAGGCAAGTATTTGAGTATTGTCTGTGCTGGGGTTACTTACATCATAAGGTACACGTGACGTGAATGTATTAGACAGAGCGTCATTAACCAATAAAGACTCATCAGCTGAATAACTATAGTGTTTTGTCATGTGAGTCAGTGTATTTTGCGCGAGCTTAATGACCCCAACTTGGGCGAGGGGAGATTGCATAAATTGCGCTAACGCCTGCATTCCTTCATCAACCTCAATTGATCCTATCCCTTGTTTTGCCATTTTATTTTTATAAAACGCATCGCTGACTATGCCAATTGATCCCCAATACCCCCAATTGATCACTTTAATGGGCATCTTTTGGGCGTAAGACTGTGCGAGGCTATCGAGGTAGTGACAACCAGCCGCATAGTTACTTTGCCCTGGCGCAGGAGAGAATGATTGAAGGGATGAAAAAAACAAAAAGAAGTCTAAATCAATGTCTTTGAATAGCTCAAGCGCAACGTCACCCGTTTGTTGTTTAGCGTGATAGCTGCTGATAAATTGCGCTTCATTCATTTTCGCGATACTTTGATCATTGAGCTGCAAAATAGAATGAATTACGCCGTGAATGTGTTTAAATGTGGCGTTTATATCATTGAGTACTGTTTGCATTGCGCTCTTATCGCCGGCATCAACGCTGTAATATACCGGTGTTTTACCTAGATTACTTAATTGCGTTAGCGCGCGTTGAATATCGTTGTTTTTTTCACGACGGCCAAGCCAAATAAGCTGAGCATCATAGGTGCGAATTAACCATTCGCTGAAGGCGTATCCAAGCCCACCGGCACCGCCTAAAATCACATATACCCCATTTTGACGATACGCACATTGACCAGATGTATTCGGGAACTGAGCTGTCTCCTGTGTTACACCCATGCTTTGATAGTGGTGTGATGCAATATCAAACGCATACCATTGGCTGCTGCGATAGGCATAAAATGCAGGTGCCAGAGTGACTACTTGTTGCCACAGGATGTCGGTTTGGGACACGGGTGAACAATCAAATAGATTGGTAGGCATATCAACAATGGTAATATGCCAAAGCGGGTATTCTTGGGCGATACTTTGCAGTAATCCAATCAGCCCTGCGCCTTGTGGATTAACTTGCTCACAATGAACACGTTGGGTTTGTAGTGTCATTAAGGTGATGGTCAGTGCTTTTTCACCGTAACCCGAACGGAGCAGTGATTTAATGTACTTAAAAAAAGCCAAAGGATCGGCGAACTCATCACGCGCAAGCCAAATAAGGTGATTCGATAAATGATTTAGATGTACGGCTGTTTCACTGTGTTGTATGTCATTTTGAGTGTTATTAGCAAAGGGCGGTTTATACTGAGCAGGGCCTTGATAATCCCACAGTGTCGCTTGCAAAAGGTCATTGCTAAGTGGCTTTTTAACGTCATCAAACGCCGTAATAACCCAACAAGGTGTAACCGTCGCAAGTATCTGAGCATTAGGGGCTTGATTAGTGATATCTGATGACGGCAAGCTTGTTTCAAGTACATTTTCTGTAAGCTTAATGTCAATAGGCGCTGTTATTGAACGCGTAGAAAACCCCGTAAAACGCACGCATGCTTTCGCATTTTCTGTGTATATTGTGAGGTTGAATTTTTTGACTGAGTCGCCATTATTTGATGTTTTTGTCGCGTGAACCCATAACATTACCTGTGTATTTGTCGAGTTTTCACTGTTAGAGGTGGGTTTATTGTTTGCTGAAAACGCCTCCGATAAAGCGGCAATATCAGTAAAGGCAGTATGCTCTAAGGCAAAGGGTAATGCTAACTCTTCGCTATCAGAAAATGCCATGAGTGATTGTAAGGCACTGTCGAGTATGGTTGGTGATACGTTAAAGCCTTTACAGTAGCACTTATCAAGTAATAATTGAGCAAGTAATTCGTCACCTTGCTTTTGAATTTTATGCAGTCCTTGAAAGGCCGTGCCATAGTTGATGCCTGCTTTTTCAAATATGTTGTAAATTTCTGTTTTTGTGTGTTCAATTAGTTCAGGGTGGGTTGCGCTATCTTTAAACGCAAGACTCGGCCAATGAGCCTTCGTTGACGACGTGAATAAATTGATGGAGGCCGTGGGTTGCGAGAGTCGATTGGTCAGCAGAGCCTTCCCTTTAACATAGACCTGCGGGTTGTCATCTAAATGACTCCACAGTTCAAATGTGAGGGTGTTCTGGTCTTCCCATAATGATAAGTATACGCTCGTCTGTGGGCTATGCTCTTCAAGAACGATAGGACGCAGCCAGCTAATATTTTTTAATTCTACGATGTGATCGGCTGTCATGTTATGTGACTGACGAATGGCCTCGACTATCATTTCCAAGCTGCACACCCCTGGCAATACTGCTTGATGATTGACTTTGTGGTCTGCGAAGAAGAATTCTTGGCCATTAAATGTCGCAGTAAATACCAGTTCATCCATGGCAGGCACCGTTGTGTGGAGCAATGGATGAAGTGTGTGTGTGCTGTTCGGGATTAATTTTTCGACCGACTCGGTTTGCGTTATCCAGTATTGTTTGTGCGAAAAAGGGTAACTGGGTAAGCTAACTCTAGATGGAGTAAAACCAGCATACAGGGTTTCCCAGTCGACTAAGTACCCGTGAGTCCACGCTGTTAACAATGCCGATAAATCTAGGTGTGAGCGTGCGTCTGAGTGAGGTTCTGGCCAAGGTTCAGCCTGAGTCAGTGTGTGTTTATCTACTATATTTTCACACCAGTGATCAGGGGTATTTGTAAGATAAGCATGAAGTTGCTGCATGGCCTCAGACAACGAAGAAGCAACAAATCCGACACGATATGCCATGGCATCACGACCAACTTGTAAAGTATAAGCCAAGTCTTGTATGGTTAATTGCGCATTGCTTTTATCATCAGTTAAAGCTTCTTCAATAAAGGCCAATAACGCAGAAGCCCGCTGATGTAATGCACGCTTGTTTTTGGCTGATAACACAAACACGGATTGAACGATGTTTTCGTGATCAACGACACATGGCACTGCAGTATATGCGGGAGGCTCTTGTAAAATGATGTGGGCATTGACGCCAGCAAAACCAAACGATGAGACACCTGCAATACGTGGCGAAGCTGATTTGCGTGGCCATGGCGTCGATTCAGTGACCAGTTCAAATGGTGACTTAGCGAGGGATATTTTGGGGTTAAGCGTGGTAAAGTTTTGTAGCGGTGAAATGGCATTGTTGGCGAAGCTCAATAGTACTTTTATAACACCGGCAATACCCGCAGCCGACTCAAGATGACCAATATTGGTTTTTACGGTACTTAAGTAGCACGTTGACTCTTTGCTATTTTTCGCTTTTGTGGCTCTAAATGCACGCTTTAAGCCTTGAATTTCAAGCGGATCCCCTAATTTGGTGCCCGTCCCATGCAATTCTACAAACGATATTTGATCTGAGCTGATCCCCGCTGACTCATGGGCTTGTTGGATCACCCGAGACTGAGAAAATGGGCTCGGTGATGTGAGTGTGTTGGTTTTACCGGAATGGCCAATACTGCTGCCCTTAATGATGCCGTAAATGTTGGCATTGGCTTCACGTGCTTTGTCGAGCGGCAACAATAGAAGCATGCCAAGGCCTTCACCGCGAACGTAACCATCGGCATCGGCATCCAGTGTTTTACAGCGACCTTTGGGGGATAATACGCCGAGTTTACTAAATGATACATATCGACTTTTGGTGATCAGTAAATTAACACCGCCTACCAAAGCGGCCGAGATATCATTGGTTTTAAAGTCGTTGAGCGCTTTGTGAATTGCCACCAAAGAGGAAGAGCAGGCGGTATCTACGGTTTCGCTTGGCCCCTGAAAATTAAAGTAGTGAGAAATACGATTTGCAAATACGCCGGTCGACATGCCCGTTAAAAAGTGAGGGTCAATGTTACCCGTTGCAAACTCTTGATAATCGGTGTTGCTACACCCTAAATAAACACCTGTTTTGGTATTTTTAAAGGTTGAAGGAGATAAGCCCGCATCTTCAAAGCAGGCCCAAGCCAATTCCAAACTTAAACGCTGTTGTGGGTCCATACTTTGCGCTTCTGTTGGCGATATAGCAAAAAAGCTGGCATCAAAGCCGTCGATGTTGTCAATGAACCCGCCCCATTTACTTATTATTTTTTGTTCATGTTTTTTAGGAGCAGGATCATAATCTTTTTTCCAATCCCAGCGTTTTTTTGGGATCTCTGTAATACTACTGACTTTGTTGTTTAGGTTGTGCCAAAACTGCTCTTTTGTGAGCGCACCGGGAAAGCGAAGAGACAAACCCACAATTGCAATATCTTGAGTAGAGTGGGTGTTAACGGGTGCCGATGGTGTTTGGGTATCTTTCATTATTTGTCTCTAAAACGTCTATGTCACAGTGCGATAAAATAAGCGGTTAATTACTATCTTTTGCGTTATATTTTTGGCTTGTACCAGCTAAAATAGCGATGCGCTGCGGATACGAGCCCCAAAACCGACTGCAATAACAGGCGGTTTGGAGATAACAGCGCATTATTTTTCGTAAATGGTGTTGTTGATCACAAGAATATCGATGCCCGACATCAAAAATACAGCCAGCATGTCTTCAACTGAGTGAACAATGGGTTTTCCCATAATGTTAAAGCTGGTGTTCAGGACTACGGGTACCCCAGTGATTTGTCTGAAATTTTCGATTAAGGTGTAATAAGGTTCATTCCACTGCTTTTTAACACTTTGCAAGCGGCCGGTGTTATCAACATGAACCACAGCAGGCACTTTACTTCGCACAGCTTCTTTAAATACCAAAGTACGTTCCATATAAGGCGACTCTTGATAATTCTCAAAGTACTCTTCGCCATATTCATGTAAAATTGAGGGGGCAAATGGCCTAAACTCTTCTCTGAATTTAACGCGAGCATTGATAATATCTTTCATGTCGGTTAAACATGGGTTGGCTAAGATAGAGCGGTTACCTAAAGAGCGGGGACCAAATTCAGCGCGTCCTTGTGCCCAACCAATAATTTTACCTTCAGCTAAGAACTCTGCAGTTTTTCTATAGACATCATCACCGTGGTCTGTCACTTTTAAATGACTATATTGCGCAAGTTTGTCGAGTGATTTTTGCTTAATAACACAGCCAGTATAGGGAGATTGGATTGTTGTTTCAGGCTGCCACTGCGGGTGATCTTGTTGATAACTTAAAAGGGCAGCACCAATGGCGTTGCCGTTATCGGCAGGTGCTGAGGGCACATAAATATTATCAAATTTGGACTGTCCTAACGCGGTGCCCATAAAGGATGAGTTTAATGCGCAGCCGCCAGCAATGGTGAGGTTTTTCGATGGGGCGTGCTCGTATATAGCGTTAATGAGATCCATAAAGATTTCACTGAATACCAATTGGCCGGTATAGGCAAAGTCTTTGTACTGCTCAACCGATTCTCCCGGCGCGCGCGCCATGCTTTTAATTTCTTGCATGATGGCATTCAGGTTTTTGGGCACTGCGAAGTTCCCGTTTTTAACTTGTAACGACGAACGTAGCAAGTTATATACTGTGTCATCTTTTTTACCGTATGGCGCAAGCCCCATAACTTTCCACTCTTCTCCTTTGAGCGGATCAAATCCGAGGTTTTCACAAATAATGGTGTAAAACAATCCTAAGCTTTTAAACGAGCGCTTTACTTTGATGGGCGCAGGGGTAATAACGCCATTTTTATAGGTGAAGTAATCAATACTACTTTTTTCACCCATGCCATCAACAATTAAGCAAGATGCTTCACTGAACGGGCTATTAAAGCAGGCATTTGCTGCATGGGTTAAGTGGTGATCGAAGTAGCGTATGTCAGTTGCGGGCTTCTTACGGTAATTGCCGACGATGAAGTTTCGACAAGACGCTTCAAAAAACCGAGACAAAGTACGACCCGCAGCAGCATGAGAGGCTCTGGCAAAATAAAATTGATCCTTAATGTCTCTGGTATTTACATCAATATTAAATGAGAAGGTTTCTAATACGCTCAATAAAATGTTTTCAAGGATATTGGTGCTTTTCGCTCGACCTTTACTCCATGTTTTTGCAATCACCAGCTCAGTACAGTCAGCGCAGTATTGTTTGAGTATTTCTTCTATGTAATAGGGGTTATCGGGCAGACAATATAAACCTCTTTTATATTGTAAGAATCGCTCTGCATCTTCAGCAAAAACTACGTTGCCGTGGGCATCAACAATTGCCAGTGCAGGATCATGGAATGATGTTGCTAAACCAATATAATATTTCATTGTATCTACCAAAGTATTTTAAGTGTTTGTTTCAATTTAAAAATGAGTGTCATCTTTAAGTTGCTGCTCTATTATTAAGCGCGAGTAAATTTAAATGCATTGCAGCTCGTCAAGGGCAAAGTAGCCATTAAAGTTGTGCAAATACACAACGGCTCTTTGGCCAAAAATAAGCGTGGCCTGTGAGCGTGTTGTCATAATAGGGTTTGTCATTGAAGTGACGTGCGTAATACTGAGAACTTGCGTGCCAATAGGGTGATGTAAGTTCCAGTATTCAACGTGTTGCTGTGGGCTTAACTTGGACGGCTCAGCCTTTGCAAGCATGGTTTCAGTTTGACGCTGTTCTGCTGGTACAGGCGTGTTAATCGGGCTGACATGTGATTTTGTCGTTAGTGGATTAGTATCTAGGCGTGTTGAATGCCGACCTGTATCTTGCTCGCTATTTTGCGCTATATCTTGCGTGATGTTTTGTACTAGCTTTGTAAGTACTTTTTTTGGTCCAAGCTCTTTAAATTGCATGTTACCTTGTGCGTACAAGTATTGGATGCTGTGGTTCCATTTTACGGGCTGGGTCATTTGTGCAATCAAATGGTGCTTTATATCATCAGGTTGATAAGGTAAGCCTGTAACGTTGGCAATCACAGGTGTTTGCATTGTTTTAATAACAGTATTATTAATGACCTTTGCAAACTGTTGTTGGGCATCTGCCATGTAGCGAGAATGAAAGGCGCCACTGGTATTGAGTGGAATAAAGCGCCCACCTTGTTGTTCAATTATGGCTTGGCTGTGCGCAATGTTTTTAGCCAACCCAGAGATCACAATTTGCTCACGCGAGTTAAAGTTTGCAATATCGATGCTGCGTAACTGTGGGTGTTCAAGGCAGCTTTGGAGGGTTGTTTCATCGATATTTAAAATTGCCGCCATTGCACCTTGTGGTGCATTACTCATGAGTTCCCCTCGTTTTATCACCAGCTTTAAGGCGTCTTCAAAGCTTAAAGCGCCAGATGCATAAAGGGCATTAAACTCTCCCAAGCTGTGACCCGCTAAAAAATCAGCTGACTGTCCAGATTGTTTTATTTGCTGATGATAGGCGAGGGCATTAACGACAAATAGGGCCGGTTGTGTGTATTGGGTTTTATTGAGCTGTTTATGTGTATCGTTAAGACAAAGCTGCTCAATGGAATAGCTTAAGAGCTTATCAGCAAGGTTTGTGAGCTCTGGAAATTGCGCAAAAAGCGTTTTACCCATACCAACATATTGAGAGCCTTGACCCGGAAATAAATAGGTGTTCATCATTACAAAAGGCCTTGTTTTACTGCTGGGAGGATATGGCACTGGGTTTACTAAAAGCAACGAGCTGCTGTGTTTTGATACTGAGTAATTCAGCCGTTTCTTGCATGAGTTTATTGGCAATATCGGCCACATGGCGATTTTGCCAACGCTCAAGTTTTGAGCCTTTTACCCATTGATTAAAAGCACCGAGTGCAGGGCCTGTATGTACTTGAAAGTTCACTTTGTCTTGTGTGGTGCCCGAAAAGGCCAGTTTCATACTGTAAGAGAAGTACCAACGGAATATTCGCGCCATTTTGTATTTGGCATCTGTTTGCGCTTTAATGATGTCATCGGCTCTGTTAGTTTGAGTTAAATATTGTTCAACTTCTTGCCACACCTCGTCGAAGTTTTTTTTAAAAAACTTCTCTTGTAGTTGGGTTTGTATCGTCGTTGGTAGTGCATTAATGGAGTCGTACTGTTGATACAACTGAAAAAGTTTATTCGCACGGGCCGGAAAAAACACCCCTTTTTTAAGCACTTGTACTTTTGAACCTAGCTCGAACATATCTCCTGCAGGTGCGTAGTCAGTGTCTTGTACGTTGATGCTTTGCAGCATATCTTTTACTAAATTAGATGTACCAGCTTCAACGGTGCACTGATTTATAGAGCCGGTCATAATAAAGTCAGCGCCCATGATAAACGCCGCAGCGGCTGAAGTTGGTGTGCCTATGCCACCAGCCAAGCCAATACGCGGAGCGTGCGCAAAGGGCTGCGCTGATACGACGCTATCACGTAGACTTTGAATTGCAGGGAGCAAAACACTGGGCTGGCCTTGGTCGGTATGCCCACCGGAATCGGCTTCAACACAGATATCGTCGCACATTAAAATAGACTGGCTCATTTTGGCTTGTTCAGGCGTTATTTGGCCACGCCTGAGCAGCTGTTCAATGATACGCAGTGGAGCTGGTTGTAAAAATGCATTGGCTACCTCAGGGCGAGAAACTTTAGCAATGATTTTATAGTGTGATGCGACTTGATTATCTGTATCTCGATATAAACCGCTAACGCGATACAGCACTAACGCGGGTGTCATAGATATAAAAGCAGCGGCTTCTATACACGGTACTGCGTACTTCAAATACAGTGACACCAAGGCCATTTCGTGCGCTGGGTCATTCAGGTTGCACACTAAATTCAACCCATAAGCTTGCCCTGTTGGTAGGGCGCGCTGTATGTGCAGAAGGTCATTTTCAATCTGATCTAAGCTACATCCACCGGTGCCTAAAAAACCCATTAATCCAGCATTTGCCATCGCAATAACCAACTCTTTAGAAGCAATACCGCGATACATCGCCCCTGACAAATACGCATATTTTAATCCGTAGGCCTGCCTAAATTCATATGAGCCCAAACTATCTGCCGTGATACAAAGCTCTTGAGATACGTGTGGCAAAGGCGTGTTGACGGTGTGATCGGGCACCTCTGTATTTGAAGTTGGGGTTACCAGTTTTACGCTGTGCGGCATTCGAACTCTATGCTTGGTTTGTGTGATTACGCGCAATAGTGAGATATAAATATGAAAAGATTGTGGAGAAATGAGGTAGCAAAGCCTTGAATTTGGAATAATTTATTAATTACCATGTTTAACTTTTATATAACAATCATTTAGGTTTTTTCTGGAATGGAAATATCAGTTTCCACATCAGGTAATTATGAAGTGTTTACGCCAATGAGTACTGACAACGGCAGTCATCGTAATGCTTAGTGATTGTAAATAAAACTTTTTGTATATTTTTAACACAGGTTTGATTATTTATAATTTTAAACGCCAATGTCGCCGAAATGCGGTGTAATATTTTTGGTTAATAGGGGGGTCATTTTAGCTGAAGAGGCAATAGAATTAGCGCGAACGAGCTAGCAGCAGAGCTTGAACCAACAAATCAAAATGTGAACCTACTTAAGTGTTTGGGTCAGAAAAGCATAAATGCAGGGATAGCTTAAGCACGAAAGATAAGCCGATAAAATAGGCATAAAACACCTTATGCCACTAAAAGCAAATTCCCATAGCATAAATACACCAACTCTGACACATCGAGCAGGTAGCGGCTCAGTCCAACAAGCGATTATGTAGCACAAGCAACGTGCCGCATAAAGACTAAATAGTTAGTATAGCGCGTTGATTTTCGTTTGTGCTGTGATATAAAGAACACTTATCCTCACGCTGTGCACGGTGTGGCACGGATTCGATATTTTGAAAATACGATTGTATGTTAATTCGCTAACTCTTATTTACGAAAATTCTAATTTGACGAAATTATTAGTGGTTTCCTCCTTTTAATCCGCTAATTGACGGTTCTGATTCGGTTAGTCTTGCCTAAATAGAGGCTGAATTGATATGAAAAATACAAAATCAATTCGATTTGCAATACTTAGCTTGGGAGTTGTCCTTGGCTATTTAGCGCATTATTCACCAGAAATGGCTGTAGGTGTTATGTTATCTACTGCAGCGACGTTTCTGCTGAATTCGGATAAATAAAATAGGGGGGCAAAGCCCCCCAACCTTGTTAAGGAAAACCGAAATGAAATTAATTATTGCAGATATAACACGAGCAAATCTTGGGACTGAACAATCTTTAGTTAATTCCATTTTAGAAAGGTATGAAAGCCACAATAATATTGTCGTTTACATATACAGTTTACTGGAACAGCTAATTGACGAAAATATAGTTACTGACAGATTCAAAATTAAAAAAGTTGATCCAGCAGAAATTTCATTTTTAACAACGATGATATCTTCAGATTTGGATGCAGAATTAAACAAAAGCGAAGACAATACCGCGATAATTGTTTCTTTTCATAGTTTCGTGTTAACACTAGCTTCAAGATATACTAATAGGGTTTCAGCCATAACTTGGAAAGAAGTTTTAGGAAGAAAACTTGTTAACTCTGGTGGTTGGCCAGAACAGTTAATGCCAATTGATGAGGCTGTTAGTGTATTAGTTGATGCAATGAATGAATCAAATTCTATTTCAAGGCAGAGTGCGCAGCGAGCTTCAGATTTACGCTCTTTGTTAGTGAATAAAGATTCTAGGTTTAATAAATCAAATCCAGTGGCTAGCAAAACAGGTCTAATCAAATCTATAGTAAATGAAGCAGAAGAAAGAAAATTAGTTCATACATTCCACAATGGAACGGATCCAAATTATTATATTTGGTTGGCTGGTGACTTCAAGAGTAAGGCTCAAATCAATTCTACTAACTTTGTTCATAAGGGATCCATATCTGGTCAGTATATTGAGATTTTAAAAGGGGATGGCTTAGGTCCATTTTCGGGAATTAGACATAAGTTATTTAACTCTATTGAAGAATTGATAGGTAGGGAGTTGGGCTTTATTGAAACAAACGCATTGATTAACCAAGCTGTCGCTACGGTTAAATCGGAGTTTGAGAATAATAATGGCGTACATCTAAATTATCCATGGAGAAGAGTGCGTTCTTTTCTGCTGAAACTCTTATCAAGAAATGAGGTTTTGTTAAATATAGATGAAAAACCATTTCGAGTAACCTTTTCAAATTTATCTACACCAGTTACGGGGTTGGTAAGCAATTGGCGCACAATTTTGGATAGTGATTTGATATTGGCTTTAATTGAAAATGGTGTTCAAATTCAAGTCGGAGAAATACAACAATTATCGGGTGCGTTATTTTATGATAGGGATGAAACCTCTGAGCAGAATGTGATCAAGCTAATTGAATATTTACTTAATAGAAAATTGGTTGTTGATATAAATTGCACACTAAATATAGGCTAAAAAACGAATAGGAAAACTTTCTATTTCGCTTTTTTCTACCTCCTTTGCGGGAAAAACCAGCCCAGAAAAGTTGGAATTATCAGGAGGTAGCTTCACAAGAAGTAAGATGGGACAGTCACAAATTTCTTGCATAATAGGGTGGCATTACATTGCAATGTTAAGCGTATAATTATGTGCCTGTCCCATTACTGACCTCATTATAAGTTTTCCAATACTGGTTTTTTTTCGATATCGGCGAACCACAGTCATTATGTTAATGGGGTCGGTAATAATTGTAGTAGCCCACGATATATTGTTATATTTTTCCTGTTGCTGCTGTAAGGATTAAGATAGGGCAGTCACAAATTTTTTATATAATTGGGTGGTGTTACATCGCAATGTTGAGCGTCTAATTATGTGCCTGTTCCATTACTGTTTTCAAGAAATAATATGAATTCCACGGCTCTGAGAGTTGAAAAATCACAACCCTTACATAAGTCTGCATATCAGCCAGTTTAGCAATTGGCTGATATGCTATTTACGACAAAGTCGCTCGGTAATTAGGCCGACAGTTCCCCTTGGTAATCACACTACTATACTTTATAGCTGTTCCGACTACGTGACTGCTAGTGACAACGAAAGGTGAGTCGTGCTACGCCGTTAATTAACAAATGTGATTCTGTTTCTTTTTTAACAACTTTCATTGCCTTACCTAAGCTGGCACACTTCTCTACAGCACTTTTTGTCACAATCCCTTCTGCACCACCAATTCTTCCTCGTGTTAAGGCTGCTTCAACTTCAGCATAATAGCTACCATCAGTATTTTCTACAATGTCTGAGTGATAAGATAAACCTATAGCGCCAAACTCTGTTTTATCATGCTGCACGGCACAACCTGTGGACATCAATAACACTGCAATTAATGACAAGACTTTTTTATTTAATACATTCATAACTTTCTCTCGGTTTCTCTGTGTGAATTCAATGAGAATAGTATGAACAAATATATTGCGATACAATATCACTGCTTTGTCACGTAAATGTATGTAGAATGATGACATAACTAATGTGAGATGTATTGCAAGCAAAAGTATATTGCTCGCAACAAGGAAAAATAAAAAAGGACAGTCACAAATTTCTTGCATAATAGGGTGGCATTACACTGATTAAGATGGGACAGTCAAAAATTTCTTTTATAACAGGGTGGCGTTACATTGCAATGTTGAGCGTATAATTATGTGCCTGTTCCATTATCGATGATAAACACCAAGTTATACTGCAAGCACAAGCATGGGGGTCAGTAGGAGAGCAACAAACCTTACAACCTGCGGTGGCACAATTAAAACAACAATTGGCTCAGGTTAGTCAGAACCCTCAGTTAACTAGACAACATACTAAGTTCACCGCTGACAGCGGTTTTAACAGCGAAGCGAACCTCGAATTCATGGCCGAAAGTGGCTTTGATACTTATATAGCCGATAACCAGTTTAGAAAGCGAAACCCGCTGTTCAAAGAGAGTGAAACGTATGAAACAGAACAAGAGAAACGGCGACTAAAACGACGTAATGGCAAGCCCCGCTTATTTACTTCAGACGACTTTTATTATAATGAAATAACACAAACGTGCAGATGCCTAGCAGGCAATGAGATGTGGCGAAGCGGCATAAATGTAAAAAGTCATCATCAACAATACACACGATTCTGCGGTTACTTAAAAGACTGTAAAGTTTGCCCCCTGCAACAACAATGTATGTGAAAACCGCCGATAAAAACAGGCAGACAAGTGCAATTAATAAAAAGATGGTTCGCGTAAAAAGGTCAGTTACATGAATAAAATGAAAGTCAAAATAGACAGCCCCAAAGACAACAACTTATTATAAAAAATGGTATAAGTTTGGGGTGTATCGAGCCTGTTTTCCTTTAGGTTAAAAGCGAAATATCACAGTGAATAAAGGGGTGAATAAACTGACCTTACGAGGACAAACGAAAGTGAACGCGCAATGGCAGCTGTATTGTCTGGTACATAATATAGAAAAGTTACAAAACAGGATACATTAAGAAGAGTAGAGCCGTTTTAACCAAAATAAAGCCACAAAGGCCCGCTGTTAAGACCGACCCTCCCCCTCAAAGTACATAATGAAAATCCAAGTGAAAAGCCTCTAAACGATTGAATCAAAATAGGAACTCGGCTATGGTTGAGGCATCAATAAAAAATAAGTTAAAACGAGTAATTCTACAGGCTCGTTATATGATTAGCGCGATTATTGAGATAAGAAAAATGAATATTACGTCAGTTTCAGAGGTATTATCCTACCTTTATAATTTGTCAGTGGATAAAGCTAGTTATTGTTTTCGAGGCCAGTCTAACTTTAATTGGTTGATACAGCCAACAATCTATCGTTACGAGGGCTTTCAGAGATACCAAGCTGTTAATTATGAAAATTTTGTTTTAAACATGAAACCTAATAGCCCTTGTCCACCTTTACTCCACACCACCTATGATATTGAATGGTTAATGTTATGTCAGCATTACGGGGTTCCAACTCGTTTGCTTGATTGGAGCCATGATGTGCTAGTGTCTTTATTTTTTGCCTGTAGTGATAAAGCCGAAATTAATGCTGATGGCGCATTGTTTATTTGCGACCAGAATGAGTATCCTAAATTCTCAGCGTACAATGCTCATCCAAATGGTACGCAGGAGCTAGCTTTTGTTAATACAAACATAATTAATCCTAGAGTAAGGATGCAGTCTGGTGCATTCATGATTTGGGGACATTCACCGTTAAACGAGGAAAGTAAGAATAGTTATGACCTCTATGAGTATTTAAAGGAAACTGGAAATAGCCAACCACTAAAAAAACTGCGTATTCCTGCGATTAATAAAATGGCAATTTTAAAAGAATTGAATGAGGTCTATTCAATTAATGATGATAGCTTGTATTTAAAGAATGGGTTCTTGGAGAATAAGTATCTTGGTGAATTTGAAGCAGTAAAAGATAAGGCAAGGTTAATGACGTTATACCAAACTGAGTCAAATAGGCTCTCACTTGCTGAACAATGTAGTGCTCGAAAACTTTTCCCATTTGAGTGTCGGGATATGTTTTCAAGTTGTATAAACTTAACTAAAATGCGTTAAAATCATATAACAAGATAATTGGACTCCCAACCTCTACACTGAGGTAGGAATTATTTTCGGAGTTCAAGTATGAATAAGTTAAGAATTGGTAGTAAGATGGGACAGTCACAAATTTCTTGCATAATTGGGTGGCATTACATTGCAATGTTGAGCGTATAATTATGTGCCTGTCCCATTATCGTTATTTGGCATCTTTTAAATCCTTCATGGCGACTTCTCGAGCACGAGATAAATCGCGAATAGCTTCATCTTCAGGCTCGGGGACATAAATAGGGGTAAAGTCTTCAGATTTAAGAAGCTTTGCGAGTTTTAGTGCATCACGTTTGTCAGTTTTAATGCGTTCACCAGGTTTTTAGGTATTAAAGATGGTGCAACCACGTAACAGCAATGCCCAAGAGAAGTAATTAAACGGTAAATCCAGTAACCACAAGGGCCTGCCTCATAAACGAAATGCAGAGTCGCATTAGGGTATTTAGATTCAAATTGCCTGATAAGCTTTTTAATAGTGACTTTAGATGAAGGAATTCGGCCGTGATGGATAGGTTGAGCGCCGCGTTGTTCTTCAATATAAGCCACTTCATTAAACTCTTTATGAGTATCTAAGCCAATGAAAAGTATGTTATGTTTGTGCATGCTATCCTCTGCTATTTAGTTATTTGACAAACTAATTATGGCTCTGGCTTTAAGCTAACCCACGAAAATGCGGAGGCTAGCACCGTGTGGGAGTCATTATGTCTATAAGCACAAGGAAGTCATGAGGTATCTGCTCCTATTATTGTTCAATATATCATCATTCAATGTTTTTTCTGATGCAGAAAGAGGAAGACTTGGTTGTTTCGAAGAACCCCTCATGACAAGTGGAAAAAATGAGGGTATGTACTTTATTAAGGATGATTTCCATAATTATATTCCGTGGATAATTGAAATCGAAGCACCTCCATTAGATATTAACCAAGCTACTACTAATGTTAAAAATTGGTTCCAATCTACAAATAGAAACATGAAATTGGATATTGAAGAGGTAGATTTAAAGCAATACGATTGTGTCGTAAACAACGAATTTAAACGCATGCATGTTTATATGTTTTTCCTTGGTAATCCTCGAAACGTCGTTGGAGTTACGATGCAAGGTAGGCTTATTGAGCTTCAACCAATGAAGTAATGTGCTTATAACAACCCGCCTTGAGGTGCAGGGCAAGAGCATGAAAAAGGCTATGAATTCAAAGTAAGATGGGACAGTCACAAATTTCTTGCATAATTGGGTGGCATTACATTGCAATGTTGAGCGTATAATTATGTGCCTGTCCCATTATCGTTATTAAGGCGGTTCGAGAGTTATGCGTGCATTTAAAGTAATACCAAGAAAACAAACTAAACAGCTGGAATTACAATTTCCGCAGCTTAAGTGCAGTGATTGTGGTTTAGATGACTTTAATTATGATGCTAGGGTTTGTGTATTTGACCATTTTCTTGATGGTGATGAAGCAAATGAGCTACTAGAAAATATATCTAAAGAAGAACGCAATAAACGAGATTTGAAGTGGTCTGCTCTATATAAAGTCTTGAGTCAGGATTTTGATGTTTACATGGTTAAATATCGAAGTGAAAAGTTGGTTTTTAAAGCTCCAAGAAGCGCCGAGTTATTGATGACTCGCTTAGATAAGATGGAGTCAGCTGGGTATGTCAGCTTTGTGATCCCTGCATTAGACCTTTGGTACCAACAATATTGGGACGATACACACCTTATTTGCTATCAAGATGCTCAAAAATTACAACCAATTAAAGATGCGATAGATAAATCAGGTTTGTTTTTATTAGAGTAGCAACTTAACTCATATGATCTGGGCCACCGTCAATTTTATTTTCAATTAAAAAGTCCTTTACTTCGTCTGTTATATGGCTGCCAAAGTCACTTAGATCAAACACATAGTGAGATGTTATTAGTGACTCCATCCAGGCCCATTTTTTGTACAATTCTTATGGTGAATCAGTAGCGCTATGAATTCGTCGGTTAATCAAATCATACTAATATGGACAGCTCTGTTGACTAGAGTTGGCCGGAACGAGCATGAGATGCGGCAATTATTAATGTTCCAGTAAATTCGTAAATCAATTAAAAGGTTTAAAATACAGGTAGGCCTGTAACTGGTTTTTGATATTGTGTGATAAGGGCGTAATAGAAAATATTAAGCACAACGCTTAATATTTTATGGTCATCACATTGACTTAAATTAACTATGCACCTTTAAGGAAAGAAAAATGAACTGGCCTTATCAAAAACCATTAAGCGTTATAAGTTTGTGTTGTGTATGTGTGCTTCTGAGTGCGTGTTTTAAAGATAGCGTGGCGAAAGACAACACCATTACGCAACAACAACTTGAGAAATTTAACATTATAGTGAATGAATACTGCGACAAAAACAAACAGTTATTTTTCGGCAGTATCTATGTGACTTCCGGTGAAAGCGAGGTGTATAAGGCTAACTGTGGACCACAAAACATTCAAAAAGAGGTGCAATTCAATACGTCTGACTCTAAATATCGTATTGGTTCAAATACCAAGGCATTTACGGCAGCCATTTTGTTAAAAATGCTCGCTCACGAAGATCTCAAAACCAAGACCATTGGTGACTATTTACCTTGGTATCCTAATAACGAATGTAAGAAAGTGTCACTGCACAATTTGTTGAGTATGTCGTCAGGTATTGACGATTACAGTAATAACTCTGAAGTATTTTTAAACTGGGGTTGGCGACCCTACTTGGGTAATGCAAGTTTAGATTTAAATGGCCCTGAAGCGTTTGCGAATGGTTTTTGCACCTGCACAGAGCAAGGAGATAAACCCAGTTTTACACCAGGTTCTAAATTTACCTACAGTAACTGTAACTACTACCTAATTGGCAACATTATCGAGCAGATTGCGGCTGGTACTCAAGGTGAAATTGACCCGAGTTATTACTTTGGGAATATCGTAAAAGAGAAAATATTAGATACGCTATCTATGCATGACAGCGGAACATTTAACGCCATTGGCATCTATGAGAACATGACAAACGGCTACGTCTATAAAGAAAACCCATACTTGCCATGCACGACGGGCCGTTTACCTCCAACAGGAGGGCCTGCACCTTATGAAAATATTTTTCTAAATCCGTACAGCAACCCTTTGGTGCTTTATTCAGCAGGAGATATGTATTCTACAGTCAAAGATATGCACAAGTGGGATCAAGGGCTATATGGCGATAAAATTTTAAATGCCGAGCAAAAGGGAAGGGCATTTGCACCTTATCAAAGAACCGAAAATAAGAATGAATGCGAATACTTTGGTTACGGTTGGTTTGTTACTTATATCACTCCCAGTAAGTATGGGATGGTGGCTGATTGTCCAGATAACCTCACAGATTTCGATAATCGAATGAAGGAACCGGACGAATTGAAAAAATATGAGAAATTTTTACAGTACTCAGGTCATTATCCTTATTCGTGGGTGACCAGCTTTTCAAGACTGCTAGAGCGTGACCAATCCGTGATGGTGTTTAGTAATTATAATAAAGTTGGTTATGAATCAGATTGTATAGCGGAAGAGTTCCGCAATATTATTTTTTATAACGACAAACATCGAACCGAACAATGTCAGCAAATCTTAGATAATAGCAGAGCATTGAAAGAAAAAGTTGAGAGAGTAAGAGAACTTAATTGGGAAGAATGCAGAGGCACTACTTCTGAGTGGCAAGGTGACTGAGTTTCGAGTGAAATTGCACGAGTGAAATGGGACAGGCATAAAATGTTTGCATGTCCCTTTTATTTACATTGCCAATATTATCAATTCCATGAATATTAAACACTAATGTGGTATTCTTGATTAAAGGTAAGGAAGCCCATGGCTTTAATTAACGACATGTGGACTGTCATCAATTGAAGCCTATTATCAACTTCACTATGGCACATTGACGCCGAGTGGGGAGTTCTCATCATTCGTTATGTGGATATGCAATGGTACAGTTTACTATATTATTAATTTGTCTTTTTGCTAACTTTAAATCGCATGCTCTTGCTGGTAAATGGGATTTTAGTTATCAAAACTCATTTTGCTCTATGACGCTGGTTGATTCATTTTATACCGATGAAACAGCGTTGTTTAGTTACGCCGTTATATTCAAATTTATCTCGAAAAGTCATCCTAATGCGGATAAATTATTAACTAATAACCCAATATTAAAAATAGAACCGTATCTTTTAACAAAAAATAATAAGCGTTTAGGGGCGAAAAATCTATTTGTTAATGGCACTCAGTTAAATGCAGCTTTATCTGACAATAACTTTTATGGGATTGACGTTAT
This sequence comes from Pseudoalteromonas sp. MMG013, assembly GCF_018100885.1. Taxonomy (NCBI): domain Bacteria; kingdom Pseudomonadati; phylum Pseudomonadota; class Gammaproteobacteria; order Alteromonadales; family Pseudoalteromonadaceae; genus Pseudoalteromonas; species Pseudoalteromonas sp. MMG013. Next base: position 30,547 of record NZ_JAGJEE010000011.1, on the reverse strand, counting down.
GGTTTTCTTGAGGAATTTATTATCATCTGAAGCTGTTATTGGCGTAGCTGAGTTTTCTAATGGCACTGAAATACCATGGACTTTTAATACAAATGAACTACAGATAAATAGCGAGTTCTATAAAGTGTGTGTCGAAAAATCCACTTAAGAGACTATGGCGTCAATAGCTAATTTTAAACTTTTGGCGCTTCCCACATAACACCGTCTCTGAGCATCGAATTTAGGATTACAATCATCTTCTTGATACACGCAATAGAGTAACGAGTGAAATGGGACAGGCGTAAAATGTTTGCATGTCCTTTTTATTTTACATCCTTGTTTTGCTGGTTATGTGGATAGAAGTCAAATAAACAACATCGAGCTCATCGATTATTAAAGCTTTAGTTGTGCTTTAAATTGCTCTTTATAGCGACGTGAAAGGGAAAGACCTTTACCTGTATGCAGTTGTATTTCACTGTCTCCACTGGGTAGAGAGGTAATAGAGTCAATGGCATCAAGGCGTACTGCGTATGAGCGATGGATACGGCAAAACCCTTGCGGTGCTAATTGGGCGCTAAGTTGTGTTAATGTTGCTCGCAAGGGGTAAATACGCGCCCCTATATGCAAATTAACATAATTACCTGATGATTCGAGCCAATCAACTTCATTTACTTTAACAATGAATTCTTTCCCAAGCTTTTTGACAAGTAAGCGATCATATTGTGGCGTGGTAGGTTCTTCGCCTTCTAGAATAGGTGCTGCTTCTCCACAGAGTTGCGAGATGATGTAGTTGTAGGCTTTAATAACAAAAATGAGGAAGATGAACCCCCATAAATCTTTACGGTATTCGTAAATTAGTTCAAACCATAAAACACCAAAGTCATAATATCTATCTTGTGCAAAGTAAATTAATTTACGCAGCATAACCATAATGAATACATGCGCTAGGCTAAATAGAACCGATGCTAGGAAGTAGCGCAATACAGATGAATATATTCTCTGCCAGTTAAATGGAAAAGTTTTTAGTAACCATACAATTGCAGGTAACACAGCTAATGTACTTACCGCGCTTGAGTATTCCCACACAAAGGGTTCCCACCAACTAAATGACAAACTCGACTCCCTCTGAGCCTCCATAATATTTGATGTAGCGTTAATGGTATTATTGATAAAAATATACCCGCAGAGAAGGAGCCACATATAGCGTTCTTGATAGTTTTGTATGTGATTGAGGCTTGGCATAAATTCACTTTTAAAAACAGGAGGTATTGAGCATATCAAGGAGTGGGTACATTACCAACTATCTTATCCCTGTATGCCACCGTTTATCCCTACTCATTGTTTTATAAGCACTCTATGGTTTATATAATTCAGCGATTGTTGATACTGAAGGTCCGTTTAATTGATAAAAAGTACGTCATGAAAAGACTGTTTAGTCGTGTGGTAAAGAAGTTGTTTCATCCCTGGTTGGCGATATTTGATGTTGAGCATGCGTTTTCTACTCGACGCTACGATTTGGATTGGCTACGTATATTGGCATTTATTTCTTTAATATTTTATCACTCAGGCATGGTGTATAGCCTAAATTGGTCGTTTCACTACAAAAGTGCTTATTTAACGGAGCACGTCGAGTATGTGATGCTGATTTTTTCACCCTGGAGAATGGCGCTTATTTGGTTTATTTCAGGGGTTGCACTCAGGTATTTGGTTGCAAAATACTCGTTAAGACATTTCGTTGTTACGCGTACAGTGAAGATACTCTTGCCGTTACTTGTTGGAGTGTGGCTTGTCGTACCCGTGCAGCTTTATGCTCAAATGAGCCAAGAAGTTGGGTTGAAAATAACGTTTAGTGATTTTGTTGTACAATTTGTCGACCTATCTAGTCCGATATTTAAAGACTATCAAGCCGGTATATGGCCTCATGTAGATGTAAACCACCTCTGGTATTTAAGATCATTATGGCAATTTACACTGTTACTTTTAGTGCTATTACCGTTTTTACATAGTCGCCGTTTGTCACGGTTATTTTCGCCTGTTTTTGAGCAATCACGCTGTGTATTATTTTTATGTTTGATATGCCCAATATGGTTATTGAAATTCTATAGTGAAAGTGAGTATTTTCGTTATGGGCTAGGGTTTGTATTTTTACTGTATGGATATATGCTCGCCAGGCAATCAAGTTTATTTCAATGCTTGAAACACCATTGGCAGTCTTTGTTGCTGATTTTTATTGCTGGCTATCTTCTGATATTGATTGGATATGTTCAAATATGGAAAAACCCAGAGGCGGAACAGTGGCAAATAGAAGTGCTGAATCTAGTGTATGTGACGCAAGGGCTTATAGGGGTCAGTTTAATGCTGGCATTAGCTGGGCGTTTTTTGAATCACAATCATCGTTTTTTACCTATTTTGAATAAAGCGGTATTTCCATTTTATATATTGCATCAGAGTGTTGTCATTGCGTTAGCCTTTTGGATAACGCCTTGGCAACTCGGTGCAGCATTAGAAGCTTTGGTTATTATTGGCGGTACGTTTGCTGTGTGTACAGCGCTATTCTCAGTAATTTATCGCTTTGATGCGCTGCGACCTCTTTTCGGTGTGAGTGTGAAACACCAATATACTTACGCACAGCGTTGTTGGGGATATGGAATAGGCTGCGTTATTATCAGCCCGCTTGCTTTAACTCTTACTTTATAAGGAAAACAGTCATAGAGTGATGTATCGTTACGATAACATCACTTGTAGAAATAGGATGCGTAGTGTAGTGCCACTGCACTACGACCCTTTATAGATGTGAGCATTGTTGGTGTTAGTTATTTATATCGTAGATTTTTTTCAAAGAAAGAAACCATGATTGGACTGTGGGGCTAAAGTCAGATATTTGAAATGTGTTACTTGTAGACAATAGCCATTGTAAAGTGCCAAATACAATAAAGTCTGAATATAGTGGGGTAGTCCCGCCGAGGAACTCAAATTTATCGAGGTATTTATCCAGCACAGTCAGCTTGGCCAGCAAAGTTATTTTGGCAGTATCTCCGTTCTTGGATTGAATTTCCGCTAGCGTATCACCAAAAAATGCTTCACGTGATGTTTTAAAATATGGTTTATCTTTTTCTTGTAAATGGTCGTAGATATCAGCAATTGCAATTTTAGCAATGTCTGAATGTAACGCGTTTGCCCATCCCTCGATGAATGTTGAAAAAGCGCAAAGCTCTTTCGAGTTAAATAATAAAGGCTGAGTTGGGTAAGTGGCATCTAAGTATTCGGCGATTTTATAAGAGTCACTGATTGCAGTGTCGTTATCGAGCAGAACAGGCACCGTTTTGAAATTGCCGTTAGGTATCGTTTTGATGTCGATAAAGGCGGTCTCTTCACTAGAAAAACGCACTTTTTTATGGAGTAAAGCTAAGCGAATTCGCCAACAGTAAGGACTAAAAATAAGGTTGTTGTTGCCCGTCAGTTCATAAAGTTTGATCATTATTGTTCTCCGAAATGAATCTGTGAATTTTTACAGAGTGATTTTCATAGCTTGTTTTATAGTACTGTATTTATTTGAATATCAGGAATATATTATTGCCGCTTAGGTTGTGTTCTAGCTTCTTTTTTGGCGCAGCCAATGATGCTAGGAAAAATAAGGTGAAGGATGTGGAGTAAGCATGAAATACCGTAGTTTTACGACTGTGTTTTTACCTTAAATCGACGATTTTGATCCTATTGATTTGAGACGGAGCTACAGACTAACTAATTAATGGTGAGCCGCTCAATAATCCCTCAATAATTGATTCAAAACAGGAACTCAGGTATGGTTGCACCATTGTTTCGGTAAATTAAATACGAGTACGTTAAGGCTCGTTATATTTTCAATGGATCTGAATCGTATGCTTGATTTTGGAAAACACATTTTAAGTGAACAACCCTTTAGTGTTCTATTGGGGGCTGAGTTAACTGAGTTGGAAGAAGGCAAAGCTGAGTTATGTTTGGCTATTCGTGATGAGTTGAGTCAAAATTTCGGGTTTGTTCATGGGGGTGTCTTAAGCTACTTAGCTGATAATTGTATTACATTTTCAGCTGCATCTATTTTAGGTAAATGTGTTACTTCAGAATACAAAATAAACTATGTGCGCCCTGCAACAGGCGACATGTTAGTTGCCCGTTCTACAGTCTTATCTTCGGGGAAAACGCAAGCGACTTGTGAATGTAAAGTGTACGCACTAAGTGATAAAAGTGAAAAGTTGGTCGCGGTGGCATTGGGTACCATTAGTAAACTTAATGTGTAAAATTTTCCGTATTGCCGATTTAACCAGTGAATATAGCTAGGTATTTTGAATTGCACTAACCTAACTCTTTGCTGTCGTCAGCTGATTTGAGTTAAGCGAGTTGCTTACGGTAAACGCATCATGTGTTTCTTTTAGTGTATTGTCATCGAAAAAAAACCTATGAAACAGGCATAATAAGTTATGCCTGTTGTTTGCTTGCCCTTTTTGCTTTTAGATTATAATTTACTTAGGTCAACTTTTAATGTCTTAAGATGGGTTGCAATCTCTGTTGATGTTTCTTTACTGGTTTTTCCACCTAAATGTTTAGCGAAAAATTGCTCCATTGCCATAACATAGGCCAGTTTATTGTCACGCTTAAGAAAGCCATGGCCTTCGTCTTTTGCCAAAATATATTCAACAGGTAAACCTTTTTTATGCATTACACGAGCAATATTGTCAGACTCAAGCTGGGTAACTCTTGGGTCATTTGCACCTTGTACAATAAGTAATGGTGTTTTAATGTTATCAACAAAATTAATGGGCGAGCGGCTATTCATCTGCGCTCGGTCAGCGGTCACTTCAGGGTCACCAACGGCGCTGAAGAACTGCCCTAAGTAAGGGCGATAGTGCGACGGAAAAGACTCAAGTAAGGTAATTAAACTTGAAGGCCCTACGTATGACACGGCGGCTTTGTACATATCAGGCGTAAACGTGATACCTGCTAATGTGGCGTATCCACCATAAGATGCGCCCATAATGCCAACCCGACTTTTGTCTGTGATACCTTGTTTAACCAAGTAATTAACGCCATCAGTTAAGTCATGCTGCATATTACCAAGCCCCCAGTTTTTATTTCCTGCGTTTAGAAATTTTTTACCAAAGCCTGTTGAAGCCCTAAAATTTGGCTGTAACACCGCATAACCTCGGTTGGCTAACAACTGCGCTATCGGGTTGAAATACCCTGAACTTAATGTCCAGTAATCTCGAGCCCAAGGTCCACCATGTGGCAATATAATCGTGGGTAGGTTTTTAAGTTTGTTTTTAGGCAAAGTTAAATAGGCTTGAATGTTCACACCGTCGCGTGATTTATAATTGATTGATTGGCGTTTTGATAAACGTTCAGGGGCAATTGTTGGCTTTTGGTTTAGGAGCGCATGCAGTTTTTGCGTATTCACATCGTAGCTGTAATCACGGTCGGTTTTAATATCACTGCCGACGGTAACTTGCCATTGCCCCGTTTTTTTATTCATTGACTTAACACTAATTTCAACCGTGTCGTTAAAATAGCTGTTGATTTTAGTCCAATGTTGAGCGAACGATTGGCTTAATGGATAAGTACGTAAGTGTCCACCGTAATATGACACGGCTATGGGCTGGTTATCATCATTAAATTCAACTTTATATACGTCTGATTGATTTTCTGGATCTTGATGAAGCGTGGTAAATGACTGTGTTTTAAAATCAAATGATAAGAGTTCCTGCTTGTCTCTTTTTTGAATGTCACCCGTTAAATAGGCTTTATGGTTAGCTTCATCATATTTTAATAAAGTCATGTTTTCGCCAAAAGCGGTGTCAAATACCGCTTGCCATTCATGCTTATTTTTTACATAAAGTGTACTGGTATTGTCGCTGTTGGCGCTAACAGCAATCATTGGAATACCTTGACTGTTAAATGACAGTGAACGAAATCCCTTTTTGTTTTCAAGTACTTTTTTTAGCTTACCGGTTATGACATCTAAATGAAAAATATCTAGCTGACCACTTTGATCTTGATTTGACATCACGATTAGTTGGTTAGGCATATCTTTAACTTGGCCTAACAAAGCGTATGTTGCATCTTTGTTTTGAGTGAGCGGTTTAAGGTGAACTTCTTCTTGAGATTTGTTTTTGCCAAACGTTAAATGATGAATTTGATCCTTTTCATTACCATTTTCATTTTGAATAAAGAATAGGCTGTCGTCATTATTTGACCACTGAAAACTCTTTATGGGATCCTTAGACTGAGTCACTGCGTAAGCGTGTGTCAATGGTTGCCCTTTACGGACAAGAAAAATATTCTGTGCGCCATCGAACTCTTTAAAAAATGCTATCCAATGCCCTGATGGCGACAACTTTATATCGCTCACTAAACTTTTATTAAAAAAGTCCGCCATCGGGATCAACGTTGTATTTACCTGATTTTTAGTAATGTTACCTTCTATGTTGCTGGCATAAACCAGTGGAGTAACGGCCGACGATAAAGCGCCGATGATTAAGCTTGGTAGTAAGTATTTGGTGATCATAATTAGGTTCTCGCTGTTTTTACTCATGCTGAAAGAGTGATAAGTAACTTGTAAGTATAGTTACACGAAAAATAATTATTGTAAAACGATAATTTTATGTTGTTTTGTAATATTTTATTATTGTGTGGTACTATTGCTTTAAGTATTTTGAGGAATAAAGAGCAATAAATGAATGTAAGTATGCAAAAGCTTATGAGAATGAGCGGGTTATTAAGAGTATTAATATTACTGGCAGCAACCACTGTGATTTTTTATCTTGTTTATGGTTACTTTATAGACGATAACGTTTATTTCAATTCTAGTGCATTGTTCTTTGCGCTTTGGGATAACCCGTCAGCGAGTCAATCTTTTCTGCTGGCATCGAAACTGCCATTACTACTTAGCTTTCTTCTTGGTGTTTATTGGTTGCAAAAATTACTGAGTCATTATCAACAAGGGCAATTTTTTGGACCCGATTCAATGCATTGCTACTTATGGTTAGTGTGGTTAAAACTGGCAAGTTTTATACTGGGCATTATTGATACGCTACTGATAGGTAATTACGCGCGACACTTTCAAGACACTGTCAGTATTGAGCTGACGGTTGATTTCAATGAGATCACCACTATTTTGTTGATGCTAGTGATTGTGTATTTACTTAAAGCAGCCAAAGAAATCGAAGCTGAAAATAAAGAGTTTATTTAGCTTATGGAAATTATTGTAAATTTAGATGTGATGATAGCGATTCGAAAAGTGAGCTCTAAAGAGTTAGCGAAAGCCATCGGGATCACCGAAGCTAACTTATCATTACTTAAACGCGGCAAGGTCAAAGGGGTTCGCTTTGAAACATTAGCGGCTATTTGTCACTATTTAGAATGTCAGCCTGGCGACATATTAGCGTTTAGCGCAACTGAGACTAAAGGTGTTACCAAGAGCTAAAGGTGATCCATTGACTGTACTTCACCGTTAGCAGCTATCTCTGTTTACTTTTGCCTGTTAGCTACATCACGGTGCATACCATCTAATAAGCCACATACTGAGGTATGTGGCTTATAGTCTCCCATTCATATCACTCGTTAAAATACGACTTTAACGGGTGATGTTGTTTTGGGGGCAGTAGGATCTGTTGAAACGGGTAACTCATCCCAGCACTGTACATCATTAAATGACTGAACGGCACATGCGCCATTTAATGTATTCGCAACATCAACGTCATTAGATGCGCCAGCGACAGATATGTGCTACAGCAAGCCTAGTAAAGAAGTTAACTGTATAGGTCGTGGGTAGTTTAGTGTATGCACTATTTTTTGGTCAGGAAACAAACTGTGCGAATACGAAATACAATAAGGCTATTATCCTTAACTTTTCATTTGTGAGGTATTGCTAATTCCGTATCTTGGCATAGTAAGAGTACGCTGAATATATTCAAAAAAACTGCACTTACTTCAAAAACTGAATTCTCATTAAAAAAACGCATTCCCCTAGCATAATTAAGGCTGCTAGGGGAGAGAGCTTACGCACCTCTGGTTGTGATTGCGGGAGACACTTTGGCCGCTTGACTAACAGGATAAGCGACTGCGATTTGTCCAAGCAACACAATCGCAATAGCGCCGAACAGTAAAAAGTTTAGCGGGACAGGTGTGATTGCAAGTAGTTCCACAAATTGGTTGTTTAATATGATGGCGGTGAGTATGCCAATAACCACACCTATAGTTGAGATGATGGCATTTTCTAGCATAAAATAACGCACTACTTGAGATTTACTGGCACCAAGCGCACGTCGTGTGCCAATTTGTTTTACTCGTCTGTTAATTGTAAACCTAGCCTGACCTAAGATCCCAAATAGGGTAATGATGGTGAGGCCAATACAGACCGATGTGAGTAATTGGTTGGTTGCTAAGTCTTCTTGATAACTGCGTTTTTTCACTTCACTTAAAGGCTCAATTGTTTCTATGCGTTTATAAGCATGCGTGAGTAAAGCTGCCGGTATCGCTTTTATGACGTAGTCCATTTGATCAGGTTCAACGCGAACTATATAACGTTGGCTATGGTTTGACTCACGTACCGACGAAATTACGGTGTATTCAACAGCACTCCAAGAACTCCATGCATTTTGCAATCGCTCAATGATACCAATCACCTCGTGAGATTGTTTATAGAAGTATATATTTTTACCGAGTATGTCTCGCCAATCATTGGGAGATATTTTTTCAGCCAAGGCTCTGGTTATCAGTATTTTTGCGGGTTTATATATACCATCTCGCTCAGCCGTTTGAATATCAGAAGGGGAGAAGTTTTCACCAGCGACTAAGGTAAGCCCTAACGCATCAATCACGTCCTCGTTTGAGCCAAAGTATCCGCCAAAGGCAACATATTCTTCATCGGGTACGAGTTTAAACTCAATATAAGACCCCCAGCCTTCAAGCGGAAGTGCTGTCATTGGCGCGGCGTTGATGACGCCATGAATATTTTTTAATGCAAGTAAATCGTCTTCTAGTTGATTGACTAAATCACCGTGCTCGTCAGATAAATTAGTAATTACGGTAAGTGTATTTTTAATGTCGACGCCGACAGGGCTTGCGATTAAGTCGTTTCGTTCTGAAATCATATAAATGGCATTGACAAGTACCATGAATGTAACAGCAATTTGAAATGCCAATAAAACAGGGGTCGTTTTTTTCTTTTTAAATGTTTTTACTATGGGTAAAAAATCACGCATGTTCTTTATCCTATAAGCTTTTAAGTTGGCTGGAGGGCTGCATGTAACTTGCTTTGATGATTGGATAAAGGCCAAACACTAAACTCGATATAACCGCCAATAGTACTGTGCCAAGAGTTAGTTGAGAGTTCATTTGCATTAGCCCTGAGTGCAGGTAATGGTATGTGTTGGCTGCGGCAATAAGCCCAAGCTTTGCAAGCAACAATCCCAGTAACCCACCCACGAAACCGATCACTGATAACTCAATTGCAAATTGTTTGACAATATCCTGTTGGCTTGCTCCGACAGCACGACGTAATCCGATTTCACCTGATTTGGCATCAAACTTGGCTATCATGAGGCTCATACAGTTAAGCAAACAGACCAACAGAAATAGGGCTGCTAACCACACGGCCAGTTTACTATCATCGCTTATAATTTCTTCAACTATCAAGTATTGCTTCAATGGTAAAAGTTTATTGAAAATACGACGTGGGAATCTCCCCAAAGATTGCTGCTCTTTAGCATGATTATCTATAAATGTTTGATATTCATCATGGCTTTTCTTATTCGAGAGTTCAACCCAGAAAACGACCCACATACATTCTGATACCAGTAAAGATGCAAAGGACTGATCATCTGGTTCTTTCCAGCAATAATTGTTCATTAACTTTAAAGTCAGCAGTTCATTTTGAATTTGGGTATTGAAGGGAATGAATATACCATTTGGTTTCTTAAACGCTTCATTCTGAAGGGCGTAAAACTTGGGTAAGGGGTTCCAATCGTCTAATACACCAATGACACGATACGTGTCTTTACCGAAATAAAATGTTTTGCCAACCGAGTTTTCACCGTTAAAAAGCCAAGTGTTAGTTTCTTTGGATAGCACGGCAACTTGGGCAGCATCTTTGCCATCTTGTTCGCTCCACCCTGCGCCAAACAAAAAGGGAACTTCAAACATATTGAAGAAGTCGCTGGTAGTTGAGCGAACTTCCAAGCTTCTAGGTTCTATATCTTTGTTATTTATATGGCGGATCTCTTCTTGAATGGCACTCAGTGCAACGTGGTTTTTTGGTATGTCAGATTTTAATAATGCTTGGACGTCTTGATATGAGATAGTGATAGGCAATGTATCGCCATCAGCAAACTCGTAATCCAAACTGTCTAGTTGAACCTGATATAGGTTTGCACTTTTATTTGGGATAGGATCCTGAGACATCATGTAGCTGACAGTATAGGTGGTCATGGTTGCACCAATGCCAATCGCGATCATTATCACCATTAAAAGGCTTAGTAATGGCGTTTTACGCAAGCTGAGCAGGGCGAGCTTGAAGTAATAAGAATACATGTTATGCCCTTACGCGATGGCTTTTTTATTGTGTGTGTAGTCAGATAGGTGACCGTCTTTAATTTGTACTATGCGGTTAGCCTGAGCTGCCTGTTCATTATCATGGGTCACCATGATGATACTTGTGCCAGCTGCATTGATGTCTTTCAGTAAGGACATAATGCCTTCAGCCATTTTAGAGTCTAAATTACCCGTTGGTTCATCTGCGAGAATAACGGAAGGAGTGCCTGCTATAGCGCGAGCAATCGCAACACGCTGTTGTTGACCTCCAGAGAGTTGTGTAGGGTAATGACTCTTTCGTCCCGCTAATCCGACTTGCTCAAGTGCTTGCATAATGCGTTTGTGCCGCTCATCACGGTTAAACTTTCTATAGCGTAAAGGCATGTCAACGTTATCGTAGAGGTTTAGCTCCGGTATGAGATTAAAGCTTTGAAATACAAAACCAATTTTTTCATTTCGATAGGCGGATTTTTTCTTATCGGTAAACTGAGCGACATTCTGCCCATCCAGCTCATATAAACCGTCGGAGTGTTCTTCTAATAACCCTGCAATATTCAAAAAGGTTGTTTTCCCTGAACCTGAAGGACCAATAATACTGACAAATTCGCCTTGTTCTATAGTGAGATCAAATGGGTGAAGTGCTTGCGTTTTTATTGCATCCGTTACAAACGCTTTTGATAAACTCTTCATTTTTAACATTACTATTCCTTTTTATTGTAAAATACGTACGCTTGGTGCGTCTTTGAAAATATCTGAATCAGATATCACCACAGTATCACCTGTTTTTAAGCCAGATATCACTTCTACTTTACCTAGACTACGTGAGCCTATTTTTATGGCGGTTTTAACTGCTGAATTATCGGTTACAACATAAGCAAATTGCCCGTTATAGGTTTTTAAGAACTGACCTCTAGGGAGGTATTGAATATTATGTTTGCGTTCTAGAATAATCCGCGTTGTTAAGCGTTGGTTCTGTCTCAGGCCAGTTAAATTCGAGTCTTTAAAACGTACTTTACCTTGAACACGCCCTTGAGTGATTTCGGGAGATATGGCGACTAATTCACCTTGATACATGCTTTGGTTGAGGGTAATTTCGGCCTCCATGCCTAAGGCGAGGTCATCCGCATAACTTTCAGGGATTTGCACTTCGAGTTCGTATTCAGATAAGTCAACAATACTCAAAAGAGATTGGTTTTTAGCCACCGAGTTTTTTTGTTGTGCATTTAAGTTTCCTACTAGACCAGTCACCGGTGATGTGACCTTTAAACCATCAACCTGACGTTTCAATTCAGTCACTTTGACTTGTTGAGATTGCAACTCTAATTCACGGGTTTTAATTTCAAATTTTTGGCTCTCTTTTACCAATGCAACTTCTTTTACTGCGTGTTCATATTCACGCTTGGCATTTTGTAAATCATCACTGGCTTTTTGATAATCAATGTCACTGATCACTTTATTTTTCATGGCTTCGTTAGCGCGTCGCATTTCTCTTTTGGCTGCATTGAGTGCGACTTGTGCCTGACCAATTTGGTTCTCTTGTTCTAAATTTGACTTCTTTACCTGAATCTTTTCACGTTCAAGTTGGTTTTTTAGTCTAATCAAATTTGCTCGTTGTTGATTATATTCACTCTTTAATTCGGGGCTATCGATGATGGCAACCGTTTGTTGTGACATGACGCTGTCGCCTGCTTCAACTAAGTACGTTACGGTACCTTGTGCGGGGCTGTATAACGTAGGTCGACGCGCCGCAGTGACCTTGCCTTGTACTGAAAGGTCTCTAATAAATAGGCCTTGTTCAACAGTCGCTATATTAAGCTTCTCTTTGTGTACGGCACTTGTGCCTTTTGTCCAATTGATGATTGGCGGAAGTATAAATAGATAAAATAGGGTTGCCGCGATAACGACGCCAAAAACTGGCACAATCAACTTCTTTAGTGAACGGGATTTTTTTATTGTTGTATCTTGCGCACTGGTGTCTGCGATATAACTCATATCGTTTCCTTGCTTCCTTTCATTATTTTGGCAATACAGCTAAAAGTTAAGTATTTGCTTTTTATTATTTTAAAAATATAACAGGGACAAAATACACTTTATTATCTTAAAAGTCACGAATGTTAAATTGGTGTTGGTTGTTTTTGTGTGTTGTAAAATAAAACGAAGCGAATAAAAGGAAGGTGTTTACAATAAAAATAATACTTTTGATTGGATGAGGCCAGTTGACTGTATAAATTGTAAAAACAAGTATATTGCAAGACTCCAGAGTCAAGGCATGCCTAGGTTAACCTTAACACTGTCTATGGAAAGAGGTTGGCGACGCCATTGCGTGTTCGTTCAGTTTAGGTTGACATCAACATCAAATGTGAGCAGCTTTGCCAGGTGAGACTAAAAGCTATAGCTAATTGTCTGATATTATTGTTTTATGTTTAAGTCACGTCAATTTGTTGTTTTAATAAAATGCGCTAAATCGATATACAAGTGGGTTATTGATATCGAAATCTCTAGCAATTTAATCTTGACCAATAATGTAAATGATTATCATATGTGATACCGTGGGTTGCACAGATAGACAAAAGAGATTTCATTAATGATAGAGAAAAACAGTTGGCCGACTGATTCCGACGCAGATGTACTGCGTTTGTTAGAGGAAAGAAACTTTGACTTCAGCGCTGTGCATGACGTTGAGTTTAATATTGACTTTGAGTCTTGGCCATTAAATCAAGGTCAGCGAGCTGCAATTTTAGAACTGTTGCCTAACGCGAGTTTTGTAGACCCTGATGAAGATTCGATTGAAGAAGGAGATGAATCAGGGTATGTCTCGGTGACGGTAAAAAGTAAAGTGACGTATGAGTTTATAATTCAAGAGCAGAAAAGGTTTGATGACCTTTTTTCCCACTTGGGTGGTTTTTGTAACTCATGGGGTGTACTGAGCCCGTGTGGGGCATAGGGATGTAATTGAAAGCAACGCTGGCTTGCGATAAAAGTTAACATTATAACTGTAACGCAACCTGAGAATGTTTATTACTTTGTCTGTTCCCAGTACATAGATGAGGACTATGTTAATCGTAAGGAACCCTCTAAGTTATGATTATATTTTAGATTCTTACTTTTTATGAGGGTTATGCGTTACAATTTCTTTTTCGATTTACTTCAATTGACGTTATATCTAAGGTAAATCTTGCTTGCAAAATTAGAGGCCTTAGTTGTAGTTGATTCTGCACTCTTATCTGCTACTTTAACATACGAACCTACGTCCAATAGAGCGTCAGGCTGCTGTATGAACAGTCGAGGATCTCAGTAAGCGAGTTTGGGCAAAGTGACTCTGAATTCTTTATAATAATAAAGAGTTTGTGGGCTCATTACTTGTACAAGCCGCTATCTGAATATGCTTTAGGCTTGATTAAAACGGGACATCATAGTCTTGCAGATGGAGTTTGATAAATTGCTAAAAAAATTAATTTGGATCGCATTCTATGTTTTAGTTGGATGTTCTTCAACTGTGCCCCACATAACCTTAGAGAGTGTACCTGTTTTCGAGGAAGAGTCGGACGCATTGGAAGAAAATCGCAAAACAATTGATGGTATAAAAGTATTGTTGATTGCAGACAACCAAAAAGCGCTAGTGACTGCGGAACCCATTCTAGAGCAAGGAAATATTGTAGAGAAAATTGCTAACACAGCACATCGCAAACCGGCTTTAGATGCGTTCTCACTAGATGTGCTAAGTTACATCTCCAAAAAGGATAAGTTTGACTTTATTCTTCATGGTGGCGATATATTGAACAACTCTTGCACTTGGGAATTTAAACAAGTTGAAAAAACACTAAATAACTCAGGAGTTCCTTGGTTCGTTGCACCTGGTAATCATGATGGCTATTACCTTGGGATCACGTCACCGATTTCAATTTCGAAACGAATTTATTGGCCCGGTAATGGTCCACTTGATGAAAGAGCTGGCTGGGCTCAAGCATGCGTTGATGTAAAAACGAAAACAGATGAGTTTGGCCGAGTAACCTTTAGTAATTATGCTACATACCAAACTTATGTCGCCGACAAAGTTTCCTTTATTGGGCTTTATCTCGATGCCATAGGTGTTAATTCTGCGATACATAAACGAGATCTAACAGTTGATATCGAAGAAATTTCAAATAATTTGGGATATGAAGGTTATTCTGTAAACTGTGTTGACTTTGAGAAATCAACAGGTGCCTTACATAAAGGATATATGAGCAATGTTTGCTGGACAAAGCATGAAAACAATGATGATTTCATAAACTCGTTAAAAACGGACAACATAAAAGAGGGTTGGACGACTATATTGAGCGATGACGATAGCCAATGGGAAGAGCGTTTTCCTTGGCGAAATTTTTTGGTTCAAAAACTAAAAGCTAAGTTTGGAAATAAATCAGTGGATATTATTATAGTTGATACCGCTTCTTATTCGCCAGGACATGCTTTGAAGCCTTCAGGCTGGATGATGGATCTAAAGAGTTATGGCGCAGCTGATAATGCACATATCTCTATACCTCAGTGGAAAGTTATTAAAGGCCTCATAACGAAAGAAAACGATACGATTATTTTAGGACATCATCCATTAGTAGACTTTGATATTGAGTCATATCAAAGAATTCAGGAGCTATTTACTGACTATCAAACTGTCCGTTATATATCTGGAGACACACATAATGGTTACGAAGTTAAGTTCCGTATAGATGGTTCTGCGGGAGACTATACCGTGCGAGAAACTAATCTAGGATCTACTATAGATGCACCTATCGAATATGCGGTAGCCGGTTATTCAGAAGGGGAACTATTGACAAAACGATATTCATTAACCCCAATGAAAAACATCTTAGAGCCAGCTGCTCTTAGTGTATATAAACGTTCTAAAAAACCAAATACCTCTAAGCATTATGCAGAATTTGATGATGATTTGTGGACTGATGTTTGCTCAATTAAATTTGGAAAATATCGGAAAACTGATCGATCAAGCGACCCTTTTAATTCTGGCGTAAATTCTTCACCTTTAACCAATTACACACTAGAAGATGTTCATTTTCTAAAAGCTTGGATGTCGGGATCCAGTAGCTTTTTTATTGAGATGTACGTTTATAAGATTAATAGACTTATTTCTCTCATAGAAATTTATTCTAAACTGCATTCATATTCGGGCATACCAAAACCTGCGACAATTGTTGCGAAGGAGAGAAAAGTTGAAAACACTTTGGTTAAATTAAAATCTAAAAATCATAATTATTTAGATGGGATTTCAAAAGAGGATTGGTATTTTGGTATGGAAGAGTTAACTGAGTTGACTCTTATGTACGAGAAAAATCTACCATCAAACAAAAAAGCACAGGATTTCAAACTATGCAGTGCAATTTATGAAGCAGAAAACGAATATCGTACCAACTCATTATAGACGAGGTTGTTACCCTATGAACGATAGGTTTAAGGCTTAAATTATTTACCCATGTCGGTATATGCTTACTCTATAGTGCGAGGTTGATTAATGACCAAGCGTAACTGTTCGATAAGCCATTGGTGGATTTTACTTTGGCTACTACGAGGATGCCATGCAACAATGACTTCAAAGGGTGGTGGCAGAGCCTCTACTTCCAATATTGATACCTTGTTGTTTGGCAGTAATCTTGATGGAAAAAAAGCGATTAAATCCGTCGCATATAATAAATCAGGCACGGATGAAAAGTTGGGCACAGACATGATGATGTTTCTTTTTAGTCCAAGATTAGCAAACCATTGATCGTGCGAACCTTTTAGATTTGCCCTCGATGGTGAGACTACTAATTGGGGTTGCTTCGCGATATCGGCTATGCTCAGGGTGTTTTGGTTCAACGACGACTGCCTGCTTGCCACACATAAATGTTGCTCTGCGAATAACAATTCATAAGGTAAATTATCAGGGATAAAGTCAGGAAAGCTGATCAGTAAATCCAACTGTCCCGAACTCATTAATTCAACCACGTTGTCACTTGCAAAGTCTTGCACAATGAGTTTTAAACTTGGCGCTTGTGCCCTAACAATACTTAACACTTCAGGTAATAAAGCTTGAGTAGCGTAGTCGGTTGCACTGATAGAAAATACGCCTTGATAGGTTGCAGGCTCAAAATGCTCTGGCTTAACAATGTCCTCGAGCTGAACCAGCACCTCTGCTATCGGGGCTTCTAATGCGAGTGCCCTGGGTGTGGGTACCATTTTATTACCTTGGCGAACAAATAGGCGGTCGTCCAGAATGTCCCTTAGCTTCTTTAACTGTTCACTGATCGCTTGTTGGGTTAACCCAACCTTCTGTGCCACTTTACTCAAATTTTGTAGCGCGAGTAGCTCACTTAAAATGCGTAATTGCTTTATTTCTAATTTATGTAAACCACTCATATTTGTTGCCTATACAAACAAACCTTGTTTCTATTTGTATCTTAGCGCAGCTAAGCTAGCGGCTCAAATTAAATTGGCTGTGTTACAGCGTGTTTTATCGCGCTTTGGCAGTATTAAAAAATTGGTCTAAGTAAGATGTTACGCAGGCTGAGTAGATAAGTAGGAATAGGCATGTTAAAAGAAAATATTGACACCCAAGCTCTTTTTGAACGCACCACTTTGGGCCCGTACGAGTTGAAAAATCACATTGTAATGCCGCCATTAACGCGTTCAAGAAGCTCTCAGCCGGGTAATATTCCAAATAAATTGATGGCTGAGTACTACGCGCAGCGAGCGGGAGCGGGTTTTATGGTAACTGAAGGCACACAAGTAGAACCTAGAGGGCAAGGTTACGCTTGGACGCCAGGTATTCATTCACCAGAGCAAGTGGAAGGCTGGAAACTAGTAACTGATGCAGTACACAAAAATGGGGGGATTATTTTTGCACAACTGTGGCATGTAGGTCGCGTATCTCATACAAGTTTACAACCTGACAATGGTAAGCCTGTTGCACCATCGGCCATGGCTGCCGATGCCGTTAAGGTTTTTGTTGAAACAGCGCCAGGTGAGGGGGATTTGGCCAACCCCAGCGAGCCTCGCGCGTTGCAAACCTCCGAAGTAAAAGATTTAGTGAACATGTATGCAGCTGCGGCACAAAATGCACTGAATGCGGGCTTTGATGGCGTTGAGTTACATTGTGCCAATGGTTATCTGATTAATCAGTTTATTTCTGAACATACAAATCAACGTACGGATGAATATGGTGGCTCGCTTGAAAATCGTTTAAGATTTTTAAAAGAAGTCGTTGCGGCTGTCAGTCAGGTGGTTGGCGCGAGCCGAGTAGGGGTTCGCTTTGCGCCGCTATTTGAAAGTACCACTGAGCAGCGGGTATATTTAGGATTGGTTGAACCAGATCCGTTAAAGACCTACACCGCTGCAATTAGATTATTAGAAGAGGCCGGATTGGCATATTTATCGATTGCCGAAGCTGATTGGGAAAATGCCCCTGATTTACCGGTGGCGTTCTATCAGACCGCCCGTCAGCTATTTTCAGGCAAGATCATTTACGCAGGTAAATATACGGTTGAAAAAGCACTAAGAATATTACATGAAGGCTATGGCGACCTTTTTGCATTTGGACGACCATTTATCGCTAACCCAGACTTACCTGAACGGATAAAAAACAATTGGCCAATGAATCAAGTGGATCCTACTACTATGTATGGCGGTTCAGAGGCGGGTTACAGTGATTACCCGACTTATCATCAGGATAAAAGTGCATAGAGGCCAATATGAGAGGCTAAAGCCAGCTTGTAGGGTTACAACGTACGCGCATGCGACAATAAAATCACAGGAAAGCTTATAGATGTAGCGCCTTCCTGTGGTGAATGCTAGTTGTTTTTAAGCAGAACTTGCCCACTAAGCGCGTTTGTGTGAATGGTATTGTGAACGGTAATCTTGCCATTCACAATAACCGTATGAACACCCTTTGAAATAGCATCCCAATGTTGGTAATCGGCCTCACCTTGAAATGTATTTGGGTCGAATATGGTTATATCTGCGGAAAACCAAGTTTGATTTTACCTCTATTATCCAGCCCAAGTATGTTCGCCGTCAGCGTTGTGCTGCGGTTTAGATACTCTGTTAAAGTGAGCCATTTTTTCTCTTTAACATATTGGTGATACTTCTGTGCAAATGATGCGAACTTCCTCGGATGCCCATTCGTACCATCTGAGGAAGTGACGACCCATGGTTGGGTCATAAATGCAGTTAAGTCTGACTCAGCCATATTGAATGACGCAACACGTACATCTCCTTGCTGCACTAACTGTATGGCTGCATCGAACGGTGACATGGCAAGCATATTGGCAACCTCAGCGAGGGTTTTACCAACATACACAACCGAGGATAACCAGTATGTTACAAGTATGAGTATTGTTTGCGTGATTTTAATGTTCATATGTCACCTTATGTTTGTCTTATTATTGTACATGTACAGGGGAAATTGACGCATTCTAATAACAGAGTCGGTTATAGCTTTTGGTTATGTTCGAAGTTAAAAAAGCCGGCGGGTTGAACGTCAATACAATACGGAATAGTAGGTTACAGCTGATAGCAGACATGTAATTCGAATATCAATGTTAAGATAGAGGGAGTCGTTTTGCAGTATCGTAAAATTCATATTATTGGTGGCCCAGGCAGCGGAAAAACGTTTAGTGCTGCGAAACTTCAACAGGTAACAGGCTTGAATGGGTTTGATCTGGATAGCGTCTTTTGGGAGAAAAATGAATTTGCTTATGTTCGTTCAAGCGAGCATGCAAGAACAGAAAAGCTAAATCATATATTATCCCACGATAATTGGATCGTTGAAGGCGTTTATTACAAATGGTTAGCAAGCTTATTTCGTGACGCTGATCTCATTGTTATTTTAAATCCCCCCACGCTTTTAAGGCAATGGCGTATATTCAAACGCTTTTTGAAACGAAAGTTTGTGTTGGGTCACTATCAAAAAGAATCGCTAGCCTCATTTCTGCAAATGTTTTGGTGGAATCAAGGATTTGACCAAGACAATATGGTTCGTATCTTAGACTTTATCCATGAATATGAGGATAAAATAATTTACTGTAAAAATTATAATGAAATATGGCGTGAATTAAGTAAATGAAGAGAGGTTGATGGCGCGCTTGTTTTGAGCTGCTCCTTTTCTATTGGTTAGATTCAACGCGTATTTAGAGTTACGAACCCTATTTATAAATGCTGATAATACGGAAAAAGGTCAGGGTGTAGGATTTATAGCCAAAGCAGGCTATGAATCAGTCACACTTTATAACTGATAGGACATGTAATGTTTACCGAAAAGAGCGATTCTATTGAGGTAAAAGATCTAGAAAATGAATCTAAGATTGTGCCTTTAGAGCGATGTTGAGAAAAACAAATAGACCGCGATTCTACGAGGGTTGGCCCAAAATACTGTGCATTGCTTTGATGTACTTTGATGGTTTATGCATAATGGGTAACCCTCGTCCAATGTAATATGGATAGAAAGGTCTATTTCCTTTTTTCTTTACGATGTTTCTTAATCGCTTTTGCAATTCGCTTTGCAGCCCTTTGCATTGTTTTTCTATTGGGGTGTAAACCGTCCGCCATTGGTTCAAAGCCTTGCCAAACATCTAAAAATATTGCGTTTGGTACTTCTGCTCGTAACCTGCTTAACCTTAGATCAGAGAAAACCTCATAATTATCTTTACTGATGATCCATGGCCAGTTGAAACGACCTCGTACTGTTTCCCAATCAATTGCTTCATAGGTTGGCGCTTTCGAAAAAATAGGTGTGATACCGGCAGCCAAGGCTCGGTTAGCCACGCTTACAAAGGTATCGATGTATGACTCCATTTGTTCTAAGGTACATTCGCTCGTTTGTGCCATAGGAATGCCAAATGCATCGGGATGATTACAATCATTACCACGAATAATCACAATATATTCAGCAGCAACCTCTCCTGAAAATGAAGTTACGCGGCTTAAAGCTTTACTAAACTGTTTTTCATAGCCTTCCCAACCTGGACCGACACATTCTGGTCCAGGAAAACAAGTTAATCTGTCAAATGTTGTTGCACCTGCTTGGCCTTCGTTAATTACATGACCCGATAGCCTGCGTTCTCTGATAAGGGCGTTGCCTAAAGATAGGTAGCGACCAGAGTTTATGGCAATACCATTAAGTGGTGCCTGAAGATCGTTGTAATACGGCATGTTAGCGTTTGCAAATGAAGCACCAATAATTAGCAGAGGGGCTTCTTCAGATTTAGTTTGAGCTTGAGAATGAGTTGTGAGGGATATGAATGTTCCCCATAAAAGTGCTTTAATCGTTTTAGTGTACATATCAAGTCCTTGTTGTTGTTTTTTTAAAACCAGTAAAACCATAGCAGATCATATTGGCGAAGTAATTACGATTTTATTGCACTCGCTTAAAATATGATATGTGGGGTAAATTACGCATGATGTTAGTATATTTACTTTCTTGTTCCGTCGTTGGACAGGAAAGATAGCGACATTATTTTTGTACTGAGCTCACTATTGATACATTCTAGTGGTGAAACATAAAAAGGAGGGAATGCATCAATTACATATATTGTTACAATATCTCATTAAACTCTGTTTTTTGTAATTTGAGCGATTTTTTACACTGTTTAGACGTATGTTAGGGTAATGTTTCTATTGGAAACAATAAAAACAACTTTTGGTGTGAAAATGAAAACTCTCCTAAAAACAGCGTTAGCTGTGTCATTAGCGCTGGCTGCCTCTAACGCGCTGGCAGCAAAGTCTGATGAAGAACAATCAATTTTTAGTAGCAAAACCTTCGAAGCAATGAAACTGCGTAATATTGGGCCTGCTTATATGTCAGGGCGAATAGCAGATATTGCGGTGGATCAAAATAACCCATCAACGTGGTACTCAGCTGTTGGTTCGGGCGGTGTTTGGAAAACCACAAATGCAGGGACGACTTGGACGCCTATTTTTGACAAACAAGCAGTATATTCAACAGGTGATGTGACGATTGACCCAAGCAACTCCAATATTATTTGGGTGGGTACAGGTGAAAATAATGGCGGTCGTCATATTAGTTTTGGTGATGGCGTTTATAAATCTGAAGATGGCGGAAAAACATGGAAAAATATGGGCTTGAAAGAGTCTGAACGCATTTCAGATATTATCATTCACCCAACAGATTCAAAAACAGTTTGGGTTTCAGCTCAAGGCCCACTTTGGAGTAGTGGCGGCGAACGTGGGTTATATAAAACCACAGATGGTGGAGAAACCTGGAAACAAGTACTAACACCAGAAAATGAATGGACTGGGGTCACTTCGTTATTAATTGACCCGCGAAACCCGAAAAAATTGTATGCAGCAACCTGGTCTCGGCAAAGAACAGTTGCTACCTATGTTGGAACAGGTGAAGGATCAGGTATTCACACATCCGATGACGGTGGTGAGACTTGGACTGAGCTGAAAACAGGTTTACCAACGGGCAATATGGGTAAAATTGGTATGGCAATTTCTCCTATAAATCCTGATGTTCTTTACGCGACAATTGAGACAGATAACCGTAAAGGGGGGTTTTACCGCTCACAAAACCGAGGGGCAAGTTGGACTAAAGTATCTGATGAAGTAGGTGGTGGTACTGGGCCACACTATTATCAAGAAATTTTTGCAGACCCACACCACTTCGATCGAGTTTATATTGCCAGTAATTACAGCAAAGTTTCTAACGATGGTGGCAAAACTTGGATACCAATCAATACAAAGCGCAAACACGTAGATGATCATGCCTTTGCTTTTCACCCCACTGACCCTGATTTTGTTTTAATTGGCTCTGATGGCGGTATTTATATGTCGCATGACCGCATGGACAACTGGCGCTTTATGGCGAATTTGCCGTTGACTCAATTCTATAAAGTAGCGCCTGATGATGCTGAACCTTTCTATACGGTATACGCAGGTGCGCAAGATAACTCAACACAAGGCGGCCCTTCTCGTACCACGCGTAAAGAAGGTATTAAAAACAAAGATTGGTTTTTAACCTTAGGTGGCGATGGCCATCAACCAGCTGTAGAGCCTGGCAACCCTAACATTATGTATTCTCAGTGGCAGCAAGGTAACTTGACGCGACATGACTTGAAAACCAGAGAAGGCGTATACATTAAACCTCAACCTCGTCCAGGCGAGCCGGCTGAACGTTTCAATTGGGATGCGCCAATTAATGTTTCAAGTCATGATGCCAAGCGTCTTTATTTTGCATCACAAAGGGTATGGCGTTCGGATGATCGAGGCGACAGTTGGGAACCAATATCAGGTGACTTAACTAAAAATGGTAATCGAATGCATATGCCTGTGATGGGGAGAACGTGGTCAGTCGAAGCTGGTTGGGATATTTATGCGATGTCTGAATACCATACCATTGCTAATTTCACGGAAAGCCCCGTTGATGAAAAGGTTTTATGGGCAGGCACTGATGATGGTCTTATTCAAGTGACAAAAAATGCAGGAAAGAGCTGGAAAAAAATTGATCTTAGTACTATTGATGGTATTCCTGACACCGCATATGTAAATGACATTCGAGCCGATTTATTTGATTCTAACACTGTGTATGTCGCACTTGATAATCATAAATATGGAGACTTCAAACCTTACTTAATCAAGTCAACTAATTTAGGAAAAAGCTGGCAATCACTCGCAAGTACTTTACCTGAAAAACATTTGGTTTGGCGCATAGTTCAAGATCATGTAAACAAAAACCTGATGTTCATTGGTACTGAGTTTGGTATTTTCTTTACTGTTGATGGTGGTCAGAAATGGACTGAATTAGACGGTGGGATCCCGACCATTGCAACGCGTGATGTAAAAATACAACGCCGTGAAAATGATTTAGTAGCGGGTACATTTGGTCGTGGTATTTATATTCTTGATGATTATGCACCACTGCGCGCATTAACAGAAAAGTCGATGGAGCAAGATGCACTTCTCATGGCTCCTAGTCGCCCCGTTAAGTGGTTTCAGTTAGATACGAATCATACGAATACGGATGGGGATGATCGTTTTGCAGCGAAAAATCCAGAGCATGGCGCAACTTTAACCTACTTCTTGAAAGAAAGCTTATTAACCATTAAAGAGGCCCGTCAAAAGGTCGAAAAAGACATGGTTAAAGCGCAGGATTATCCAAAATATCCAGCTTGGGAAGATATAGAAAAAGAGAATCAAGAAGCTAAGCCGGTCGTATACCTTGAAATTCGAGATGCAGCGGGCAAGTTTGTGAACCGAGTTATGGGTAAAAATACCAAAGGTCTACATCGTGTAACTTGGGATATGACGTATGCAACAGGCAAAGCAGTAACGGGAGTTGAATCATCAGGTTGGAGCCCATTTAATGCTGGCTTAATGGCAATTCCTGGAATATATACGGCGACTTTGCATAAACGCGTTAATGGGGCTGTTTCACAACTTGCTGAGGCGGTAGAATTTGAGCTAAAACCGATTACTGATAGTGCGTTACCTACAGCTAATCAAGAGGTACTTAAGTTCGGCAAAGAAATAGCGGTAGCGCAAAAGCGGATCACTGCTGTGAATGCTGTACTAAGTGAATTGAATAAGACAATGCAGACGTTGCGTACGGCGATAGATCGTACGCCAAACAATATTGCCTCATTGGAATCACGTTATGCGCAGGCTCAAACAGAAATTAATGCGATTAATCTTGAACTTAATGGGTTGAATGCGCGAGATAGAATGGGCACTAAGCCTGCTAATATTTCGAGTCGTTTAGGCTATGCTATGACAGCAGATTGGTCTTCTTATGGGCCAACAAAGCAGCATAAAGAGCAGTTTTCATATGCAATTAAACGTTTAGACAATGTAAGTACGCGTATTAAACGTTTGCAAGAAACGACCATACCTGAGCTTCAGAAGTCAGTTATTGACGCGGGTGGTCCATGGAGTAAGGGCGCACCATTAATCACTAAGTAATATGCAATAATGAGCGACACTGTCATTGTTACAGTGTCGCTTACCTTTTAACGGGGTTTGAGAGTAGACAAGATCACAGTGTAATTTCATTACCAAATCATTATTTAATAACCAGCTAATAAAGCAGTATCTCTACAATGAAAACCATAAGTTCTTTTATATTGATGTCGGCTCCTTTGCTCGTCTATGCGCAAGGTAGTGAGCTTGAAGTCATTGAGATTTTAGTGCCCAAACAACCTTTGGTCATCGCCGGAACAGAGCACGCCATGTCATACATAGATGATAGGTCTACCTATACCTTAAATCGCACCATTGCTGATCAGCTATCGACACTGG
Source organism: Pseudoalteromonas sp. MMG013 (assembly GCF_018100885.1). Classification (NCBI taxonomy): domain Bacteria; kingdom Pseudomonadati; phylum Pseudomonadota; class Gammaproteobacteria; order Alteromonadales; family Pseudoalteromonadaceae; genus Pseudoalteromonas; species Pseudoalteromonas sp. MMG013. The sequence continues at coordinate 5,719 of NZ_JAGJEE010000011.1, read as the reverse complement.
TGGGCGTTAATCTAAGTGGACAAGGAGGCCAATTCCAAAGCTATTCTATTCGTGGCTTTAGTCGAGGGCGAATAAGAACTGAAATAGACGGTATTCCTATTATTACTGACAGACGTGCAGGTAACTCGGCTTCTTTTATTGCACCACAGCTATTCAGTACAGGCAGGGTTATTAAAGGGCCGAGTTCCGCTTTATATGGTTCTCAAGCGTTGGGGGGCGTAGTGAGCCTGAGTACTGAGTCGCTGGATAAAACCGTGTTAAGGATATCTGGACAAAGTGTTGACCAAGGAATAAGCGTGGCGGTAAATCATCAAGATAATAACTTTACGTCAGCTTTCGCTTATCAGCAGGCTAATGATGCCGAAGCTGTTAATGGTGACGTGTTAAACACTGAGTTTGAACGTGTGTCAGGACTGTTAAGGTACAAACATCAGTTCGATGGGTATACAACGACGGCTTCTTGGTTGCCAAGCATTGGCAAGAATATTGGCAAAAGTAATATCAAGTATCCAATTCGACAAGTCAGTAGTTACCCGCAAGAACAACATTCATTGGCACAGCTTCAAGTAAGTGCTGATGATAAGTGGTCAGTTAAACTTTTTCATCACTATCAAAACTGGGATAGCGAAACACACAGGTTTGATCAGTACGATGGGTTGACGCAATATCAAAGCCACACACTTGGTGGCCAGTGGCTACATCAGATCAGACTCAAAGAGCAAGAAAGTTACTGGGGTATTGACTGGCTATCACGTAAAGGGGTAAAAATTACCAGTGATTACCATCTTCATAGTGAGAAAGAGGACATAAGTTACAGCTTGATCAGTAATGAGATGACGGGCAAAGAAGATAACTTTGCTCTGTATGGCAAAACACAATGGCACTGGAAGGATGTGCAACTTGCTCTGGGGTTAAGGTATGATTGGTTGATGCAACACAGTCAGCAAGCTGAACGTTCTGTTGATAATCACTTTAATGCATCACTGAGCATCGAGCTCCCTTTGTCTGATACGTTCAAGGCCGGATTAGATATTGGCAACGGTTTTCGCTATCCAACGCTGACGGAGCGATTTTTTTATGGTAAAACGCCTAGAGGTGTTATTGCTGGTGAACAAACATTAAGGCCTGAAACCAGCGTTGGTACTCAACTGTTTGTGACTTGGTATCCACTAGAGCATATTAGCGTCCACACCGCATTATACCACTATGAATTAAACAATTATATTGAGCGTTACACGCTTAATGATGTCCAACTGAGCTATCGGAACTTAGGTAGAGCACAGGTTTATGGGTTTGAGAGTGAGTTGCGGTGGTATCAAAGTGATAGCATAGAGCATGAAGTAAGTTACCAGCAGCAAGTTGGCGAAGATGACTCAGGGCAAGTATTAGCTGATTTACACCCTAGAAAGTTAAGTTGGAGAGCACGCCTTACTTTCGAACGGTGGTCATTAACAAATTCTTATAGCTACTATTTAGAGGTTAACCAAGTTGGTAACTCTGAGCAGGTACGAAATAGCTTTACAGTATGGGATTTATCTTTAGAGCATCAATTGAATGTACATCACAGTGTGAGTTTAAGTGTGAATAATATAACCAATGAAGAATATTATGCGAGTTTAGATGAAGATGCTGCATTTCAACCTAAACGAAGTTTCAAGTTATCAACCAGCTGGCAGTTTTAAAGAAGCGCAATGAGTGTATATAAAACCAATAGAAGCATTCACAAATGGGCGAGTATTGTTATTTCATTACCGCTGCTTGTGGTATTAGTCACCGGTATTTTGCTACTGGTCAAAAAAGAGTTTAGCTTTATTCAACCCCCGACGGCTAAGGGGGAGTTTACGGTGCCAACAATGACATTTGAGCAAATACTGACGGTGGCTAAATCAGTAGAGAGTGCCAATATAACTGATTGGGATGATATTCGCAGACTAGATGTTCGGCCGAGTAAAGGTATAACGAAAATACGTAGTCACAATAGTGTAGAGATTCAAGTTGATAGCACGACCGGTAAGGTACTTCACATAGCACAACGTAACTCAGAGTTAATCGAGTCAATTCATGATGGTACTTTCTTCGAGAAAAATGCCAACATCTGGCTCATGCTGCCAGTTTCTTTAGTTGTTCTTATTATTTCAATAACCGGCATTATTTTATTTATTCAACCGTATAGGAAAAAGAAAAAAAGAAAACTGGACAGGCGGTTTAAAGATGAATAAATACCCTAACAGCAAAAAAGTGATGAGTGCTCTGAGTAAATATGATGGCTTCGTTGTGTTTATTTAGTCACATAGGTTGCAGGTCGACTGTGTTGGATAAATTATATGCTTTGGCTTATAAAACAAGTAGTGAAATAATCAAAGGATCTAGGTGTAAACATGGACATTCGCGAAGCGAGTCTTAAAAATTTATCAAATATTGCTCGATTGCATGCACAGAGTTGGCGTGAAACTTATGGTGATGTATTGCCAGCAGTTAGGTACTAAATTGCTGATAGCGGCAGCGTCATGGGCCTTTGTAAATTATAAAAATGATGGTTTGTATCTTGAGGTACTCGCATGTAATGAGCAGGCAATTCGGCTTTACAAGTACCATGGTGGACAAAATATTGACTATGGGTACTGGCACACCCCTTGTGGAAATAAAGTGAAAGAGTTTATTTATGGCTGGGAGTCACCGAGTGCATTGGCTAATTTAGGTTAAAGGTCATAATATTGCGAATAGTGAAATGACCATTGAGCACTGCAATCTACGTTTGGCATAAGGCGGTTTAAATACGAGTTAAAATGAGATAGACACAGGAAAAATGTATTCTATGTCTATCTTTTGTGATTCACATTGGGTTTAACCTCCAAACTGAATACGAACACCTGCATTGACCGTAAAACCATCATTTCTTGACCAAATATCGGTTGTCCATCGGCCACTCGGTGATTGCTTAGGTAATATCAGCGTGTCTTCTTTGGTTTGCCTGATGTTTAGTAAGTTTTCGGCATTAATAAACCAGCTAATGTGACCAAGGGTGATTTGGCCTAACAAGCCTAAATGCCAGTACGCGTCGCTTTTGTCCCGATAAGGGTTGCCTTCTAAGTGCTGGGTTCCTGTATAGTAAGCTTCAAACCCAAGTAAATGACTACCGTGTTCTTCCCACATAACAACTAACCCCGCAGAGTGAGCCGGTGTGAGTGCTAAGGTGGTACGCTCAAAGGCAGTTTGCCCTTGTTTGCTTGCATCTGTGTATAAATAGCTGCCGGTAAATTTAATATCTCTCCAACGATAGCGCAGCAACAGTTCAGCTCCACGAATTTCACTTTGACCAATCGCATTAATAATACGAACTTGCTTTTGAGCATTTTTTTGAGCTTGCTCTATGGTGTGCAGCTCGGTTGCGTCTTCGATATCAGAAGCGAATAAGGTCACACTGGTTTCGATATTATCAAGGATATAGCTTATATCGAGTGAAGCGGTAGAGGCCCGCTCCTCATTAAGGCCTTCAAATGAAGCGAGCCGAGATAATCCGGCATCTTCAATGTCTTCGATAAATGGGGTAGGGGCAAAAAAGCCTTGCCCGTATGAGCCTCGGAATAGCCAATTTTCAGGGCTGTACAGCACTGAAATACGGGGGCTTACTTGGGTGCCATATTCATTATGCCAATCGGTGCGTGCACTCAATGATATCGCTGTATCTGGGTTAATATCATAGTCAAGTTGTGAAAATAACCCAGGGACTTCGTAGTGGTAGTCAAACTCTGGATACGCAATAGAATTGAATTTGTCAGCTTGATACGCAACTCCGATAACCCAAGCGGTTGCATCGTGATACCCTGATAGACTTGATTCTATTAAATAGCTCTCGTGCGTGTCGTCATCTAATGCTTGACCGAATTCATGCTGGTGTTCTTGACGAGTAAGGGAACCACGCATATTCATATTAAGAGCATCATCCAGCGGCTTATCAAACACAAAACCACTATCTACTCTGAGGGTGTCTTGTGTTTGCAAGAAGAAGTTTCCATCAGGTACGGTTGCATTAGGCAATGTGCCACCTTCTCGCTGCTCTGTCATTGCTCCAAACGTAAGGTATAAATTGGCGCCACTGTCACCATACCAATATAATCGAGGGCGCACACTGGCCCTTTTATACCCAGCTAGGTCTATCCAGCCATCATCGTCAAGGTCTTGTTCTTGCTGGTGATGCAACCCTGCTGTGACCGATGCACTCAGTGAATCAGTTAATGGAGATGCAAAATAAGATGTAACGTCTTGGCCATTTTTAGAGGTTGCATTTAGAAGTACTTCACCTTCAAACTTGTCAGAGGGCGTTCGCGAAATCAGATTGATTACTCCACCAAGTGCAGAGCCGCCATACAGGGAAGACGCAGAGCCTTTAATGATCTCTACATTTGCGAGGTCTGTCGGAGGAATTTGTAGCAAACCAATAGAGGCGGTTTGGCCGCCGTACAAGGGTAGCCCATCGCTCAGTAGTTGAGTGTATCTACCGAATAACCCTTGTAGCCGAATGTTGGCACTACCGAGTGCAGGCGAGGTATTTTGTACTCTTACGCCTCCTGTTTCGGCCACCAACATAGAAATATTCCCTGGCCGCATCAGTGCTTTCTCTTGAATTTCTTCACCATTAATGATTTCGGTGCGAGTGGCTGACTCTGTAACAATACGACCTAACCGAGAGGCTGTTACTTGAATTTTCTCTATATTTTTTTGCTCATGTTTATGGTGTTCATGTTCATTATGCTGCTCACTGGCGTAAGTAAGCGAAGGTATTAGCAACACTACTGTTGCCAATTTGGTATATTTAGGAAGCATTTTTGACCTCAAAGAACGCTAAAAATTGTGTGCAATGCACTGATTTATATTATTTTTAACTTTTAAAAGAATAAGCGGTGCTCATCTCTTATGAGATTACAATTGGCGGTCGAAAAAGTGATTTCACTATGGGAGTGGGGCGTTGAGTATTATGAGGAAAGATTGAGTGCGATGAAGCAGTACACTCAGCGCCAGCTTCTTCATGAGGCAAATATAGGGTAGTTGTACATGTATTGGCTGGGCAAATACATTCAGCTTCACAACATTCAACGTCACAGCAATCATCGCTTGAACTGTTTGTTGTGGCTAAATTATCAGCAGCAATGCTGGCGGTATCAATCACCGAATGAGGGTCCATTGATACATTCATTGTTACAGAAATGCTATACGCTGCAGCTTGCCCAAAAAAGGCAATCATCATTATAAAAATAACCAGTATTTTTGAAAATGGTTGAAGCATAAAGGTCTCAATAAATAGTCCGAGGCTAGTCTAAAGAATTTCTTTCACTATGTGAATGTTTAATCGTAGTTTTTTGCTAAAAAGCTGGTGGTGAGTTGACGTGTTATTACATTGAAGGGCTTTACTTTGGTTGCGTATGGAACAGGTGATATAGGGTATAGATGGTTGTTCCGCTGCTTCTGTTTAAGTTTTTTACCGAGGGCTGATACGGATTGTTCATAGTTGTATTAACAATGGCTTAAGAGCGGTTTTGTACTCGTTGAGCTGATGTAAGAAAAGAAATTTCATATACATTTAAATTTTTTCTAAACTTTTTCAGAAAATACTGGATAAGGTCTTTATATAAAAATAAACAATAATGTTTTTGAAGGAAGTTTTTAAGTATGGGTGCAGTGATCTCAGGTAACGGACTCGGATTATTTAACAGTTCAGCAG
>NZ_JAGJEE010000109.1:0-539 GCF_018100885.1 Pseudoalteromonas sp. MMG013 | reverse complement strand
GCATCTATAGCTAATCCATTAGATGAGGCTACACCGCCACTCCAACCTGTAAAGTTGATCGCAAATTGACCTTGATTATCGTATGCAAAAGAAGCATCAAAGCTACCTGCAAATCTTAGGAATTGCCCCCCTAAAGAGCCACCAAATGCAATACTTGACGAGGCTTGTCCATCAAATTTATTGACTCGGTTTAGCATTGAATCGTAACTATCATAGATCCGTTCGAAAGTGTTTCCATAAAGCTCAAAAGAGCTTCTTGTCGTATTTAAACCAAATTGCATGCCGTCACGTAACACGCTGGCACCAGCTCTACCATCTGCCCAAGCTGCATCTTGGAAAGCAATTGCTTCATCCCAATCATATGCTGCTTTAGCATCAATACCCGCGCCACCAAATTTCATCATACCGGCTCTGGCTTCAGCATTACCTCTGGCATAACGTGCTTGATGTATGGCGTTTAACTTCGCATGATGGTTTCTAACAGAATTACCCGCAGCTGCCCCTTCATTTATGGCGCTAACAGTTTGGTTATAAGCATT
>NZ_JAGJEE010000108.1:0-553 GCF_018100885.1 Pseudoalteromonas sp. MMG013 | reverse complement strand
CAAACAACGTGCCGCATAAATACTAAATAGTTATATTTCAAATGGAGTTTGGATGAAAATCACCAAGATAGCTATTACAGCGATGACCCTTTTATTTTCTTGTTTATCATTTAGCAATGATCTTGATATGACTGGGATATGGATTGGAGAAAATATCACTTCTACTGAGCATCGAAAGATATATACCGTCAGAAGTGAAGACGGATATTATTTCTCACGACATGAATATTACCACGATGGTGTTATGGAAAGGTGGCTACATAATTACGGTGTTTGGGGGCAAAATAAGGATAAACTCTGGACAGATTTTGTTGTGTATGCAAGCGCTACAAGTATTAAAAACTTACCTGATTGCAATCCCCCCAAATTTAGCTATATCGTTCAATCTATCTATCAAAATAAAGCCACCTATGTAGCTGAACGTGATGGCGTCGAGTACACCATGGAAAAAATTGATAAACTGCCAATTGAGTTTTTTACTGGCAATAATGTTCTGTATAAGTTCGCTTTGGAAAAAATTGATAAATATAAACAAGAGTGCATAAAAGAAATA
>NZ_JAGJEE010000107.1:0-577 GCF_018100885.1 Pseudoalteromonas sp. MMG013 | reverse complement strand
ATTCAAAGAAATTTGTGCCTGTCCTATATTATTTTTTTGCGTGTGTCAGGAAGATGATTGTGATCTTAAATTCGATGCTCAGAGACGGTGTTATGTGGGAAGCGCCAAAAACTTAAAATTAGCTATTGACGCCATAGTCTCTTGTTATACGCACGTTGATTTGTTTATTTGTAGATTCATAAATGGAGGTTTTTTACCATTTCTAAAATCAACAGAAATAAAATTGCCATCATCTAAATAAGACCTTAAGGTAGGATGATGGCAAACTTTTTGGTAAATATAATCTCTCGATTTTTTTCTAACTTTATCTAGTTCTGTTTTTTTAATTAAAGGGCTTAGAGCTAAAATATCAATAGTTAAAGCCATTGTTTGATCCTGAATTTTAAACCAGCTTAATTTAAGGTTAGGATCTCCCTCTAGGAAATATTCTTCTACCGAGTTTTTTAATTGCTTATATTGCGAATCATTTTCATATTTTGCATATAGCATTTTGCCAAGGCTCAGTACTAAAAAAGCTACCCAAATGTACTTCACGTATTTCTTCATTAAACTCTTTCTTTATTTTCCCGCTTGAATG
>NZ_JAGJEE010000106.1:0-583 GCF_018100885.1 Pseudoalteromonas sp. MMG013 | reverse complement strand
TTCAAACATAATCATAAAACGGTTTAGAGCTTGCTTCCAGTGATGGATAGGCATTGTCCACCTCTTGGAAGGATTCATTATCGCTAAGTACACCACTTTTCTAGCCGATTCATCTGTCGGGAACAGTTTACGTTCCTTGGTCGATTTTCTGATCACACTGTTCAGAGATTCAATAGCATGTGTCGTGTCGATAGCTTTACGGATAGCTAAATAAAGTATTGAGATTATCCCAATGAGCCGTCCAGGAGCGACTGATTTGAGGATACTTTTTATCTCATTTATCACCAAAGTGCTCATTAAGTTCAGCATTTAAGGCTGTCTCAACCGTCACCTTGGTTAACATTTTCCTGAAGTCATCAAGATCAGAGGGAGTCTTAATCGACTTAGCTGCTTCGCGAGTGAAGGCTTCTAAAGCTTTTTTATCCATATTGCTTATCCTCAGCCATTACTGACTTAATTATAAGCAGATACACAATTTAAATTACAGGCTCGTTGTTGGCACAAATGCGACAGCCAGACTCGATTAATCTACTCTCAATCGAATCTGACTTCCTTGTCTTAATACTTAACCACCACTATCAGA
>NZ_JAGJEE010000105.1:0-585 GCF_018100885.1 Pseudoalteromonas sp. MMG013 | reverse complement strand
CTAATGGCTGAGGTTGCCCCCATTACTGCTCGGCCTGTTGAACTGAGTTTATACAAGTCATCAGCCGTTTTGATTGCCTTGTCAGCATCATCTAATGCTGCAAATGTCTTTGCGCCTTTTAACAGACTACCCATTCCCGCCGTTGCTGCTGTTGTCAAACCCGATGCTAAGGCATTTTTTAATGAAAAGCTATCAACCGCCCCCATGGCTTTACCTACAACCTGAGATGCCACTGAGCCCACAACTCCCGCCGTGGCTGCCGCCATTAATCCGCCTGCTGTTGTTAATGCGCCAAAGCTACCACCTAACACCCCTACGCCTGCACTCATTACTCCGCCTGACGTACCTGCTGCTACTGCCGCAGCCCCTGCCGTCGCTATGGTTGCGGCAACGGCCACGGCTATCATCACAATAGAAGCAACCGCATTACAGCCTGCTTCTGGTGGCGGTGGAATGTACGGGAGTGATGGGTCGGTGTTACCCACGATTTCACCCAAGTTCATCGGCTTGAAGTTATCGTGGCTGTTCACGTTGTTCGCTCTGGCGGGAATGTCCAGCATCACCCCTTCTAACAACTCAGAGCCG
>NZ_JAGJEE010000104.1:0-616 GCF_018100885.1 Pseudoalteromonas sp. MMG013 | reverse complement strand
ACAGCAACCGCGTACAAAGTGTATCGCAATCAGATGGCACAGTATTAACCATTGGCTATGAAGCACACAATGGCGACTATCGAGTAAAAAGCCTCATCGATGGTGAAGGCAATCAAACCCTATACAACTATGTGAGTACCACACATACTCGTGTGACCATAGGTGGGGCGCAGGTTGATTACCATTTTGATGCAGAAAAGCGCTTAACCTCAGTGGAGCGAGTTGACAATCACCAAATCGTTAAACAAGAGTATGGCTATAACACGGCGGGCCGATTACACAGTGTGACCAATGGATTGGGCCATCAAACGCAGTACGGGTATGACAGTGAAGGTAATTTAACATTAGAAGTGGATGCTGACGGCGTCACGATAACGCGGGCCTATAACAGCAATAACCAGCTGATCAAAGAACAAATAGGCACAGACAGCACGGTGTATGTGTACGATACACAACAGCGCTTACGTTTTAAGTTAGATGCAGAGAACCGCCTAGTTGAATACCGTTATAACATATTAGGTCAGCGAGTGAGTCAGCATCAATACACCGATGCAACGTATAGCAGCAGTGATCACAGTGTTGCCGCGTTAGAAGGGTTTGCAGCATCTCAAAAAGC
>NZ_JAGJEE010000103.1:0-616 GCF_018100885.1 Pseudoalteromonas sp. MMG013 | reverse complement strand
GCAGCAACCGTGTACAAAGTGTATCGCAATCAGATGGTACGGTGTTAACCATTGGCTATGAAGCGCACAATGGCGACTATCGAGTAAAAAGCCTCACCGATGGTGAAGGCAATCAAACCCTATATAACTATGTGAGTGCCACACATACTCGCGTGACGGTTGGCGGGGCGCAGGTTGATTACCATTTTGATGCTGAAAAGCGCTTAACCTCCGTGGAGCGAGTTGATAATCATCAAATAGTGACTCAGCAGTATGGCTATAACACGGCGGGTCGATTACACAGTGTGACCAATGGGTTGGGTCATCAAACACAGTATGGGTATGACAGTGAAGGTAATTTAACACAAGAAACCGATGCTGACGGCGTAACGATAACGCGGGCCTACAACAGCAATAACCAGTTAATCAAAGAGCAAATAGGCACAGACAGCACGGTGTATGTGTACGATACACAACAGCGCTTACGTTTTAAGTTAGATGCAGATAATCGCCTAGTTGAATACCGTTATAACACATTAGGGCAGCGAGTGAGTCAGCATCAATACACCGATGCAACGTATAGCAGCAGTGAGCACAGTGTTGCCGCGTTAGAAGGGTTTGCAGCATCTCAAAAAGC
>NZ_JAGJEE010000102.1:0-634 GCF_018100885.1 Pseudoalteromonas sp. MMG013 | reverse complement strand
GCTGTTTGTGCAAACGTAGTAAAACACTTGATGTGCAATATAGAAAGAGCGCAGGCAAAGGCTTTATAGATATTGTGGTTGATAGCACCGGCCTTAAAGTGTACGGAAATGGTGAATGGCATGCGAGAAAACATCGTGCGACTAAGCGCCGTACTTGGCGAAAATTGCACTTGGCCATTGATGCGACAAGTCACGATATTATGAGTGCTGAACTGTCGATGGTCAATGTGTCAGATGGTGAAGCCCTTGCCGATTTAATCAGGCCACTACGCAGAAATATAGACAGAGTCACAGGTGATGGTGCATATGATACACGCAGTTGCTATGAGGAGGTCGCAGCAAAAAGCGCGATTATGCGGGTGCCGCCAAGAGACAATGCCCAATACTGGGAAGAAGGACACCCCAGAAATAATGCCGTATTTATGATGCACCAAATAGGGTTAACGCAGTGGAAAGTGAACTCAGGGTACCACCTTCGTTCACTTGCCGAGACGGCGATGTATCGTTTTAAGCAATTAATGGGTGATAAGCTAAAAAGTCGCCAGTTTAATAGTCAGCATACTGAAACGATGATTAAAGTGAAGGCAATAAATAAAATGACTGGGCTAGGTATGCCCAAATATCAGTAACAGAG
>NZ_JAGJEE010000101.1:0-667 GCF_018100885.1 Pseudoalteromonas sp. MMG013 | reverse complement strand
GCTATCTGTGTTGGTGCTCAATGACACAGCGTTGCCGAATTCATCTTTACCGCTCAGCGTGACTGCAAGGTTGGTGATCGCCAGATCTTTACTTTCTTTAACACCATTTTGATTGCCATCAACAAACACCGTGCCCTCAACACGGGCTTCGCCAGCATTTGGTCGTTCAGTAAATATCACCTTGCTTGGTTTACCTACCGTGGCTACCTCCACTGCATTTTTACCCGCATAGGTATTCTTAATGCCATCAAGGTAGTCTTGGCCATCTTCATAGCTGGGTGTGTCCGCGCGCGTCACCACATATCCGTCTATATCCGGTTGGCGCAGCTTAGTAAAACTGAATGCACCATTACTGTCGGTGTTGGTGCTCAATGACACAGCGTTGCCGAATTCATCTTTACCGCTCAGGCTGACTTCAAGGTTGGTGATCGCCAGATCTTTACTTTCCTTTACACCATTTTGATTACCATCAACAAACACAGCGCCCTCAACACGGGCTTCGCCAGCATTGGGCAGCTCGGTAAAGATCACCTTACTTGGTTTACCTACCGTGGCTACCTTCACCGCGTTTTTACCCGCATGGGTATTCTTGATGCCATCAAGGTAATCTTGGCCGTCTTCATAGCTGGGTGTATCACCGCGTGTCACCACATACCCGTCAGCATCA
>NZ_JAGJEE010000100.1:0-681 GCF_018100885.1 Pseudoalteromonas sp. MMG013 | reverse complement strand
GAACAGTTTACGTTTCTTAGTCGCTTTTCTGATCACACTGTTCAGAGATTCAATAGCATTTGTCGTGTAGATAGCTTTACGGATGTCTTGAGGGTAGCTAAATAGAGTATTGAGATTATCCCAATGAGCCGTCCAGGAGCGACTGATTTGAGGGTACTTTTCATCCCATTTATCACCAAAGTGCTCTAACGCTAACAGGGCTTCATCTTCTGTTGTTGCTTGATAGATTTCTTTTAAGTCAGCGGTAATGGCCTTGTAGTCTTTCCATGGGACGTATTTCATTGAGTTTCGCACCATGTGTACGATACAGAGCTGAATTTGAGTTTTTGGATAAACGGCATTGATGGCATCAGGAAAGCCTTTGAGGCCATCTACACACGCGATAAGGATATCATTTACGCCTCGATTTTGAAGTTCTGTGAGCACGCTAAGCCAGAACTTCGCACCTTCGGTTTCGGACATCCACATCCCAAGAAGCTCTTTCTGACCTTCCATATTTACGCCAAGTGCGAGATAAATAGCTTTGTTGATAACCTGCTTATTCTGGCGTACTTTCACGACGATGCAATCGAGATACACGATGGGGTAGACCGTATCAAGAAATAATATGGGACAGGCATAAATAATATGGGACAGGCATAAATTTCTTGCATAATTGGGTGGTTTAACTACTGTTTGTAT